>NZ_JBHYWI010000082.1:0-40442 GCF_042751525.1 Kitasatospora sp. NPDC059408
CAGCCCCGACGCACCCCCCCCCCCCCCACCACCCCCCCCCCCCCCGGGGGGCCGGAGGGGGGCCACGGGGGGGACCGGGCTGGGCCGGACCCCGCGCCACCGGGGGGCCCGGGCCCCTTCCGTGGTTTCCACCCGTGCGTTCCGCCCTTCCGTGGCTTCCGCGCCCCCGCCGGCCGTCGCGGCGACCCTCGCCGGCCTCCGGGCGCCGCCGTCAGAGCTCGCCGGTGAGCCCCAGCAGCTCGCGCATCCGCGCGTACTTCGCGCGCAGCCGCTCGGCCGTCGCCGCGTCCAGCACCGCGAGCCGCGCCGGGTCCGAGTTGTGGGCCAGGTCGGCGCGCTTGACCAGCAGCGCCCCCGGCGTGGCCAGGATCCGGGCGGTGTACTCCTCGACCGGCTCGCCCGGCCGCTTTGTCAGCGCGTCCACGATCGCCTTGGTGGACTCCGCCAGCGCGGCGCCCTCCAGCCACTCGCGGCTCAGCCGGTCGTCCTCGACGGTGTCGTGCAGCCAGCCCGCCGCGATCTGCGCCTCGCTGCCGCCGCGCTCCGCCGTCCCCCGCGCCACCGCGGCGATGTGCTCGCTGTAGGGGTGGCCGTTCTTGTCGACCTGCCCCTCGTGCGCGCGCCGTGCGATCGTCTCCACCTCGGCCAGGCTCAGATAGTCCATCGGCTCATCGTAGGACCCGCCCGCGACACCGGCGGTGGCCGGGGCAGCGACACCACGGGGCCGGCCGTGACACCGCCGGGGCCGGGCCGCGACATCGCGGGGCCGGGGCCGCGCCTCCACGGAGCCGGGCCGCGAACGACCGGGTCCATGATCGGCCGCTTGACGCGGCTGGTTTACTGCCCCGGGCGGGCGACCCCCGCCGGACCAGGCGACCCACGCCGAACCAGGCAGCCCGCGCCGCAGCAGGCGACCCCCGTCGGCCCGGGCGACGAGCGATCCGAGGAACCATGCACGCCCTGCACCCCCTGCTCTCCGGATTCGCGCCCATCTGGGCCCTGACCGGGGTCGGCTACCTCGTCGGCCGGTCCGGACTGCTCGGCCCGCAGGCGGAGGCGGTGCTGAGCCGCTTCGTCTTCCACGTGGCGATGCCCGCCGCACTGTTCCTGATGATCGCCCGCACCCCGCTGGAGCGGTTCGCCAACGCCTCGATGCTCGCCTTCGCCGCCGGCACCGCCTTCGCGACCGGCCTCGGACTGCTCGCCGGGCGGTTGCTGTTCCACCGCAAGCCCGGCGAGCTCGCGATCGGCGGCATGGCCGCCGGGTACGTCAACTCGGCCAACCTCGGCATACCCGTGGCGATGCAGGTCCTCGGCGACGCCTCGTTCGTCGCGGCGGTCGTCCTGTTCCAGATCCTGTTCGTCACCCCAGCCGTGCTCGCCGTCCTCGACGGCCGCGGCGCCGGGCTCCGCGCCCTGCTCACCCTCCCGCTGCGCAACCCCGTCCTGCTGGCGACCGCGCTCGGCGCCGTCGCCTCCGCGACCGGCCTGCACCTGCCCGCCGAGCTGAACCACTCCTGCGAACTCCTCGGCGGCGCCGGCGTCCCGACCGCCCTCGTCGCCCTCGGCATCTCGCTGCACAACCGCCCGCCCGCGGACGCCGGTTCGCGTCGCGCCGAGGTCGGACTGACCGTCCTGGTCAAGACGCTCGTCCAGCCGCTGGCCGCGTACGCCGTCGCCGCCTTCGTGCTCCACCTTCCGCCGCACCAGTTGCTGACCGTCGTGCTCTTCTCCGCGCTGCCGACCGCGCAGAACGTCTACGTCTACGCCCGCGAGTACGGGCAGGGCACGGCACTCGCCCGGGACGCGGTGCTGTGGTCGACGCTGGTGTCGATGGCGACGCTGTCGGTGATCAGCTGGTCGCTCGGGTCCGCGTGACTCCTGGCCTCGTGCGACGCCTCGGCACCACTGGCCCCACCCGTTCCACTACCCGACCCGCACAAGTGACCACTGCCCGTACACGACACGACAGTTGGCCCGCCTGATGCGTACAGAACGGTGGTTCCGCCGCCCCTCGCCGACCGCCGGTGGAATGCTGGCGGCCATGAGCCAACCGGACTCCACCTCCGCCGGACCCGCAGCCCTCGCCGGCCCCCCGGACCTCGTCGAACACCGCCACTGCCCAGCCGTCGTCACGCTCCCGCAGGCCGACGTGGACCACTTCAACCGCGTCCCGCGCGCCGCCTTCGTGATGGAGCCGCGACTGCGCTGCGAGCTCACCGCCGGCCACGGCGGCTCCCACTCCGCGCTCGTCCAGGGCGTCGGCTACGACCTGCACTGGGCGTCCTGGCCGGAGTACGCCGTCGAGGTCGCCGCCCGCTGCCCCGAGGAGGCGCCCTTCGAGGGCCCCGAACCACCGCGCGAGGCCGACATCTGCCTGCTGCGCGAGGGCCACCCGGGGCCGCACTACGGCGACACCTGGTTCTGAAACCGGCTCCGACTCTGGTGCCGGCTCTGGTTCCGAACCAGGTTCCGGCCGGGTGCCGACCCGGGCCGGCACCCCGTTCCGGCCGGGTTCCGGCCCTCCCGCCGGCGGCTCCGGGCTCACGCCCCGCGGGCCGCCGCCACCACCTCCGTCATCGCCAGCAGGAAGCGCCGGGCCGTCGCCAGCTCCGCCGCGTCGAACCGGCCCATGGCGCCCACCAGGTCGCCGATCAGCCCGCCGAAGAAGCCCTGTCCGAGCTCCATCGCACGCTCTTCGACCACCAGCCGCACCTTGCGCCGGTCCCCCGGGTCCCGTTCGCGCCGGATCAGGCCGAGCCGCTCCAGCCGGTCCACCAGCCCGGTGGTGCCCGCCGAGTTGAGGCGCAGCGCCTCGCCGAGCCGGCCCGGAGTGACCACCTCCCCGGCCCTGGCCGCGTCCAGCAGGTGGATCAGCGCCCGCAGATCGGTCGGGTGCAGCCCGTTGCGCGCCGCGAACTCGGCCCCGAACAGGTCGAGTTCGACGGTCAGTCCGCGCAACAGGTGGACCAGCCGCATCGGCTCCTCGACATCGGACAACCCCGGCCTCCTTCCTCGGCACCCCCAGGTGCCGTATTCTCTCGCTGAGCGAGATACTTGTGCAGCGAGTGATTCCATCATCCCAGCGGAGGCCCGCCATGTCTGCGACCGCACCTGCCTCACCGTCCGCGTCGGCCGCGCGCACGGCGCCGTTCTTCGCCGCGTACGACGCGCTCCTCGCCCGCTGGCCCCTCCCGGTCGAGCCGGTCGACGTCCGCACCGCCCACGGCACCACCCGGGTCAACGCCTGCGGCCCGCGCGACGGCCGCCCCCTCGTCCTGCTCCACGGCGGCGGCGCCACGTCCGCCATGTGGTTCGCCATCGCCCCCGCCCTGGCCGCCGCCGGGCACCGCGTCCTCGCCGTCGACCTCATCGGCGACCCGGGCCGCAGCGTCCACGACGGCGCCGCGCTCGGCGGCGTCCCCGGGCTCATGGCGTGGCTGGACGCCGTCCTCGACGGGCTCGGCGTCCAGGAGGCCGACCTCTGCGGCCACTCCTACGGCGCCTGGACCGCCGCCGAGTACGCGCTCCACGCGCCGGGACGGGTCGGACGCATGGCCCTGCTCGACCCCAACAACGTCTTCGCCGGCTTCCGCCCCGGCTACCTGCTGCGCGCCCTGCCGCTCTTCCTCCCCCGCCGCACCGCCGACCGCGCCCGCTCCTACCTCGCCTGGGAGAGCGGCGACACGCCCCGCCTCGACGCCGACTGCCGCGAGGTGTACGCGCTCGGGTACGCCGACTTCCCCGCCTCCCGCATCGTCACCGGCCCCCGCCCGAACGCCGACCGCCTGCGCACGCTCACCGCCCCGACGCTCGCCCTGTTCGCCGAACGCAGCCGCGCCCACGACGCCCACCGCGTCGCGGACGCCACCCGCCGCGCCCTGCCCGACGCCACCGTCACCGTCCTCCCGGGCCTGGCCCACCACAACCTGCCGGCAGCCGGGGCGGAGGAGGTCAACCGGCGGCTGACGGAGTTCCTGTCGCGGACCAAGGGCTGATACTCGATCACGCGGGCGAGTAGCGCACGAACTCGTGGACCACGCCGGGCGCCGGCCCCGGCTGCCGCCGGGAGCCTCAGGCGGCGCGGGTCAGCCGGTCCACCATCTCGGCCATCGCGTCGGCGGGCAGGCTCGGGTTGCGGGCGGCGGCCGTGGCCGTGCGCGGGTCGTGCAGCGAGCTCGCCAACTGCTGGGCGGGGACTCGGGGGTGAGCTGCGACGGCGGCGCGGACGTCCACGTCGGGGTCGTCCAGGAGGCGCCGGACGGCTTCCTCCGTCAGGCGCGGGTCCGTCGCCGCCCTGCGGCGGACTTCGGGGCTGGGGTCGCGGGTGAAGCGCTCGACGAGGGCGGGGGGCGATTCCTCGTCGTCGAGGGCCAGGCTGCGCATGTGGGGGTCGGGATCGTCGGCGAAGCGCAGGAGGCCCGTGCGGGGGAAGTTCGGGTGGCCGTGGGGGCGGTCGGGGTGGGAGAGGCTGCCGGTCCACCAGCGCCAGACGTCCAGGAGGAGTTCGGCGGGGGCGTCGTCGCAGGACTCGGCGAGGAAGAGGTGGACGACGCGGTCCTCGTCCGCGGCGAGCCGGGTCACGACGTCGGGCGGGAGCCGGCGGGCGCGGGCGACGCTACGGCGGATCGTGGGGTGGGCGGAGGCGGCCAGTTCGCGCATCGCGTCCGGGTCGGCCTGCCGGGCCAGCACCCAGGGGAGCGCATGATGGTATTCGTGCTCCTCAAGGTCGACGCGGACGGCGGCGCGACGCTCCTCGGTCAGATCGGGCCGGACGGACACCGTGAAGCGCACGTCCTCGTCCTCGTCCTCGGCCAGCAGGTCGACGACGTCCGCGGGCAGGTGCGGGTTGCGGGCGAGTGCCCCCCGCTCGCGGGCCGGAAAGGTCCGGGCCGACTCCCGTGCCAGGTCCGGTTCGAGGCGGCAGGTCGCGAGTACGACGTCGCGGCTCCCGAAGAGCGCGAGCACGTCGCGGGGCATCGGGTGATCGGCGTGGTGCAGAAGCAGTGCGACCTCACGGACCCGGTCGGCCGGGTCGGCGAGCAGTGAGTGCCGGGCCTCCTCGCCCAGGTGCGGCCAGGCCGCCGGGCAGGCCTCGGCGCGGACGGCCGGGTCCGCGTCACCGGCGAGCCGGACGGCGAGCGCGACGGGCAGCCCGGGAAGGCGGGCCGCCTCGGCGCGGACCCGGGCGGACGGGTCGGTCGCGAGCTGCCGCAGTACGTCGACGGGCAGTTCGGCGGCCCGGTCGGCCGCCATGACGGTGAGGGTCCAGCGGCGCCGGGCATCCGGCTCGTCCAGGATCAGCCGTACCCACTGGTCGGCGGTGATGCCCGGCTGGGACTCGGCCGCGCGGGCCCGGACCTTCCACTCGGGGTGGGCGAGCGCGGCCGCCACGGCCACGGGCGGGCGGGGGCTCCACAGGAGGGCGGGATACGCGTCGAGGAGGGCGGGCCACAAGGCGTCGGGCAGGGCCGGATTGGCGGCGAGGCCGTGCGCCCACGCGTCGCGCAGGTCGGGGGCGAGGGGCTCGTGGGTCACCGGGCGCCCTTCGAATCCGCGGTCAGGCCGGTGATCAGGGCGGCGAGGGCGTCCTGGAGGTCGGCGCAGCGAGTGCCCGGGCCCCGGTCGGGGACCTGGGCGTGGACGCGGGTGAGGGCGGGGAGCGCCTGCGGATCCGCGGCGGCGAAGGCGGCGGCGCGCTGATTGGGCCGGCGGGCCGGGCTGACGGGGTGTTCGGAGAGGAGTTCGCCGAGCACCAGCTGCCAGCAGGAGCGGAACGCGGAGGCCGCGCGGGCCGGCGGGAGCCCGGCGGCCAGCAGGTCGGCGAGGCAGGCGTCGTTGAACGACAGGGCGTTCTCGGCGACGAGTTCACCGCGGATGAGGACGTGCAGCACCCAGGCGTGGCCGGCCATGTAGTCGTGCGCGCCGAGCAGGCGGCGGAGCAGGCGGGCGGTCGGTTCCGCGCCGGGGACGTCCACCGGGAGGCCGGCGGCGATCTCCTCCAGCACGGCGAGCAGCAAGGTGTCGCGGTCGGCCACGTGCCGGTACAACGAGGCGGCGGCGGTGCCGAGTTCGGCCGCGACCGCGCGCATGGTGAGGGCGTCGATGCCGTCCCGCTCGATCACGCGGCGCCCGGCGGCGACCACGGCGGCGGTGGTGAGGCCCGGCCGGGGCCGCCGTGGGCCGTACCGGCCTCGCTCGGCGGCCGGTGCTCCGTCCGGTGACGCCCCCCGCTCAGGCGCCTCCCGGTCCGACCTCACCCGCTCGGGCACGTTCCGTTCAAGCGTCGCCCGCTCAGGCACTTCCCGCTCTGGCCTCTCCCGTCCTGGCATCCCGTCATCCTGCCACGCTGGACTGGGCTTCCCACCTGCGCGCTTGCCGACCCATGCAAGTAAGGCTTACCTTACGCGAACAACGTTCGCATTCGGAGGTCGCCGTGCCCGAATCAGTCCTCTCCACACCGTTGACCACGACCACCGCCGCGCCGCCCGGGCCCGGCGGCCCGCGCAAGTCCCTCGTCCTCGCCACCGCGTGCCTGTGCCAGCTGATGGTCACGCTCGACGCCAGCATCGTGAACATCGCACTGCCCGCCATGGGGGGCTCCCTCGGCTTCGCCGACAGCGCGCTGCCGTGGGTGGTCAACGCCTACGCGCTCGCGTTCGGCGGGCTGCTCCTGCTCGGCGGCCGGGTCGCCGACCTGGCCGGGCACCGCCGGGCGCTGCTCGCGGGACTGGTCCTGTTCGGCGTGGCGTCCGTGCTCGGCGGCTTCGCGCAGACGCCCGCGCAGTTGATCGCCGCGCGTGCCGGACAGGGCGTCGCGAGCGCCGTCCTCGCCCCGATCGGCCTGACCCTGATCATGGTCACCTTCACCGAGGGCGCCGCCCGGGCCCGGGCGCTCGGCGTCTGGTCGATGGTGACGGCGGGCGGCAGCGCGCTCGGCGTGCTGCTCGGCGGCGTGCTGACCGATCTGCTCGACTGGCGCTGGGTGTTCTTCGTGAACGCCCCGCTCGTCCTGGTGGCCGCCGCCCTCGCGTCGCGCTCCGTCGCCACCGCCCGGCCGCCGCGCGCGGGACGACTCGACGTGGTCGGCGCCGCCCTCGGCACCGGTGCGATGAGCGTGCTCGTGTACGGGCTGATGTCGACCGACCGACACCCGTGGGGCTCGCCCCGGACCATCGCCACCCTCGGGACCGCCGTGCTGCTCGGCCTCGCGTTCCTCGGCTGGGAGGCCCGGTTCGCGTCCGCGCCGATCGTGCGGCTCGGCGTGCTGCGAGTGCGGACGGCGTGGGTCGCGAGCCTGATCGTCACCCTGGTCGGCGCGGCGATGCTGGTCGGCTTCTACTTCTGCTCGCTGCACCTGCAGAACGTGCTGCACTACGGGCCACTCGCCGCGGGCGCCGCCTTCCTGCCGTTCTGCGCCGGGACGATGGCGGGCAGCATGACGGCCGGCCGCCTGGGCGCCCGCTTCGGCGGGCGGGCGACGCTCACCGGCGGGCTGGTGCTGGCCGGGCTCGGGATGCTGTGGTTCAGCGGGCTCGGGGTCTCGTCCGGCTATCTGACGGCGTTCGTCGGGCCGTCCGTGGTCGCCGGCGCCGGCGTCGGGATCTGCATGGTGGCCAACACGGCGATGGGCACGTCCGGCGTCGACCCGCGCGAGGCCGGGCTGGTCAGCGGGCTGCTGAACGCCGGGCGCCAGTGCGGCGGAAGCATCGGCCTCGCCGTGCTCTCCACCCTCGCGGTCGCGGCGACGCGGCACGCCGCGGCGGCCGGTGACTCCGCTCCGGCAGCGCTCGCGGCGGGCTACGACCGGGCGTTCGTCGTCACCGCCGTACTGCTGGCCGTGGCGGCGCTGATCGCGGTCGTGTTCGTCCCGGCGCCGCCGCGGCGGAAGGCGGCGGGCGTGTGACTCCCCGGGCCGCCGCAGCACCAGCCCGGGCGCTGCGGCGGCCCAACCCGGCTGCGCCGGGGGCGAGTTCAGCCACCGATGCAGTGGATCGCTTCAGTAGATCAGGTAGCCGGGGCGGTGCCCCTCGTCCTCGATCTCCCCGGTGGCCTGGACCCGCAGCTTGCGGGACAGCTCCTCCAGGGCGCGCGAGGCCGCGACCTCCTCGCCGATCCTGGCGAGCGGACGGTCGTCCGCGCTCTTCACCGACTCGCCGTGCGCGCTGAGGCCCGGGGCCCTCGCGCCGGTCAGCCTCGCCTCGCACGTCGTGTGCACGCCGTCTTCGTCGAAGCTCAGCTCCACGTCCCACTGGTTGTGCATGCCACACCTCCTGGCACCGGCCCCCGTCGCGCCTGTCCCGGCCGGCACGGACGGTGCACCGCGGGCGGCCGCTCACACCAGCGTGCGCCCGCCGCGCCCACCCCGGCAAGCGCGGGGGCCGGCTCCGGGTCCGACCGGCTACGGGTCCGACCGGCTACGGCGGCCCTGCGCTGCCTGGGCCTGCGCTGGGCGGCCCTGCGCTGGGCGGTCCCGCATTCGAGGGTCGCGCGCTGGGCGGTCCCGCGCTGGACCGTCCCGCCGTCGAACGGCCCCGTCGGCGCCCCGGCGGTACGCTGACGGAAGGCGCCGCGACCGCTGCCCGACCCCAGGACCGCCGACGCGGCGCAGGCAGCGATCCGCCGAACGGCGACCGGCAACCGGCGATCGGCGACGTCGGGGCAGCGACACACCGGGTGGTCACTCCGTGGCGGTCTTCCTCCTCGCTCTGAGCGCCGCTTGCTGCCTGGGCCTCGGGTTCGTCCTCCAGCAGCACGCCGCGCAGCGGGCCCCACGTGCCGACATGCTGCACTGGCGACTGCTGCTGGACCTGATGCGGATGCCCGAATGGCTGCTCGGCACCGGGTTCATGGTCAGCGGACTGATCCTCTCCGCGCTCGCGCTCAACAAGGGCGAGGTGTCGCTCGTCGAACCGCTGCTCGCGACCAACCTCCTGTTCGCCATGGCCCTCTCCCGCATGCTGACCCGTCAGACCCTCGGCCGATCGGGCTGGGCCGGAGTCCTGCTGCTGGGACTCGGGGTGACGGCGTTCATCGTGGCCGGGCAGCCCTCCGGGGGCGGAGCGCCCGCCGGGGAACTGCGGCACTGGCTGGTGGTCGGCACCGTCGTCGGACTCGTCCTGCTGCTGGTGTCGGCGGCCCGGAAACTGCCGCTCTTCGAGGAGGCGACGCTGCTGGCCCTCGCCGCCGGCCTCCTGTACGGACTGCAGGACGCACTGACCCGCACCACCACCCAACGGCTCGACCACGACGGGCTCTCCGCCGTGCTGCGCACCTGGCAGCCGTACGCCGTGATCGTGGCGGGCGTCATCGGGCTGCTGCTCGTGCAGAGCGCCTTCGAGGCCGCGCCGCTGCGGATGTCCCTGCCCGCGCTCACCGCCGCCCAGCCGATCGCCGGGATCGCCTGCGCGGTCGGCTTCCTCGGCGACCGGCTACGGGTGACCCCGGGCGCGCTCGCCTGGGAGTCCCTGGGGCTGGTCGCGATCGTGGTCGGCGTGATCGTGATCGGCCGCCACCCGGCGATGCCCGGCACCGTCCGCGACACCCTGGAGAGCATCGGCGCGCCCCCGGACGACCGCCCCGACGACGGCGCCCCGGAGAGCGGCGCCCCCGACGGCAGGACGGACGGCGACGCGAGCATCCGGACGGACGGCGGCGCGAGCAGCACCCCCGACAGCCGGACGGTCGGCCCGACCGGCCGCAACGTGAACGGCCCAGCGGACAACCGGACGGACGACGGCCCGGCGGACGGCCCTGTTGACGACCCACGCGACGACCCACCCGACGGCCCGGCGAAAGGTTAGGCGGCCGGATGTGCTGGAGCGCGCAGGCGGACGCGGTGGCCGGTGGGGTCGTCGTGGGCCTCGGAGTCGCGTGCCTGGTCCGCGCCCGCCGTTCCGGCCGCCCGCAGCGGCTGCCGCTCGCCGCGCTCCCGCTCGTGCTGGGCGCCCACCAGCTGATCGAGGCGGTCGTCTGGCTCGGCACGGACGGCGATCTGCCCGCCGCCCTCGCCGGCTGGGCGCGCACCGCCTGGGCGGCGATCGCCCTGCCGCTCCTGCCCGTGTACGTCCCGGCCGCCGTGTGGTGCGCGAGCACCGAACCGGGCCACCCGGCCGGACCGGACCCCCGTCGCGTGCTGTCGGGCCTCACCCTGCTCGGCACGGTCGTCACCGTCCCGCTCGCCATCGCCGTCGCCGCCCACCCGGTCGTGGCCACCGAGCACGGCCACACCCTGACGTACGGCATCGGCGTGCCGCACCCGGCCGTCCTCCTGGCCGGCTACCTCCTCACCACCATCGGTTCCCTCCTCATCAGCGGCGACCGCGACCTGCGCCGCCTCGGATTCCTGACCGGCCTGGCCGCCGGCCTCTGCGCCCTGCTCTGGCGGATCGCCTTCCTCTCCACGTGGTGCGCCCTCGCGGCGCTGGTCAGCGTGCTACTCGTGCACTGGGCGGGCCGCCCTCCGTACGCGCCGACGCCGGGTGGTAGCGGGCGTCCTTCCGGGGCCAGTCGTGCGCGAGGAACGGCGGCCGGTCCACCCGGTCGAAGCACCGCACCAGGAACTCGGTGAACGTCCCCGCGGTCTCGAACCACTCGCCGCACTCACTCCACACGATGATCCGCCAGTCGTCCGGATCCGGTTCCTCGGCGAGGAACCAATACGTGTTGGCCTGTTCGTCGGCCCCCCACAGGACGAGCCCGCCCGCCTCGGGATGGAACGGCCACGGAAAGCGCTCGTGGTCCTCCGGCCCTCGCGGCCACCCGTGCTTCCAGAGCCGCTCGGCCTCCTCTGCGCTCCCCTCCATCGGCCGCTCCAACTGCAGGTACTCGTCGACCGTGCCCGAGCCGTAGAGGTCCAGGAAGGCCTTGTAGTCCGTCGGTAGTCGGAACCCGAGCCAGGCTTCCGAGGCCGCCCAGAGTTCAGGCTGCGCCGACCCCCACGTCGCGGGCTCGCCCAGCAGTTGCCTCAGTTGGCCAAGCGCTCTGCCAGCCATGGCCGCACCCCCTTCCGATTCGTACGAGCCGCACACTGCGCCGCCCCACCGACAGCCCCCAGCCCCTCACCGACGCCTCCCCCTGCCGCACGGCTCCGCCTACCCCCGCACGGGCTCCGCTGCCCGGTCGGGTTCATCCGCCACCGCCGGGGCGCGGCCGCGCAGGCGGTCCATCTCGCGCCACTCCCGGCGGAGGCCGGCCGCGCCCGTGGTCACGAAGTACAGGACCCCGGACGCGACCAGCACGGGTATCAGCCCGACCAGCGCCACCGCCGCGCCGGCAAGGAGGCCGCCGAGGGGGATCCCGGCCCAGGCGAGGGAGTCGCCGAGGGCGTGGACGCGGCCCAGGAGCGGGCGGGGCACCCGCTCGAAGAGCACCGCGCCGAGGATCGGGTTCAGGAAGCCCGAGCCGAAACCCGCCACCGCGAACACCGCCACCACCGTCCACAGCGGGGCGCCGGACGCGAGCACGAGGAAGCGCGGTGCCCCGGCGAGCAGGAAGCCGGCGAAGAAGACGGCGCGGCGCGGCAGCCGGTGGGCGACGCCCGCCGCGATCAGGCTGCCGGCCACCGCCGCGATCCCCATGGCACTGCCGGTGAGGCCGATCGCCGCCGGGCCGTGGCCGGAGTCCTGCGCCCAGACCGGGACCAACACGGTCGCGAAGCCGGCGTCCAGCAGGTTGGTGATGCCGATCGTCACGATCACGGTGAGCAGCAGCGGTTCGGCACGCAGGAAGGCGAAGCCCTCGCGGAACATCCGCCAGTACCCGCCGCCGCCCGGTCCGGCCGTGCCCGGTTCGACCGCACCCGGTCCGGCCGCACCGGCCCCGGCGGCCGGGGCCGCCGTCCGCCCCATCCCGCGCGGCAGCGCGAGGGCGATGATCAGCGAACCCAGTGCGAACGCCGCCGCGTTGACCACCAGGCCGGCCATCGGGCCCGCCATCGCGACGAGCCCGCCGCCGACCGCCGGGCCGAGCGTGGAGGCAAGCCGCTCGGTGACGCCGGAGAGCCCGGTGGCGCGCTCCAGCGGCACCCGCGCGCGGTCCGCCGCCTCCGGCACCATGACGGACTTGGCGAGGTCCCCCGGGCCGCGCATCGCGCCGATCACCGCGACCATGCCGAGCAGCAGCCCGAACGGCAGCAGCCCCAGCGCGTGCAGCAGCGGCACCAGTCCGGCCGCGACGGCACTCACGGCATCCGTCGTCCAGGAGACGACGCGCGGGCCGAGACGGTCGACCAGGGGCCCGGTCAACGCCTTGACCAGCACGTACGGCGTCATCTCGGCGAAGGCGACCAGACCCGTCATGGTGGCGCTGCCGGTCGTCGCGAGGACGAACCAGGGCAGCGCGACGGCCGAGACCCGGGTGCCCGTCAGCGAGACGGCCGAGGAGGCCAGCACCCCGACCAGCGGCCGGAGGCTCCGCGCGGGGCCGGCGGCAGCGGTGGTCATCCTTGCTCCCCCTCCTGGTCGTCCTCCTGGCCGTCCACCTGATCGGTGTCCGCCGTGGCCTTCGGCTCGGGCAGCACGTGGACGACGACGGCCACCGGCTCGGCGCCCCCGGGCACCGGGCCCTCGGCGTCCAGCCGCCGGTAGCGCGCGACCACGGCGGCCAGTTCGTCGGCCAGTTGCCCGGCCTCCTCCGGCGTGAGGCGGAGCACCAGGTCGCTCAGGTCGACCGCCTTGCGCCACTCGCGCGGCATCGTCTCGAAGGCGTTGAGCGCGCGCTGCCCGGTCAACGTGTGCGCGGCGAGGACGGACCGCAGGTACCCGACGACCGTCTCCGGCTCCTCGTCCGCCTGGTCCTCCCCCGTCCAGACCGTGAGCGTGTGCACCGACCGCCACCACCGCTCGCGCGCGTTGCCGCGCCCGGGATCCTCCTCGACGAAGCCCGCGGCGGCGAGCTGGCGGAGGTGATAGCTCGTGGCCCCCGAGTTCAGCCCCAGCTGCTCGGCGAGCCTCGTCGCCGTGGACGGGCCCTGCTTGCGCAGCAGCCCGACCAGTTGCATGCGCACGGGGTGGGCCATCGCGCGCATGCCCTTGGCGGTGAGTACGGCGTGCGGGTCGTCACTGTGCATCCAGCCACGGTCATCGGTCATGGCATGAGCGTAGGACCGCAAAGAATTCTTTGCAAAGGATTTTTTGCGAAGAATTCTTTGCGATCCACGCGAGGCGCCGCGGACCGGACCGGACTCCACCCCGCGCGTCACCGAACTCCACCGGACGCGTCACTCGTGGGCGACCGCCAGGATCAGGACCACCGTCAGCCCGCCCCCGGGCGTCGCCTCCACCGCGACCCGCCCGCCGGACGACAGCACCAGGCCGTGCAGCGCGGGCCCGACCGGCCCGTCCGGCCGCGCGCCCGCGAGCAGCCACTCCCGCGCCTCCGGGAGCTCGCACGCGCCGCGGTCCGCGACCCGGATCTCCACCCGCCCGCGCGTCCGCCCGAACCCGCCGGGGCCGCCCCCGGTGCCCGGCCCGAGGCCCGAGCCCAACGCCCCCAGCCCCGGCAGCGCCGGCGCGGCCACCGCCTCCGCCCGCACCAGCACCCGTTCGCCGACCGGGCTGCGCCGGACCGCGTGGTCGACCAGCCCGCCGAGCGCCGCCTCCAGCCGCCGGGCGTCCCCGGCCACCACCGGCAGCCCGGGCGCGACACGGACCGTCACCGCCGCCGACCGCCCGCCGCCGCGGACCACCCGGCGCACCACCTCGGCGACCTGGACGTGCCGCGCCTGCGGCTCACACCCGGTCTTCCGGTCCGTCCAGCCCAGGCGCACCAGCTCCGGCCGCGAGAGCGTCCGCGGCCCGGCCATCACCCCCGGGTGGAACGTTCCGGCGGCACCGTCCCGGCCACCCGTGCCCACGCTCCGGGCGCCGCCCGACCGCCCGAATCCGCCCGGCCGCCCGAACGGTCCCGGCCGCCCGAACCCGCCGAACGCCCCGGACCACCCGAACCCGCCCGGCCGCCCGTGGCCGTCGGAACCGCCGAAGGCACCGAGCACCCGCGCCCCCGACGCGACGTAGCCCCAGAGCTTCCCGCGTGTCATCGCCCTGCCCCTCGCACATCACCGGCGGCCGTCGTCAGCACCGCGGCCGGCCGGAGCGGGCCGCTTCCCAGGCCCTCCCGCCCAGCCTGCGCCCCCTCCGCCCGGGTGACAATCGGGCCAGGGGGCGCGAAACGGGCGCATTCCCCCGCCGAGCGGCCGGTCGCGCACCCCCCGACCGGCGGGGAACGGGCAAACCGGCCGAGAACGGGACAGGCGCCGACAGGAGAGCCAGCCGAGGACGAGGCAGGTGCCGACAGGAGAATCGGCCGAGAACGAGGCAGGTACCGACCGGAGAACCAGAGCAGAACACGGCAGCGAGCGCACCGGGAGCGAGACCGGAATCCAGCACAGGCGGGCCGTCGACCCCCCACCCTAAACTGGCCCCATGCCCCGGCTCAACGACCAGGTGCGGGAGCTGCTCCAGGAGTACGCCGACCTGATCAACATCACCGGCGGGGACGCGTTCCGGGCCCGCGCCTACGAGAAGGCCGCACGCGCGGTGGGCGGTCACCCGGAGGACGTCGCCGGACTGGACGCCAAGGGCCTCCAGCAGATCCCCGGCGTCGGCAAGTCCACCGCGGAGAAGGTCGCCGAGTACCTCTCCACCGGTCGGATCGGCGCCTTGGAGCAGTTGCGCGCCGAAATCCCGTCCGGTGTGCGGGAGATGATGGCCGTCCCCAGCGTCGGCCCGAAGCGCGCCCTCGCCCTCTACCGCGACCTCGGGATCGCGTCCGTCGACGAGCTGGCCGAGGCGATCCGCGGCGACCGGCTCGGCGGCGTGGCCGGTTTCGGCGAGCGCAGCGGCGAGAAGATCCTGCACGGCATCGAGTTGATGCGGCAGTCCGGCGGGCGCACCCTGCTGGACGCCGCGACCGAGCTCGCCGAGCAGCTCGTGGCCGCGATCTCCGCCGTGCCCGGCTGCACCCGCTGCGCGTACGCGGGTTCGCTGCGCCGGATGCGCGAGACGGTCGGCGACATCGACGTCCTCGCGACCGCCGAGGACTCCGCCCCGCTGATGGCCGCGCTCACCGAACTCCCCTACGTGGCCGAGGTGATAGCGAGCGGGCCGACCAAGACCTCGGTGCTCACCACCGGCGGTGTCCAGGTGGACCTGAGGGTGGTGCCCGAGGAGGACTGGGGTGCGGCGCTCGTCTACTTCACCGGGTCGAAGGCGCACAACATCAAGCTGCGCACGATGGCCGTCCGGGCCGGCCTGAAGCTGTCCGAGTACGGCCTCTTCGAGGTGGGCGGCGAAGCGGAGGGCAAGGCCGACGGCAGGACCAAGGGGAGAGCGGCCGAGGGCGCCAAGGTCGTGTCCGCGACGGAGGACGAGGTGTACGCGGCGCTCGGCCTGCCCTGGATCGCGCCGCCGCTGCGCGAGGACCGGGGCGAGGTCGAGGCGGCACTGCGCGGCGAACTCCCGGACCTGGTCCAGGAGTCGGACCTGCGCGGCGACCTCCACACGCACACCGACCTGACCGACGGGCTGGCCACGCTGGAGGAGATGATCGACACCGCCGCCGCCCGCGGCTACGCCTACTACGCCGTCACCGACCACGCGCCCGACCTCGTCATGCAGCGGATGACCGACGAGAAGATGCTCGCCCAGCGCGAGCAGCTGCGCCGACTGGCGGGCCGCCACAAGAAGTTGCGCCTCCTGCACGGCACCGAGCTGAACATCGGCCCGGACGGCGGCGTCGACTGGCCGCCCGAGTTCCTGGCCGGCTTCGACGTGTGCGTGGCCTCGGTGCACTCGCACTTCGGCCTCGACCGCGCCGCCCAGACCCGCCGCCTGGTCCGCGCCTGCGAGAACCCGTACGTGCACGTCATCGGCCACCTCACCACCCGCAGGATCGGGCGGCGCGGCCCGATCGACGTCGACCTGGACGCGGTGTTCGAGGCCGCCGCGCGCACCGGGACGGCGATCGAGATCAACAGCTCCCCGCAGCGCCTGGACCTGCGCGACGAGGACGTGCTGCGGGCGAAGAAGCACGGCGTGCGCTTCAGCATCGACAGCGACGCGCACGCGACGCCGCACCTGGCCTACCCGCGGTTCGGCATCGGCACGGCGCAGCGCGCGTGGCTCACCGCCGAGGACGTCGTCAACACCTGGACGTGGCAACGGCTGAAGCGCTTCCTCCGCAAGGACGCGCTGCGCTGAGAACCGCCGGGCGGCCCCGCCGCACCAGGACCGCCCGGGGAGGTCAGCCGAACGACGCCCCCGGCGAGGCGAGCACGCGCGCCGCGCTGCGGTGTCCGAGCCCGGCGGCCAGGTGGAGGTCGCCGGTGTCCAGGAAGCCGGCGAGGAACCCCGCCGCGAACGCGTCCCCCGCGCCGGTCAGGTCGCGCACGTCGGCCACCGGCGGCACCGCCACCGTGAACGGCGGCTCGCCCGGCACGTCGACGGTGGTCGCGTCGGCGCCCGCCTTGGTGACGACCGTGGTGGCGGCGAGACGGGCCCGTTCCGGCCCGGGCGTCCCGTCGGCCAGCAGTCCGAGGTAGGCGGACTCGGAGCGGTTGGCGAACACGAAGGTCGGCGCCAACTCGGCCAGCAGGCCGAGGAACCGCTCCCGTCCGAACTGTTCCAGCATGCCCGTCGACGAGGCGTCCACCGAGGTGGTGCCGCCCGCCTGCCGCACCCGGGCGAGCGCGTCGACGGCGCTGCGGCCGACGGGCTCGCCGTCGAAGGAGTAGGCGGGCACGTGCAGGTGGCTCAGGCCGGCCAGCCACGCGTCCGGCACGCGGTCCAGCAGCGTGGCGGCGCCCCGGTCGGGCAGCATGGTGCGCTCGCCGTCGCGGTCGATGAGCACCACGACGCTGCCGGTCCGGCCGCGCCGCTCGACGCGCACGTCCACGCCGTGGCCGGTCAGTTCGGCGACGACGCCGTCGCCGACCGGGTCGTCCCCGACGCAGCCGATGAAGCGGGCCGGGACCTGCCCGGCCGCGAAGCACGCGACGTTGGCGGCGCTGCCGCCGCGCCGGCGGAACACCCGCGCGGCGGAGTCGGTGCCGTGGCGCAGCGGGCCGTCGACCCACACGACGACGTCCTCGACGAGGTCGCCGAGCACCCCCAGCACGGCTCAGGCCTTTCGCGCGGCGGCGAGCGCGGTCGCGATCTCGCCGCCGAGGCGGACGTTGCCGCGGTAGACCTCGACGTTGACCTCCAGGCTGCGGCCCTGCGTGTCGCGCTGGATGAAGTCGAGCAGGAACGGCGTGGACGCGTTGCCGGTGACGCCCCGGCGGTCGGCCTCGGCCCAGGCGCGGGCGAGGATGCCGTCGAGCTCCTCCGGCGGGAGCTGCTCGGCGGGGTCGACCGGGTTGGCGATCAGGACGGCCTGCGGGAGGCCGAGGCCGTCGCGCGCGTCGATGACGCGGGCGGCTTCCTCGGGCGAGTCGACGCGGAAGGCGATCTCGTGGCCGGAGTCGGTGACGTAGAAGCCGGGGTACTTGGTGGTGCGGTAGCCGATGACCGGGATGTTGAAGGTCTCGAAGCGCTCCAGGGTGGCCCGGATGTCGAGGATCGACTTCACGCCGGCGCTGATGACGGTGACCGGGGTGGCGGCCAGCGTGGTCATGTCGGCCGACTCGTCGAAGCTCTCGGAGGCGCCGAAGTGCACGCCGCCGAGGCCGCCGGTGGAGAACACCCGGACGCCCGCGCGGTGGGCGAGGAAGGCGGTGGCGGCGACGGTGGTGCCGCCGTGCCGGCCGAACGCCGCGACCACCGGGAGGTCGCGCAGGCTGACCTTGTCGATGCCGTCGGTGGCGGACAGTTCGGTGATCTGCTCGGTGCTCAGGCCCACCGTCGGCACGCCCGCGTGGACGCCGATCGTCGCCGGGACGACGCCCGCCTCGCGCAGCCGTTCCTCGGCCTCCAGCGCCACGGCGAGGTTGCGGGGGCGCGGCAGGCCGTGGGTGAAGATGGTCGATTCGAGGGCGACGACGGGCGTGCCCTCGGCGACCGCCCGGGCGACCTCGTCGGAGACCCGGATGGCCTCGGGGCTGGGGGTGGCCTCGGGGGTGGGCGTGGTGAGTCCGGTCATGGTGGACGCTCTCTGTGACATGCCACTGCGGCGGGGCAAGGTGATGATCAGCGTACGGACGGCTCGGATCGGGATCCAGAATGAGTACTGCCCCTTCCCATAGGCTTTGAACTATGGGTTTGACCTAGGCTTCGGACCATGGGTTTCACCTTGCGTCAGCTGGAGGTCTTCCTCGTCGTCGCCGACACGCTGCACTTCGGCCGGGCCGCCGAGCGGCTGCACGTCTCGCAGCCGACGGTCAGCCAGGAGGTCGCCCGGCTGGAGCGGACGGTCGGCGTCGAGCTGTTCGACCGCAGCCGCCGGTCGGTCCGCCTGACCGAGGCCGGCGAGGTGATGGCCGCCGAGAGCGCCCGGCTGCTCGAACAGGCCGGGGCGCTGCTGGCCCGGGTGCGGCTGCACGAGGAGTCCCGGCTGGGCACCGCCCGGATCGTCGCCTCGCCGAGCGTGGTCAACCGGCTCCTACCGGCCGTGATCAGCCGGGCCGAACAGGAGCTGCCCGCGCTGGTGGCGGCCGAACTCGCCGTCGACACCGGGCAGGTGTCCGCCACCCTGGCCGCCGAACTCGCCGACATCGGCCTCGGCCGCTTCCTCGCCGAGGTGCCCGGCTACCGGCTGGAACGGATCGCCGACGAGCCGGTCCGGGTGGCGCTCGGCCGCGACCACCCGCTCGCCGGGCGGGACGCCGTCCGGCTCGCCGAACTGCGCGACCTGCCCCTGCTGCTGTGGCCGCGCGAACAGCACCCGCGCTACTACGACCACGTCCTCGGCCTGTGCGCCGACCGCGGCGTGGACCCGCCGGTGCTGGTCAGCCCGCCGCGGATCGTCGGCTCCCGGCTCTACCTGCTCGCCCGCAACCGCGCGTTCTCGCTCGTCCCCGGCTCGATGACCGGCCACCTCACCGGCGACGTCGCCACCGTCCGCCTGGAGGGCCGGGCCACCCTGCCGCTGGAGATGCAGTGGCGCCTCGACGACCGCCGGCCCCGGCTCGCGGCGCTGCGCGACCTGATCCGGCAGGAGGCGGCGGCGCTGGAGGCGGACCGCTGAAGCCGACCTCGCCGAAATGTGCCTTGACGGCCCCGGGAGCACCTTGACGGCCCCGCGGACACCTTGACGGTCACATGCCACCGCCGGAAGGATGCGCGGACCGTCCACCCGGCCCGCGGGCACCACGCCGTGGGCCGCCCGACCCGAGCCCCGAGGACACCCGTTGGCCGTCCGCCCCCTGCTCCGCCGCGCCGCCCGCTTACTCGGCGCCGCCGTCCTGACCCTCACCGCGGCCGTCACCGCCGCCGGCCCCGCGCACGCCGACTTCGGCTCCGGCTACCACGACCCGTACACCGCCGAGAAGCCGCTCACCCGGCCCGACACCCGCTCGTGCACCGTCGAGGTCATGCACGAGCGCGAGTTCCGCAACGGCTACGGCAACCCGCCGGACACCCCGTACGACGCCGCCCTCACCCCGCCCGCCGACTGCGCCGGGCCGTGGTCCGCCGTCGTGCTGGACCTCCACGGCCAGGTCGCCGGGCGGCAGTTCGACCGGATCTTCAGCGTGCGGATCGGCGGCGTCCAGGTGCTGCTGTCCTCCACCCCGGAACCGTCGAAGGACGGCATCCGCTGGAACGTCGAGCACGACGTGACCCGCTACGCGCCGCTGTTCGCCGGCGGCCCGCAGCCGTTCAGCTTCGACCTCGCCAACGTCACGGACGCCACCTACACCGGCGTCTACACGATCTCGGCGAGCCTCACCTTCTACACCGCGTCCACCCGCTGGCCCGCCCCGCACACCGCGGACCGGCTCCTCACCACCGGCCCGTTCTCGCTCACGCAGGCCACCCCCACCGCCACCCGGGACATCACCTTCCCGCAGAACCTCGAACGCCTCACCGCCGAGGTCTACACCCGCGGCGGCGGCGCCTGCGAGGAGTTCGCGTACGCCTCCGCGCCCGACGCCTTCGTCAGCGCCAACCCGGGCCTCGGCGCGTGCGGCAAGGGCCCGTTCCGCGAACTGCGGCTCACCGTGGACGGCCGGGTCGCCGGCGCGGTCTGGCCCTACCCGGTGATCTACACCGGCGGCTGGGACCCGCTGCTGTGGCGGCCCGTCCCGAGCATCTTCGCCTTCGACCTGCCCGCCTACCGGCTCGACCTCACCCCGTACGTCGGCCTGCTCCTCGACGGCCGCCCGCACGGCGTCGGGATCACCGTCAACGCCGCCGAGGCGCAGAGCAACGACGCCTGGACCGGCCAGGTCAACCTCTTCGCCGACACCGACCACGGCACCGACCGCACCACCGGACAGCTCACCGACTACCGCGTCGCCCCCGAGGCCGCCGTCACCACCGCCCTCGCCGACCACGGCGGCGGCAGCGGCGACTGGACGGTCGGCGCCGGGCGCCACGACCTCGCGCGCGGCTGGGTGCAGACCTCGCACGGGCGCGTCACCACCGAGGTCCGCGACGACCTCTCCTTCGGCTCGACCCAGCAACTGCGCGACGGCGGCAACGACGTGACCCTGCACAACGGCACCGACCTCACCCGCTCCACCGCCACCTGGGGCGGCGGCCCGCACCGAACCACCACCGTCCACGAGTCCGAACCGCTCGACGTCACCTACCGCCTCACCCGCGACGCGGCCGGCAACACCGACCAGGTGACCTCGATGGACCTCGACTACCACCGCGTCGCCACCGCGGCCACCGGCGGCCACGTCACCTCGGTCGCCACCGTCGACCACGCGCTGCGTCCGACCGCCCACCGCCACGACGGCGACCGCACCGTCCGCACCGGAGGCAGCACCGAGGACTACCGCAGCACCGGGCCCGACGGGCCGTACCGGCGGACGATCACCACGGTGGACGGCTGGCCCGTGTCGTAGCGGTCACCCGCCGCGAAAATCGTCCCAATTCGGGCGGAAAAACCCTGGTGCACGGCGCCGGGGAAGCGCATGATGAGAGATGGACCTGCGAGGTAGACGAGGAAGTTCGACCGCAGGAGGCAGTGGCGACAGATCGAGACGGATCAGGGTCTGCCGCTGTGAACTACCTCGGTCGACGATCGAACAACCCACGGCCGGAGGACGCGATGTCCGGAGGCCCCTCCGCCTCGCAGGTTCCGCGCGTCCACGGAGCAGCCCCTCGGCTCCGTGGACCGCTCTTTCACGCCCTCTGCCGACTTCACCGCTGACGACTCACACCTGCCGAGTTCAGCCCTGCCGGCTCACCCCTGCTGACTCACCCCTGCCGACTTCACCCCTGCTGACTCGCCCCTGCTGGCTCACTCCTGCCGGCCGGGCACAGCGAACCCCATCTCCCAGGCGTGCACCGCGATGCCCACCCGGTTCCGCACCCCCAGCTTCCGCTGGATGCTGGCCACGTGCGTCTTCACCGTCCCGGCCGAGATGAACAGCTCCGCGGCGATGTCCGCGTTCGTCCGCCCCGCCGCGACCTGCCCGGCGATCTCCACCTCGCGCTCCGTCAGCGCCACCACCGGTGCCGGACGGCCGGCGCCCCGGCGCGGCGCCGTCACGTGCCTGAGCAGCCGCACGGTGACCGACGGACTGATCAGGCTCTCGCCCCCGGCCGCCGCCCGCACCGCCTCCGCGAGCAGCGCCGGCCCCGAGCGCTTCAGCAGGAACCCCGACGCGCCGAACTGCAGCGCCGGGTACACGTATTCGTCCAGGTCGAAGGTGGTCAGCACCACGACGTGCACGGACCCCGCGAGCCGCCGGGTCACCTCCAGCCCGTCCATGCGCGGCATCCGGACGTCCACCAGCGCCACGTCCGGCCGCAGCCGCGCGGCCAGCTCGACGGCCGCGACCCCGTCCGCCGCCTCCCCCACGACCTCGATGTCCGGCTGCGCCTCCAGGATCCGCCGCACCCCGCGCCGGACCGCCTCCTGATCGTCCGCGATCAGCGTCCGGATGAGCCGCTCCCCCGGAGCCCCGTTCGTACTCGTCACGCCCGGCAGTCTCCCACGCGGGTGCCGTTGCCGGACGGGCCGGAGTGTTCACGCCGGAAACCCGGCGTGGTTCACCTGCGGACCGTCAGGCTGGCGGGCATGAACGCATCCAGTGGACGTCCCCCCGTCAGCAGGCGCGGTCTCCTGGCCGGCGCCACCGGCCTCGGGCTCGGCGGCGCCGTGTCCCTCTCCGGCGTCGCGGCGACGCCGGCCGCCGCCTCCCCACTGCTGTGGGAACGGCCGGACCGCTCCGGTGCGCCGCGCGTCGCGGGCCTGCACCTCCAGTTCGGCGCGGACGCCTCGCGGGAGGTCGTGGTGTCCTGGCACACCACCGCGTCCGTCGCCAACCCCAGGGTGATGTACGGCACTTCGCACGGCGGCTTCGGCCGCAGCGAGGACGCGTCGACCACCACCTACCGCGACGCCCAGTCCGGCACCGAGGTCCAGGTGCACCACGCCCGGCTGAGCGGCCTGCGCCCCGACACGGACTACGTGTACGCGGCCGTCCACGACGGCGCCACCCCGGAGCTCGGCACCGTGCGCACCGCGCCGCGCGGCCGGGCCGCCTTCACCTTCACCAGCTTCGGCGACCAGGGCACCCCCACCCTCGGCAAGCAGACCGCGAACGGCTGGGCCAACGACAACCTCGGCAGCCTCGCCGCCGGCGACACCACCGCCGGGGTCGAGCGTGTCGCGCCGCTGTTCCACCTGGTCAACGGCGACCTCTGCTACGCCAACCTGGCCACCGACCGCGTCCGCACGTGGTCCGACTGGTTCGAGAACAACTCCCGCTCCGCGCGCCACCGCCCCTGGATGCCGGCGGCCGGCAACCACGAGAACGAGAAGGGCAACGGCCCGATCGGCTACGGCGCCTACCAGGCCTACTTCGACCTGCCGTCCTCCGGCTCCGACGACGAACTACGCGGCCTCTGGTACGCGTTCACGGCGGGCGCGGTGCGCGTCATCAGCCTCAACAACGACGACGTCGCCTACCAGGACGCCGGCAACTCCTACGTCCACGGCTACTCCGGCGGCGCCCAGCAGCGCTGGCTGGAACGAGAGTTGGCCGCCGCCGACGCCGACCCGGAGATCGACTGGATCGTCGTCTGCATGCACCAGGTGGTGATCTCCACCGCCGACAAGTTCAACGGCGCCGACCTCGGCATCCGCGAGTCCTGGGTACCGCTGTTCGACCGGTACGGCGTCGACCTCGTCGTGTGCGGCCACGAGCACCACTACGAGCGCTCGCACCCGATCCGCGGCCAGCAGCCCACCGACACCCGCACGCCGATCCCGGTCGCGACCGACACCGGGACGATCGACACCACCCGGGGCACCGTCCACATGGTCATCGGTGGCGGCGGCACGTCCGCCCCCTCGAACCATCTGTTCTTCAGCCCGGCCAAGGCCCGCGTCATCACCGGCGTCGGCGCGGTCGACCCCGCCACCGGCAAGCGCCCGCCGCTGTACGTGATCGAGGACGCGCCGTGGTCCGCCTTCCGCGACGCCGACAACCCGTACGGCTTCGCGGCGTTCGAGGTCGACCCGGGCGAGCGCGGCGGCGACACCAGCATCAACGTCACCTACTACTCCGTCAGCGGCCCGTACGGCGACCTCGTCTCCGTCGACCGCTTCACGCTCACCCGCCCGCGCGGCTCCCGCGGCGGCGGGCGCGAGCTCTGACGGAGCGGGGGCGGGGCCGGACGACTGACGGCGAACAGATAACAGATGACAACTTTCAACATCTGTTATCTGTCATCTGTTTTCTGTTCGCCGTCATCCGTCCGCCGTCCGCCGCCCCCTCCCGCGCCCAGCACACGCCCCGTTACCGCCCCGGCAGCGTGCACACGACGCGCCAGCCACCAGCTCCGTGCGGCCCGGCCATGAGCGTCCCGCCGTGGGCGGCGATCCGCGCCGTGAGACCGACCAGGCCCGTGCCGCCCGCGCCGGGGCGGCGGCGCAGCAGCCTGCGGCCCCGCCGAGCACGAGAACCGCCGTCGTTCGTCACGGAAACCTCGACCTCCATCCCCACCGCGCCACTCACCCGAACGACCACCGCGCCCGCCCCCGGAGCGTGCCGGCGGACGTTCGTCAGCGCCTCCAGCACGACGGCGTACACGGTGGCCCCGGCCTCGGTCGCCAATAGGGCACCCGGGTCCGGCGGCAGGTGGACAGTGGCGCGCGTGCCCCCGGCCGAGTCGAAGCGCGCGACCAGTTCGGGCAGGTCGGCCGGCCCGTACCGGCGCGCTTCCCGGACGGCCTCGCCGGACTGGGGGTCGCGCAGCGCACCGACCATCTCGTCCATCGAGTCGAGCGCCCGCAGGCCCGCCTCCTCCAGGCGCCGCAGCAGGGCCGCCGTCTCCTCCCCGTCCTGCGGCCCGAGTTGGCCCGCCTGCGCCTCCAGCACGATCCCGGTGATCTCGTGGGCGACGAAGTCGTGGAGCCCGCGGGCGACTTCGAGCCGCTGCTCGCGGCGCGCCCGGTCGACGGCGCGTTCCCGCCGGGCGTCCAGCACGCGCAGGTAGAGGGAGGCCCCGGCCACCCCGAGGGCGGGCAGCAGCGCCGGCAGGAGCGCGATCAGCGACCCCGCCCAACTGCCGTGCGGCATCCGCAGGGTGAAGCGCAGCGGCAGGAGCGCAGCTGCGCACCCGACCGCCGCGCCGACCACGCCGACCCACCGCCCGGGCACCCGTCGCACGACCCGGAACAGCACCGCGAGCAGCGCGAGCCACTCGAACGGCAGCCAGAACGCGGGCAGCCGGTACGGCCCGGAGTACCCGACGTCGAGCAGCAGTGACAGGCCTGCCACGGCCCCCGCACCGGCCGCGAGCGCGATCCGCCCAGCAGGCCACGGAATCTGCGCGGCCACCGTCACCACCGCCGCCATCACGGCGACGAGCAACGCCGCCCCGTGCTCGCCCGGGTGCGCCAGCACGACGGGCAGCAGCAAAGCCACCCCGGCCATCAGCGCCGGCACACGACGGAACCGGCCGACGCCGGACGGGAGATCGGTACGCACACACGCGAGCCTACGGGCAGCTCTCCCGGGGGATGCCGGGGGATTCGGCCTCCTCCTCCCGGTGGAGGCAACTCCACTCCACAGCGGGAGGTTTGGCAGACCCGCACCGAGCAGAGTGGTTCCCGACGCACCTGCCACCGCGTCCCACCCACACACAACCCACCCACACACGACCCGCCCACACGCAACCCGCCCACAGGAGGACGGACCATGAACCGCCGCCTCGCCACCGCCGCAGCCGCCTTCTGCCTCCTGGCCGCGACGATCACCGCCGCCGTGCCCGCGAGCGCCACCGCCGGCACGCCCGCCGGCACGCCCTTCGACACCCACTCCGACGACTTCGGGCCGGTCAGCGTCCACGGCGCCGCCGGGACCGTCCTGACCACCACGTTCACCGGCTTCGAGGGCGACGCCGTGCGGATCGAGGTGGACGCCCGCGCCGACGTCAACACCGACCCCCGCACCACCCGCGGGCACTTCCACGTCACCCACGTCCACACCGACGGCCGGCTGGTCGCCGACTTCTCGGGCGACATCACCTGCCTGGGCGTCGGCGGCCGGGAGGCGATCGCGACCGGCGTGGTGACCAGCGGCGAGGCGCCGTGGTTCCCGGGCCGGACGCCGGTGGGCGCGAAGGTGGCGCTCACCGTGCAGGGGAACGGGCGGCACGCGGGCCGGGTCGGCTGGGTGTGGGGCATGTTCGGCGCGCCGGTGTCCGACTGCCAGGGCACGGTAGCGTTCCTCCCCACCACCAGCGGCGGCTTCACCGTGCGGGGCTGAGCCCGCCGGGCCGCCCGACCGAGCTCGGAGGCCCGCCCGATGACCGCCCGCACCACCCCGTCCGGCGACCGGCACGGCGAACGTGCCACACACCCCGTACGTGCCGAGCGCGCCGCACGCGCCGAACACCCCGAACCCTCCGAACCCTCCGAACCCTCCGAACCCTCCGACCAGGGCGCGGGGTTCACCGACCACGCAGGGGATGGCCGGTGAACCCCGCGCCCGCCGCCGACCTCCGCCGGCTCGCCGCCGTCGGCCCGTACTTCGCCCTCGGCACGGCCACCTCCGCCGACGACACCCCGCCGCCGGGCTACCGGCCGCTGCGGGAGCTGTACGACGGCGGGCCGGACGGACCGCTGGCGGCGCGGGTGCACGTCGTGGCGCGGCGGCTCGGCACCACCGAGCTCCGGGTCGCCGCGTCGATCCTGCACCTGGGCCTGGCCGCGCGGTTCTGGTCGGTCGGCGTGGGCGCGGCCGTCCTGCTCGGGGCGGTGCCGTCACTGGAGGAAGCGTGGATGCGGATCCCCGACCAGGGCCCGATGGACCTGTGGACGCCACAGCGGACACCACAGGGCCGGCCTGCCACCGGGACGCTCCCGCAGCAACTCCACGACGCCATCGTCTACGGCCAGTTGGAGCCCCTCGCCGCCGCCGTCCGCGCCGTCGTCCCGCTCTCCGCCCGACTGCTGCTCGGCAATTCCGCGTCCGCCCTCGCCGGCACCCTGCGCGTCCTGGACGGTCACGCCCCGGACGCCGCCCGCACGTTGGTCGCCGAGCTGCTGGACCAGCCGCCACTCGCCGGGTCGGGCACACTCCGCACGGGCCCGCACGGCACGGCGTTCCGGCGCCGCAGCTGCTGCCTGTACTACCGCGTGGGCCCGGGCGCCGGCGTGTGCGGGGACTGCTGCTTCACCCGCCCGCCGTCCGCCAAGAGACCCTGAGTCGATAGCGGCCACGGCGACGAGAACGCAGCAGCCCACCCCCGGTTTGTCCAGGGCCGGGCGCGGGCCGTCGATCCCCCGCCCGGTGCCGATGCCCTGACACCGGGCGAAGTCCTCATCCGTCCGCGGTCAGACCGCGACCGCCTCCTCCATCTCCTCCTCGGCCTCGACGTCCGCCTCCTCACCCCGCGCAGCCTCCAGGGGGCGGCGCCCGCGCCGCTCGTACAGGGCCGCGGCCACCATGGCCGCCCCGCCGAGCAGGAGCCACACCACCAGCGCCAGGACGTGCCCGCCCAGGCCGGCCCCGCCGTCGAAGTAGAGGATGCTGCGCGCCCCCTCCAGGAAGCCGGCGCCGGTCCAGAAGCCGTGCAGGGTCCCGAAGAAGGCGTTCTGCAGCTCGGGGCGGTAGATGCCCCCGGAGGTCGTGAAGTTGAGCATCACGAACAGGACCATCATCGTGAGCGTGGTCCACTTCTTCAGGAAGGTGTGCAGACCGATGCCGATGAAGACCACACCCGCCGAGTAGAGCCAGCCGAGCGCCCACACCACCGCCGCGTCGTGGTCGACGACGTGGAACACCGGGCCTGCGGTGACGATCCCGATCACGCTCACGACGAGCGAGACCACGAGGCCGACGAGCGCCCGGATCCGCATGCCCAGCGCCGCGCCCGCCGCGCCGATCACGGCGACGCTCGCGTACGAGCCGATGCTCAGCGCGACCAGGAGGAAGAACAGTCCCTGTCCGGTCGGGTCGCCCTTGGTGGGCGTCGTGAGGTCGGTGACGTGCAGCGGGACGCCCTGCCGGTCGGTGACGCCGGTGAAGACCGCCGTGGCGGCGACGACCGAGGTGTCCGAGTCGCCCTTGGCGACGATCAGTTCGGGGCTGCGGGCGTCCGGCACGAACGCGCCGACCAGGTCGCGGTCCTTGAGCCGCTGCTCGGCGGCGGCGCGGTCGGGCAGCGTGCGGACGTCGAGGGCGTCCCCGGCCTTCGCGCGGATCGCCTGCGCGAGGCCCTGCGCCTGCGGGGTGGTGCCGACGACGGCGACCTTGAGGTGATGCGGTTCGGGCTGGTGGAAGGCGCCCTGGTAGGCGAGCGCCATGCCGAGGCACATCAGCAGCGGGGTGATCAGGTGGACGGCGAGGTGCTTGAGCGAGTGCCCCAGGGCGGGCGCTGCGGCGGGGTTCCGGGGTGTGCTGCTCATGGCGTTCGTACCGTCCTCCGATGACGCGGTGACACTGTGCTACGTGAAGAGATAAGTGGCACATACAACCAATGAAGGTGGTAAATGCAACCATCTATGGATGTAGCTTACAACTATCCGACATCGATCGGAAGCGGGCCCCGGAGGCCCCGGACTCACACCAGCTCGAACACCCCGTACCCGAACCCGTCCGCCCGCAGCTCCCCGTCCACGACCCGCACGCCCTGGGCGTCCAGCGCCCGGACGGCCTCCCCCAGCGGCACCGCACCGGGCTCCCGCCGCGGATTGACGGCCACCAGGTACCGCCCCGACCGCGTGTACACCAGCGGGTACCCGGCACGCCGCACGTCCACCCCGCCCGACGCGCCCAGCCCCGGGTGCGCCCGCCGCAGCGCGATCAGCCGCCGGACGGTGTGCAGCAGCGAGGTCGGGTCGGCGCGCTGGGTGAGCACGTCCGGCCGGTGCGAGTCCGGGTCGACGGGCAGGTAGAGCCGCTCGGGTGCGGCGGTGGAGAAGCCGGCCGTCGGGCCGGGCGTCCACTGCATCGGGGTGCGCGAGCCGGCCCGGTTGTAGCGCGGGCCGAGCACGCTGCCCTCGGTGTCGGGCAGGCCCGGCACGTACCGCATGCCGATCTCGTCGCCGTAGTAGACGGCGGGCAGGGTCGGCCAGGTGAGCAGGAACGCGAAGGCGGCGGGCAGTTCCTCGGCGGTGCGCGGACCGGTCGCGAGGCGGGAGAAGTCGTGGTTGGCGGTGGGCAGCACGATGTGGCCGCTGTCCTCGGTGAGCTCGGCGGCCGAGCGCCACGCGTCGAGGAAGACCTGCGGCGTGCCGCGGCCGTCGGCCTCGAAGTAGCACGCGCCCTGGTGCCAGAACTCCTCGACCGTGCCGCCGTTGTTGTTCCAGAGGGAACGCAGCGGGAGGCCGCGGTCGGCGCCGCCGAAGTGGAGGAAGAAGTCGGCGTGGAAGCCGGCCGAGAGGGCGGCGGCCGGGTCGCCCCACTCGGCGAACAGGGCGGCCTGCGGGTGGGTGCGGTCGAGCCAATCGCGCAGGCCGGTCCAGAGCTTCCCGGTCTCGGTCCGGTCCGGGTCGTCCTTGACGAGCGAGTACGCCATGTCGACGCGGAAGCCCGCCACGCCGAGGCCGAGCCAGTGGGACATGATGTCGCGCAACGCCGCCCGGTTGGCGCGCGGCCCGTCCGCGTCCACCGGCTGGCGCCAGGGTTCGTCGGAACTCGGGCGCGCGTAGCCGAAGTTGAGGGCGGGCTGGCAGTCGAAGAAGTTCGGCCGGTAGAAGCCGGGACGGCTGCCGGGCGAGGCGACGAAGCCGTCCGTCTGCCGGTCGGACCAGATGTAGCGGTGGTCGGCCGGGTCGTCGACGGCGGCCAGGAACCAGGGGTGGCGGTCGGAGGTGTGGCCGGCGACCAGGTCGAACAGGATCCGGATGCCCTTGCGGCGGGCGGCCTCGACCAGGGCGACCAGGCCGTCGGTGCTGCCGTAGCGCGGGGCGGGGGTGAAGTAGTCGGTGATGTCGTAGCCGGCGTCGCGGAACGGCGAGGCGAAGCAGGGGTTGAGCCAGACCGTGTCGACGCCGAGCCAGGAGAGGTGGTCGAGGTGCTCGGCGATGCCGCCGAAGTCGCCGATGCCGTCGCCGTCGGAGTCGGCGAAGCTCTGGGGGTAGATCTGGTAGAGGACGGCGTCGGCCAGCCAGTCGGGGCCGGGGCGGGTCGAGGTCATGGGCTGGGTCCTCCTGCCGGGTCCGGGGCCGGGTCCCCCGATTCTCGCGCAATCCCGCCCGCCCCGACAGTGCGCCGCACCAGCGCGCCGACCTCGCGGCCGGGACCCCGGCGGCGAGCCCGCCGCGCGCCCCGCCCTACCGTCCGCAGGCCTGCGTGAAAGCCCGGGCCCGGCGCGTGATCTCCGCCCAGTCCCCCGCCGCGACGGCGTCCGGCGGCACCACGTCCGTGCCCGCGCAGACCGCGAACGCGCCGTGGGCGAGGAACGCGGCGGCGTTGCCCGCGTCCACCCCGCCCGAGGCGACCAGCGGGACGTCCGGGTACGGGCCGCGCAGGTCCTTGAAGTAGCCGGGCCCGAACGCCTTCGCCGGGAAGATCTTGACGGCCGCCGCGCCCAGGTCGACCGCGTGGGCCACCTCGGTCGGGGTGAGCGCGCCGAGCACCACCGGCACCCCGGCGGCGTGCGCGGCGGCGGCCACCTCGGGCCGGCAGCCGGGGGTGACGAGGAACGACGCCCCGGCCGCGACCCCGCGTTCGGCCTGCTCCGCGGTCAGGACGGTCCCCACTCCGACCCGCCACCCGGCCTTGGAGGCGGCGGACAGACACTCCGTCACATGCGGTGTGGTGTACGTGAATTCGGTCCAGGTGATGCCACCTTCGGCGAGCGCGGCGCACAGCGCGGCGGCGTCCGGGATCCGCGGCGCGCGGACCACGGCGAGGACCCGGTCGTCGCTCAGAGCGGAAAGGGGGGAAGGCGCGGGGGAGGTCACAGGGCTCGGGCTCCTCGATCGGTGCGGCGCAGGGCTCGCCCGGGCCTGGCGCCCGTGGTGCGGCCCTGCCGGACGACGGCGGTGCCGTTGACGTAGACGTGCTCGATGCCCTCGGCGGGCAGCCGGGGCTGCTCGAAGGTGGCGGCGTCGCGGACCCGCTCGGGGTCGAAGAGCACCAGGTCCGCGTGGTAGCCGGGCGCGATCCGGCCGCGTCGGTGCAGCCCCAGCCTGGCGGCGGGTCGCCCGGTCATCCGGGTCACCGCCTCCTCCAGTGTGAGCACACCCAACTCCCGTCTGTAGTGGCCGAGATAGCGAGGGAAGGTGCCCCAGGCCCGCGGGTGCGGACGGGCGCCGACGAGCAACCCGTCGCTGCCCACGGTGTGCGCGGGGTGGCGCATGATCGCCCGGACGTTCTCCTCGTGGCCGACGTGCTGGAGGATCGTCGTGGCCAGTTCGTCCCGCCGCAGCAGGTCGAGGAAGACGTCCGTGCCGCCGCTCCCCCGTTCGGCGGCGAGCTCGGCGACCGTCCGGCCGACCGCGTCCGCCAGTTCGGCCGAGCGGACGCCCGAGACCTGGATCGTCGCCCAGTCCGTGACCACGCCGTGGCAGCCGTCGCTGCCCGTCTCCTCCACCGCGTGCCGGATCCGCTCGCACGCCGCCGGGTCGGCGAGCCGGGCGAGGGTCGCGGCCGGGCCGCCCTCGGTGGCCCAACTCGGCAGCAGGGCCGCCAGGGTGGTGGATCCCGGCAGGTACGGATAGCTGTCCAGGGTGAGGTCCACGCCGTCGGCGAGCGCCGCGTCGACGAGGTCCAGCAGTTCCCCGGCCCGGCCCGCGTTGACGCCGAAGTTCATCGTCGCGTGGGTCAGGTGCAGTCCGCACCCGCTCCGCCGGGAGATCTCCACCATCTCCGCGTACCCCTCCAACGCACCCGCACCGTAGGAGCGTTGGTGCGGCGCGTGGAAACCTCCGTAGGCCGCGACCACCGTGCACAGGTCGACCAGCTCGGCGGTGTCCGCGTACGTCCCGGGCGTGTAGCTCAGCCCGCTGGACATGCCGACCGCCCCGGCCAGCAGTCCGCGCGCCAACTCCTGGCGCATCCGGTCGAGTTCGAGCGGGGTCGGCGCGCGGTCGGCCCAGCCCATGGCGAGCATGCGCAGCGAGCCGTGCGGGACGAGGTAGCAGGCGTTGACCGCGGCCCGGGTGCGGTCGAGGCGGTCCAGGTAGCCGCCGACGTCGCGCCAGTCCCAGTCGAGGTCCGCCGGATCGCCGTTCCAGCCCGCGAGTTGGCGGCGCAGCGCGGGCAGGGTGGTGTCGTCCACCGGGGCGTACGACAGTCCGTCCTGCCCGAGGACCTCGCAGGTGACGCCCTGGGTGACCTTGGCCGGGTGCTCGGGTTCGAGCAGCAGGGCGAGGTCGGAGTGGGCGTGCATGTCGATGAACCCGGGGGCGAGGACGAGCCCGTCGGCGTCCACGACGCGCCCGCCGTCCGACCCGGCCCCGCGCCCGCCGTCCGGCCCGACCCCTCGCCCGCCGTCCGGCCCGGCCGCGATCCCGGCGATCAGCCCGTCGGCGATCCGGACGTCGGCCCGGTAGCGCTCCGCGCCGGTGCCGTCGACGACGGTCGCGCCCCGGAAGACGACCGCCCCGCCTGGCTCCCCGCCCTCGCCCCGGTTCATCAGAAGAACGTCCTGACCAGCCCGGTGACCTTGGGCTCGGCCGCGTCCGCGGAGTCCAGCACGGGGATCGCGGTCCACTTGTCGAAGGCGGTGCACGGGTGGGATACGCCGAGGCGCAGCACCGCGCCGACGGGTGCGAGGTCGCCGGCGTCCCGCAGGAACGCGTGCTGGTCGTTGAGCGCGGTGATCCGGGCCGCTGTGTCGGTCAATCCGGCGCCCCCGCGTACGAGTTGCGGCTCGGGCATGCCCTCGTCGAAGGGCAGGTCGCGCTTTCCGGCGTCCAGCAGGGCGAGTTGCGGTTCGGGCCGGGAGACCACGCGTGCCCAGCCGTGCAGGGCGCCCCGGAAGGGAGCGTCCCCGGCACCCCGGACGAGCGGCGAGATGCCGCGGTAGAAGCCGTCGTCGTGCGCGACGTAGGCGCCCGAGCGCAGCACGGTGAACGCGTCCGGCAGCGCGGCCAACTCCTCGACCACCAGGTCGAAGTAGGCGCTGCCGCCGGCCGAGACGATCGGCGGCGCGTCGTCGGGGTAGGCGCGGGCGAGCCGCCCGTGCAGGTCGGCGAGCGCCTTGAGGTAGCCGCGGACGGTGGCGAGCTTCTCGGCCGTCGCGTCGTGGGCGAGCGCTCCCTCGTACCCGCCGACGCCGGCCAGCCGCAAGGTCGGGGCGCGCAGGACGGCGGCGGCGACCTCGAAGGCCGCGTCGACGCCGCGGGCGCCGGTCCGCCCACCGGGGCCGCCGAGTTCGACGAGCACCTCGACGGGCCGCTCGGCCCCGGCGGCACGCAGCGCCTCGTCCATCAGCTGGACGCTCTCGACGCCGTCCACCCAGGAGACGAAGCCGAACTCCGGGTCGGCGTCGAGTTCACCGGTGAGCCAGCGCAGCCCGACCGGGTCGAGCAGGGTGTTGGCGAGCAGGATCCGCTGGACGCCGAAGGCGCGGGCGACGCGGACCTGGGGCAGGTTGGCGAGGGTGATGCCGTGGCTGCCGGTGTCCAGCTGCGCCTTCCAGAGGGCGGGCGCCATCGTGGTCTTGCCGTGCGGGGCGAGGGCGACGCCCGCCTTGGCGCACCAGTCGGCCATGGTGCGCAGGTTGTGGTCGAGGGCGGCGGCGTCGAGGGTGAGCAGCGGGGTGCCGAGCCCGCTCAGGGTGGGCCCGGTGGCCAGCCAGTCCCGGACGGTACGGCCGTGCCCGTCGGCCGGGACCGCCTTGAACCGCCAGTCCAGCACCTCGTCGGCGAGCGCCGCGACCGCGGCGGCGTCGATGCCGGGACCGGTGCCGGCGCAGGCGAATGCGCCGCGTGCGAAGGTCTGCCCCACTGTCTTCCTCCATCAGCCAGGTTGCAGCATGCGCAACGAGGGTTGCACATGCTGGCATCACGGTTCTAGCATCGGCGCCGGACCACGGTCAACGGAACCGCCCCCGGACCACGGTGAGCGGAACCGACCTCAGCCGGTGAAAGCCGTCGAAGGCCGTCGAAAGCCGTCGGAGCCGGTCCGATGCCGCCGCCCCGGGCACAGTCGCAGACGAGGAGCCCAGCAGATGCCGCCACAGGACGCCCCGGGCCCGGCGCGCCCCGGCCCGCCGACCGCCGTCTGCGTGGGCGAGTCGATGGCCGTCCTGCTGCCGGACCGTCCGGGCCCGCTGGAGGCGGTGGACACCTTCCGGCTGTCGGTCGGCGGCGCGGAGTCCAACGTCGCCGGGGCCCTCGCCACGCTCGGCGTGCCCACCGCGTGGATCAGCCGGGTCGGCGACGACGGCTTCGGCCGCCGTCTGGTCTCCGAGGTGGCCGCCCGCGGGGTCGACGTCTCGGCCGTCGCGGTGGACCCGCACCGGCCGACGGGCCTCTACCTCAAGGAGGTCGGCGGATCCACCGGCCACCACCACGACCTCGGCCCGGGCCGCAGCCGCCTGCACTACCACCGCCGCGGCTCGGCCGCCGCCGCACTTTCCCCGGCCCTGCTGGACGATCCGACGGCCGCCCGCCTGCTGGCCGGCGCCCGGCTGCTGCACCTGTCCGGCATCACGGCCGCGCTCTCCGACGACTGCCTCGCCCTCCTGCGCGCCCTGCTCGTCGGCCCACGCCCGAGCCACCCGGACACCCCGACGAGCCCGGACAACCCCACGAGCCCGACGCGCCCGACCAACCCGACGAGCCCGAACACCCCGGACACCCAGAAGACCCGCCCCCGTCGCCTGGTGAGCTTCGACCTCAACTGGCGCCCCGCACTCTGGCGCGACCGCGACCCGACCGTCCTGCCACCGCTTCTCGACGCCGCCGACGTCCTGCTGCTCGGCGCCGACGAGGCCGAGGCCGCGTTCGGCACCGGCGACCCGGCCGTCCTGCGGCGCCGCTTCCCGTCGCCCGCCACCATCGTCGTCAAGGACGCCGCCCGGGCCGTCACCGCGCTCGGCCGGGACGGCTCCGCCGTCACCGAACCGGCCCTCGCCGTCGAGGTCGTCGAGGCCACCGGCGCGGGCGACGCCTTCGCGGCCGGCTACCTCGCCGGCACGCTCCGCGGCCTGGACCAGCGCCGCCGGCTGCGCCTCGGCCACCTGAGCGCGGCCTGCGCGCTCACCACCCACGGCGACCAGGCCGAGCTGCCGCCCGCGCCCGTCGTCGCCGCCCTGCTCGACGCCGCCCCCGCCGCCTGGGCCGCCACCCGCGTCACGGCGAGCGCCATCAGCAGCCCCGCGCTCGACTCCCGGGCGAGCCGGACCGCACCGGACCGGACCACCCCGGACCCGACCACCCCGGACCCGACCACCCCGGACCGGAGCCGGACCACCCCGAGCGGAGCCCGATGAGCCAGACCGTCAGCCGCGCCCTGCGCATCCTCGCCGAGCTCGGCGAGGGCGATCGCTCCCTCGACCAGCTGGCCGAGGTGCTCGGCGTGCACAAGACGACCGTGCTGCGCCTGCTCCAGAGCCTCGAAGCGGAACGGTTCGTCTACCGCGACGCCGGCTACCGCTACCACCTGGGCGCCGGCCTGTTCGCCCTGTCCGGCCTCGCCCTGGAGCAGCGCGGCATCCGCCGCATCGCCGCCCCGCACCTGGCCGAGCTGAACGCCGCCACCGGCCAGACCGTCCACCTGGCCGCGTACGAGGGCGGTGAGGTCGTCTACATCGACAAGTTCGACTCCCGCCACCCGGTCAGGATGTACTCCCGGATCGGCCTGCGCGCCGCGCTGCACAGCGCCGCCGTCTCCAAGGTGCTGCTGGCGGACCTGCCGCTGCCCAAGCGGCGCCGGGTCGTGGCGGGCGTCGACTTCACCCCGCACACGGCCAACACCCTCACGTCGCCCGAGGCGCTGCTCGCCGAACTGGAGCGGGTGGCCGCGCAGGGCTGGGCGCAGGACCACGCGGAGCACGAGGCCTTCATCAACTGCGTGGCCGCGCCGGTCCGGGACGCGAGCGGCCGGGTCGTCGCCGCCGCGTCGATCTCGGTGCCGGACGTCCTCCTCTCGTACGAGCAAGTGCTGGACCTGCTACCGCAGTTGCTCGCCACCACCCGCGCCATCTCGGCTGACTGCGGTCGACCGGAACAGATCTGACACTCCGTCAAAAGAACGAGCGAAGGATGAGCATGAGCGACAAGACCGAGATCCGCACCGACGGCGCACCCGCCCCGGCCTGGCTGTTCTCCCAGGGCGTGCGCAAGGGCCCGATCCTCCAGGTCTCCGGCCAGGGCCCGCAGGACCCCACCACCGGCGAGTACCTGCACCACGGGGACGTGAAGGCGCAGACCCGGCGGACGCTGGAGAACGTCAAGGCGATCGTGGAGGCCGGCGGGGCGAGCATCGAGGACGTCGTGATGTTCCGCGTCTACCTCACCAAGCGCGCCGACTTCGCGCCGATGAACGAGGTCTATGGGGAGTTCATCGCGGAGAACATCAAGCCCGGCGGCGTGAAGCCCTGCCGCACCACGATCTTCGTCGAGCTGCCGCAGGAGCCGATGCTGGTCGAGATCGACGCACAGGCCGTCGTCTCCTGACACGCCGCGGAAGAAGTGGCCGACGGCCGGGCCCGGACGCTTCACGCGGTCCGGACCCGCCGCTTGCCACCGGCGCCCGCCACCCTTAGGTTAGGCTCACCTAACCAACAGGAGGTCCGCATGGCCACCGCGCGCCAGCACCCCGCCGACGAGGCCGCCGAGCCCACCACCGCCGAGCGGGTCCACAGCCTGCTCACGGCCACCGCGTCGCTCACCGTCCGCGCCCTCGGCGAGCACCACGACCTCGCCGGCCCGGTGGCGGTCCACGGCTCCCGGCTCCGGCTGCGCGCGCCCATCGACGCCCCGCTGACCCTCGCCGCCGTCGACGCGCCCGACGGCCTCGCCGTCGTCCTCGACGTCACCGACGTCTCCCCCGTCGCCGTCCGCGACCGGATCCGCGGCCGCCTCTCGCTCGCCGGCCGGCTGCGCCTGGCGCACCTCGCCGACGACGGCCTCAGCGTCCACCTGCGCGTCGACACCGCCCACGCCGTCCTGTCCACCCCGTACGGCACCGGCGCCGTCACCGCCGCCGAACTCGCCCTCGTCACCCCGGACCCGCTCGCCCGCACCGAGGCCGGCCTGCTCACCCACCTCGCCGACGACCACGCCGACGCGCTCGCCGTCCTCACCCGGCTGCTCGACCCCGCACTCCTCGCCGGCCGCCCCGCCGTGCGCCCGCTCGCCCTCGACCGCTACGGCCTGGTGCTGCGCCTGGACCACCCGCACGGCCACCGCGACGTCCGCCTGGTCTTCCCCGAACCGGCCACCGACACCGAGGACTTCGGCCACCGCATGCACGACCTGCTGGCCGCCGCCCAGCACGCGCTGCCCGCCCACCGCACCTGAGAACCGTCAACCCCAAAAAACCTGACGGACCGTCAATCACGTTCCGCCGCATCCTCCAACACGATCCGCCCCATCCGCGCGTAGAGCTCCGGCCGCCGCCACCGCATGACGAGCGCCAGCACGATCCCGCCCGCGAAGGCACCGATCACCAGGTACGGGATCAGCCGGAACAGCAGCGTCCCGGCGGCCGCGCCCGCCGCGGTGCCCCGGTTCACCACCAACAGCGCGACCACCCCCGCCATCGCCACCCCGCCCGCCACCGGCGCCGTCAGCGTCCGGAACCAGTGCCTGGTCTCCGGGTGCCTCCCCAGCACGTGGAAGTACCCGACCACGGCGAACGAGCAGAGCGTCTGCACGATCAGGATCGCCATCGTCCCCAGCAGCGCCAGCAGCGTGTACAGGTGCAGGTACGGATCCATACCGGCCGCCAGGAAGGCGAGCACCAACCCCGCCGCGATCCCCGACTGCACCACCGAGGCGACGTGCGGCGAACCGTGCCGCGGGTGCGTGCGCCCGAGCGCCGGGTGCAGGAAGCGCTCCCGCCCGATCGCGTAGAGGTACCGCGCCGCGCACTGGTGGAAGGCCATCGCGCACGCGAACGACCCGGTGACGACCAGCCATTGGAACACCCGCACCGCCCACGCCCCGAGGTGCGCGCCCAGAGGGTCGAAGAACAGGCTGTTCCCGTCCTTGCCCGGCACCGCACCGCTCGCCACCGCGACCGCGTGCTCCACCCCGTTGCCGGACACGATCATCCAGGACACGAACACGTAGAACAGCCCGACCCCGACCACCGACGCCAGCGTCGCCCGCGGCACCACCCGCTTCGGATCGCGCGACTCCTCCCCGTACATCGCCGTCGACTCGAACCCCACCCACGACGTGAACGCGAAGAACAGCCCGAGCCCGGCCGCCGCGGCGCCCGAACCCCCCACCCCCTTCAGCGCGTTCAGCGGATTCACCGCCTCGCCGACGATCCCGTCCGGCCCGCCGCCGGCCGCCAGCACCGCGAGCGACACCGCCCCCAGCACCCCGACCTCCAGCACCAGCGCCACCCCGAGCACCCGCGCGGTCAGGTGCAGGTCGAACCAGGCCATCACCCCGATCACCAGCAGCCCGGCCGCCGCGTACCACCCCCACCCGAGGTCCACTCCCAGCTGCGCCCGCACCAGCCCGCGCAGCGCGTACGCGAAGAAGCCGACGACGGAGGCCTCGAAGGCGACGTACGCGAGCAGCGCGAGCAGCCCGGCCGCCATCCCCACCACGCGTCCGAGCCCGTGCGAGACGTACCCGTAGAACGCGCCGGCCGCGGTGATGTGCCGGGCCATCGCCACGTACCCGACCGAGAACACGGTGAGCACGAGCGTCGCCACCACGTACGCGGCGGGCGCGCCGGCCCCGTTGCCCTGCCCGACGACGATGGGCAGGTTCCCGGTCATCGCGGTGATCGGAGCGGCGGTGGCGACCGCCATGAACACCACCCCCACGAGCCCCACCGACCCCGGCTTCAGCCGGTCGACCCCACGCTCCGCCGCCCGCTCGCCACTCTGGACCGCCATCCGCCCGCCTCCGCCCATCGCGCCCGACCACCGCACCCGACCACCGCACCGACCGGCGCCATCGCAGCACGCCGAAGGCCCGCACGCCGAACAAATCGTCAACGAACGACCAGTCCGGCCACTCCACCGGACGCAGTCTTGATCTCCACGTCAGCCGGCTCTCATCGCCGTCTCACGGTCGCGGTGGATCGTGGCCCGACGAAGGACGAACAGCCGGGGGAACTGGAGCCATGACGGCAGAGGACAAGGAAAGACCGGGCAGGGAAAGACCGGGCACGGCCCACTGGTTCGGCCGGATGACGCTCCGCGGCCGGCTCGCGCTCTTCACCGCGGCCGCGGTCTCACTGGCGGTCGTGGCCTGCGCGGTGGCCGGCTGGTTCGTCGCACGCGACGAGATGGTCAACCAGGTCGACCAGACGCTGTCGCACGCGTGGATGCCGGGCGACCGGCCGCCGAGCGGCGCGCAGATCAAGGCACTGAACGACTGGTGCAACGGCGCGGCCGGGCAGCCCTGGATGCCCAGGGGGGACACCGTCCCCACGGTGATCGTCGCCGACGGCACCTCCTGTCCGCAGAAGGACCCCCGCGCCGTGGTCGTCACCCCGGACGACCTGCCCGTCGCGCAGAGCGGGAGCAGCGGGCCGCACGCCGCCTCGCTGTTCCGCGACGGCCACACCGTGGACGGCACCCCGGTGCGGGTCTACGTGGTCAGCTTCGGCCCGGTGATGTTCGACAACGCCGCCTCGACCGCCGCCGTGGCGCTCGCCCAGCCGCTCGAACCGGTGCAGGACGCGCTCACCGAACTCGCCCTGATCACCGCCGGCGCCGCGGCCGTCGTCATCGCGCTCGCCGCCGCGGGCGCCCTGTGGATCGCCCGCACCGCCCTGCGCCCAGTCGACCGCCTCACCCGCGCGGCCCAGCACATCGCCCGCACCCAGGAACCCGGCGTGACGATCGAGGTCTCCGGACACGACGAGATCGCCCGGTTCGGCGAGGCCTTCAACGCGATGAGCACCGCCCTCGCCGGTTCGCTGGACAGCCAGGCCCGGCTGATCGCCGACGCCGGCCACGAACTGCGCACCCCGCTGGCCTCCATGCGCACCAACGTCGACCTGCTCATCCGCAGCCAGGAGTCCGGCCGCCCGCTGCCCGAGGCGACGCTCACCCGGATCCTCGGCAACATGAAGGCGCAGATGACGGAACTCTCCACCCTCATCGGCGACCTGCTCGAACTGTCCCGCCCCGCCGACGCCCGCGGCGCGAAGCCGCTGCCCGTCGTCGCCCTGCACGACATCGCCGCCCGGGCCGTCGAGCGGGCCGAACTGCGCGGCCCCGGCCTGGTGTTCGGCGCGGACCTGACGCCCTGGTACGTGCGCGCCGATCCGCACGCGCTGGAGCGCGCGGTGATCAACCTGCTGGACAACGCGGTGAAGTTCAGCCCGCCCGGCGGCCGGATCGGCGTCTCGCTGGCGGACGGCGAACTCGCCGTCCGCGACGAGGGCCCCGGCATCGCCGCCGAGGACCTCCCGCACGTCTTCGACCGCTTCTGGCGCTCCCCGTCCGCCCGCCAACTGCCGGGATCCGGCCTGGGGCTGGCGATCGTCGCCCGCACGGTCCGCGCGGCCGGCGGCGAGGTCGCGCTCGCACCGGCCGGCCCGGACGGCGGCACCGTCGCGACCGTCCGGCTGCCGGGCGCGGCCACACCGCCGCCGGAGACGCCCCCGCCGGCCGGCGCCGACCGGAGCTGAGGCCGGCGACGAGAACGGCAGGCCGGAAGACAGCGACCGGCCCGGCCCACGAGGAGTCCTCGTGGGGCGGGGCGGGGTGGGCGTGTCCCGCGCCCCAGGCCGGCGGTGGGGCGCTCCACCGGGCGAGCGGTCACCCGCCATGACC
>NZ_JBHYWI010000083.1:0-38418 GCF_042751525.1 Kitasatospora sp. NPDC059408
GGGCCGCAGCGGCACGGGTGCCGCGCTCCAGGGCGGCCCGGGACCGGTCGGTCAGCGGGTGCCCACGGCGGCCCGGACGGCCCGGCGGGCCAGCGCGGCGTCGTCGTAGAGGCGGCGGATCATGATCCGCTGCTCCTCGCCCGCGCCCGGGACGTCGTAGAGCCGGATCTCGCGCATCAGCACGAGCACCAGGTTGATCAGGAACGCGTCCCTGGCCATCGTGCCGCCGCTCTGGGCGAGTTGGCTGATCTGACGGCGCGCCGCGGTGTCGCCGGACAGGACGCTCCACAGGACCGCGAGGTCGTAGCCGGGCAGGTACCAGCCGGCCTGCTCCCAGTCCACCAGCACCGGACCGGACGGCGCCAGCAGCATGTTGCTGAGCAGGGCGTCGCCGTGGCAGAGCTGGAGTGGGGTGTGGCCGAGGCCGTGCAGCAGGCCGCGCAGGTCGCCGGCGTCCCGGTCGGTCAGCTGGCCGACCGAGTGGTAGCGGGCGATCTCCATCTGGTAGTCCAGCCGGGGCTGGAACACGTCGCCCGGCGGGCGCCACAGGTTGAGCGTCCGGACGGCGGTGAGCAGGGCCCGGACCTCGCCCGGGGTGGGCGCGTTGACGGGGTGGCGTTCCCGGGCGGCCGGCCGCCCGGGACCGCGCTCCAGGACGAGCACGCACCGGTCGTGGTCGGCGGCGACCAGCCGGGGCAGGCGCACCGGCGGACGATGGCGCACGAACGCCCGGTAGACCGCGACCTCGTGGTGGAAGTCGGCCACCAGCTGCTCGAAGTACTCACTCCGCACGGCCTGCGGCGCGAGGCACTTGGCGACCACCGGGGCCCGCCCGATGGTGCCCGCCACCAGGATGTGGCGGCTGCCCTCGCGCAGCACCTGGCGCGGGGTGAACGCGGGACATATCCGCGCGACGCTCGCCAGCGCGGCCCGTACCGCCGGGGTCTGGAGCGCCGAGGGGTCGATCCGCTCGGGGCCGATCGGGGTGCCCGGCCGGTGCGGGCCGCGCAGCAGGCGGCCGTCGACCTGGCGGGCGAGGGGGACCCGGCCGCCGGCCGGGGGGGCGGCCTCGGGGCCGCGCAGACCCAGCGCGCTGCGGCCGGCCGGAACCCGGGCGTCCGCGGACCGGCCCTCGGCGCCGCGCGGGGCCGCCGGGCGGCTCGGCGGGGGCGCCTGCTTGGGGCCGGGACGGCCCGCGGCCGCGGTGGGGGGGCGCAGCGCGGTGCGGGTCGGGCTCGGCGTGGGGGTCGTCGCTGAGGAGTACATGGGGTGAGGGTGGTCCCTTCCTGTCCGTCGGCGGGTGCGCCCCGCGGGGGCGGGGGAGGGCCGGTGCCCCGTGCTTCCTGGTGTGCCGGGGGCCCTGCTTCGGGGGGTGGTGCGGCGGTGGTGCGGGGGGTGCTGCGAGGGGTGTTCGGGTGGTGTCCGACGGCCGGGTGGTGCGCGGGCGCCGGGCACGGACGCGGGGAGGGGTCCCCTGGTCCGGCGGTGTCCCGGCCGTCCGCACCCTGGGGAATGCGGTCGGCCGGAGCCGCCGTGGCCGTGCCCGGCGCTCCCGCGCCACCCGGCCGCGCCACCCCCTCGGGTGAGGACCGGGCGCGCCCCTCGCCACGGTCGGGGGATGCCCCGACGCCGGTCCGGAGCGCCTCCCGCCCCGGGGGCGAGGTGGCGCACCCCTACAACACACCCGCGCCGCACTGGCTTAGTAGTCTGGCGGGCCCTGGCGAACGGTGGCGAATGCTCGCCTGGCACTTGCCGGAGCCTCTAGCCTCGAACCAGCCGAGGAACCTGGGGGCTTCACGTGAGCAGGGGACCCAACACCCGACTCGCCGATCTGTTCGTCCTGACCGGATGGTCGAAGGGCGAGCTGGCGCGGCTGGTCAACCGTAGGGGCGCCGCGCTGGGTCAGCAGCAGCTGTCCACCGACACCTCGAGGGTACGGCGCTGGATCGAGCAGGGGGAGATCCCCCGCGATCCGGTGCCGCGGGTGCTGGCGACCGTGTTCACGGAGCGGCTCGGACGTGTCGTCACCACTGAGGACCTCGGTCTGGAACGACACCGGCCCACCAGGAGCGGGGCGGCGCAGTCCGCAGCGGAGCCATGGTCGCCGGATCGAACGGCCGCGGTCCTCACCGAGTTCACGGGAATGGACCTCATGCTGAACCGACGTGGATTGGTGGGCGCGGGCGCCGCGCTCACGGCCGGGGCGGTCATCGCCGACTCCCTGAGGGGCTGGCTGGGCGGGGACGCGGTCGCGTACGCGGCCTCGGCGCCCGGGCCGCGCCAGGTGATCACCGGGGCGGGCGCGCGCCCGGTGGTGGACGTGTACGACGCGGGCCCGGTCGGGCTCGACGAGGTGGAGGCGCTGGAGCGCTCGGTGCAGGTGTTCCGGGCGTGGGACGCGGCGCGCGGCGGCGGGCTGCAGCGCAAGGCGGTGGTCGGTCAGCTGAACGAGGTGGGCGGGCTGCTGACGCACCGGCACCCGCCCTCCGTGGAGCGGCGGCTGTGGCTGGTCGCGGCGAACCTCGCGGTGCTGGCCGGCTGGATGTCGCACGACGTGGGCCTGGAGCCCACCGCCCAGCGGTACTTCATGATCGCCGCGGAGGCGGCCAAGGAGGCGGGCGACCGGCCGCGGGCGGGCGAGGCGATCTCGCGCGCGGCCCGGCAGATGGTGCACCTGGGCCGGGCGGACGACGCGATCGACCTGATGGCGGCGGCGAAGGCGGCGGGCGGCCGGCTGCTGCCGAGGACGCAGGCGATGCTGAACACCGTCGAGGCGTGGGCGCACGCCTCGATCGGGCACACGCAGGACACCTACCGGCTGCTCGGCGAGGCCGAGGACCTGTTCGCCGAGGACGCGCCGGAGCCGCCGCCGTCCTGGATGCAGGTGTTCGACGAGGCCGAACTGCGCGGCATGCAGGCGCTGGTGCTGCGCACGCTCGCGGAGCACGACCTGTCGGCGGCGCCGCAGGCGCGGCGGCACGCGGAGCGGGTGATCGCCCTGCGGGAGGGCACCGGGCAGCTGCGCTCGGCGCTGTTCGACCGGATCACGCTGGCCTCGGTGCACTGGATCACCGGGGAGCCGGACGCGGCGGAGCTCCAGGCCAAGATGGTGATGAACCTGATCGGGCAGAACTCCTCGCACCGCACGTGGGACCGGCTGCGGGAGATGTACCGGCTGACGGCGCAGTACCGCGGGCTGCCGGCGGTCGACGAGCTCCGGGTCCAGCTGGGGCAGGAGCTGCGGGTGGCGGACGCGAAGAACCGGCCGCGGGCGACCTGAGGGGACGGACGTCCGGGAACGGGACGTCCGTTCGGAGCGGGGCGCCCGTTCGGACCGGGGTGCCGGTGGGGCGGACGCGGGGCCGGACCGGCGGGTGTATCCGCCGCGGCGCGGTCAGCGGTGCTCGCCGGCTCCGGCGCGTGCGGCCGGCCGCAGGAGCATGCGCAGCGCGGTGACGGTGCCGTCCGGGCCGAGGACGGGCTCGCCCGCGCACTCGACGCTGTCGTGCGTGCCGTCGAACCGGCGGACGCGCAGGGTGCCGCACGTGGTGCGCCCGTGTACGAGGGTGTCGGTCATCATCCGCCGCAGCAGCGGCCGGTCGGCCTCCGGAAGGCGGTCGGGCAGCCGGTCGAGGCTGAGCGGGCCGTGTCCGGGGTCGCAGCCGAGGAGCCGGAAGGTTCCGGCGTCCCAGCGGACCCCGTCGGTGAGGAGGTCCCATTCGGCGGAGCAGACCGTGGGGCCGGACGGCTCCTGCGCCGTGCCGTCCACTCTGCCGCCGTCCGTTCCGCCGTCGGACGCGCCGGACTCCGGCGTGCCCGCTTCCGCCGCGCCCGGGGCCGGTCCGGCGCTCGGGGCGGCCGTGGCGGTGGCCGTGCCCGCGCCCGTGCCGCCCGTCGGGGTGCCGTCCGCGAGGGCGGTGCCCGGCGGGCGCGCCGGGGCCGAGGACATGTTCATGACCGGTCCATCGATCTGGGGCGCTCGCTCGGTGTGAGCGGGCCGTGGCGGTTGGTGAAACGACTGTCGCACAGCCGCGTCCTCTCCGTGGGGTTTTGGACAGAACGTGGGCAAAATTCCTCTGGCATATGCCACTGTGGCCGAAGCGTTCGTCGCCCTGTGTGCGGACCGGGGCCCGAGGCGGTAACCTTCGGTGATTCCGGCGCCCGGGCGCCCACCGCAGTACCCACCAGAGACCCCGGCGACGGAAATCCCGTTGCCACTACGACCGCCGCAACGGATGCTGACCTCATGTTCGAGCCAGTGATAGCACCTAGTGCCAGCCTCCTCGGCCTCCTGCAGCGGGGCCGCGGTGACGGGCAGCTCCACGCGCTGGCCGCCGACCGTACCGAGGCCATCGCCGCGCTGGAGGAGTGTGTCACCAGGGACCCACGAGCCGACTGGCAGGTCGAGAGCCGCTCGCTGTACTACGCGCGCCTCTACATGGAGCTGGAAGCCCCCCTCGACGGAATCGAGGACCACCTCCACTCCGCGGAGGACCTGGTCAGCGATGACGAGAACCGCACGGGCCTCGCCCTGTCCGTCCTCGGCCACCTCGCCGCGTACGGCCGGCGCGACGCGCTGCTGATGCTGCGCGAGTACGCCGCCACCGGCGCCAACTGGGCCTGGGCCCTGGACGAGCTCGCGCTGCGCGACGACGACCGCGGCCTGCTCCTCCTCGGCACCGCCGTGCTGGACCGCTTCCCGCCGGGCCCCGAGGGCGACGCCGAGCTGCGCGAGTTCATCCGCAACGCCTACGAGCCCCGGCCCTGGCGGCTGTGGGCCGCCTACCACCCGAGGGTCGCGGCGGCCAGCGAGCAGTCGCCCTTCGACGTGTGGCAGCGCCAGCTCAACCGCAGCGGCGTCACTCCCGGCTGGTCCACCGCCGACGTGCTCGCCTGGGCCGACCAGGGGGAGCTCGGCGGCCTCGGCGCCGGCGCCTTCCTCGGCCGTCCGGAGCCGTCCGCCCAGGTGGGGCGCGGTGACACCGCCGGGCCCGGCCCCGACGCCGTCGACCGCCGCGCCGCCGCGGCCGCCCGCTGCCTGACCGCCGTCGTCCGCCCCGAGGACCGGCCCGCGCTCATCGAGGCCGCCCGCGACGGCCTGCCCGGCGCCCGCAGAGCGGCCCTGCGCTACCTCGTCGACCAGCGGGATCCCGCCGCCGCCGAGCTGATCGAGGCCGCCGCGGCCGACGTCGACGACCGGATGGTGCGCTCCGCCCTGGAACTGCTCGGCCGGATGCGCGGCCCCGAGGCCCTCGCGCACGCCCGCCGCTGGGCCGACCCGGCCACCGGCGGCGCCGACAGCGCCCTCGGCGAGGCCGCCGTCCAGCTGCTCGCCGACGCCGGGGAGCCGGACGACGCACCCCTCGTGGTCGCCGGACTGCGCCGCTGGGTCTCCGTGCGCGGGGTCACCGGCACCGGGCTCGGGTCGCTGGTCGACGGTGCGGGGCGGCTGGCCGCCGCCGACGCCGTCCCGGTCCTGCGCCACATCTACGGCGAGGCCGCCTCCTCCGAACTGCGCGGACGCGCCGCCCGGGCGCTCGCCACGACCGACGTGCACTTCCCCGAGGGCCCGGCCGTCGAGTGCCTGTGGGACTGCGAGGAGACCACCCGTGAGCTCGCCGCGCGGCACGTCGCCACCACCGGCGACGCGCGTGTGCTGGAGCGATTGCGGCGACTCGCCGCCGACCCGGCCGAGGAGGCCGAGGTCCACGCCGCCGTCCGCGGCCGACTGACCGCCGCCCGGGAGTTCGGGCGCTAGACACCTTTTCGGCCGCGTCGGGCCGGGGCACCCTGCCGGGGTGTCCCGGCCCGTGTGCTTTCCCCTGCTTTCCCCCTGTTTTCCTCTGCTCCTTGCTGCTCCCCGCTGCTTCCCGCTGCCTTCCGAGTGGGCGTTCAGGGCCCGGAGTTGAAAGCCCGTTCTACTTCACGACGCCCGCGTCCGGGGCGAGGACGCCACCCGCGACCAGTCCGATGATCAGGATGCCGAGCAGCACCCGGTAGACCACGAACGGCAGGAAGCTGTGGTGCGAGATGTACTTGAGGAACCAGGCGATCGCCGCGTAGCCGACCGCGAAGGCGATGACGGTCGCCAGGGCCGTCGGCCCCCAGGCCGGGGCCGGGCCCTCGCCGATCTTGAACAGCTCCAGCGTCCCCGAGGCGAGCACCGCCGGGATCGCCAGCAGGAACGAGTACCGGGCCGCCGCCTCCCGGCTGTAGCCGAGCAGCAGGCCCGCGCTGATCGTGCCGCCGGAGCGCGAGACGCCCGGGATCAGCGCCAGCGCCTGGGCGAGGCCGTACGCGCCGGCGTGCGGGAGGGTCAGGTCGGTGATCGGACGGGCGTGGCGGATCGCCCGGGTGCGGTCGGCGAAGGCCAGGACCAGGCCGAAGACGATCAGCGTGGTGCCGATGATCCGCAGGTCGCGCAGGTGGGTCTCGATGGTGTCCTGGAAGAGCTTGCCCAGGATGCCGATCGGCAGGGTGCCGATGATCACGAACCAGCCCATCCGGGCGTCGTGGTGCGAGCGCAGTGCCGGGCGGACGAGGGACAGTGCCCAGGTCCGGATGATCGAGGCGATGTCGCGGCGGAAGTAGATCAGCACCGCCGCCTCGGTGCCGAGTTGGGTGACGGCGGTGAAGGCCGCGCCCGGGTCGTCCCAGCCGAGCAGGGCGGAGAAGACCCGCAGGTGGGCGCTGGAGGAGATCGGCAGGAACTCGGTGAGGCCCTGGATCAGGCCGAGCACGGCGCCGTGGAACCAGTCGATCGTCACCGGACACCCGCCCGGGGTATCCGTCGGTCCTGCTGCATGTGGGTGTCCTCGCGGGTCGGAACGGGCGTGCGGGCATGCGTGCCGCCGCGACCCGCCCGGCCCTCGGGCCGTGCGCGGCCCGGCGCGCGGCCGATGGTACGGGGTGAAAGTGACGATTCTTTGTTCACCCTTTAATCGGGCTTTGCGCACCGGGTCCTTTCGTGGTCAGCCGGCGGGCCGGGCCCGGACCCAGGTGCGGTCCTCCGTCAGGTAGCGCTCCACCGCCAGACCGGCCTCCGCCAGGGCTCCTTCGAACTCCTCGGTGCTCAGTGGCCGGGAGCGGAAGGTGTGGGTCCAGCGGCCGTCCGGGAACTCGTACTCGGCGAGGACGGTGTTCGAGCCGTCCCCGTTCGGTGTCGACGAGACCATCCGGGCGACTCCGTCCGTGCCCGCCAGCCTGCTCTCGCGGGGCACGTTGCGGTGCCAGTCCTCGCCCTCGCGCTGCATCAGTACGCAGCCGTCGTCGGTGACGTGGCGGCGGCAGGTTTCCAGGAGCCCTTGGCGGACGGCCACGTCGCCCGCGTGCACGAGGAAGGAGGCGAGCATGACGACGTCGAAACGCTCGCCGAGGTGCAGGTGCTCGATCGGGCTGCGAACGGTCCGGACGTCCTCGCGGACCCGGGCCAGCATCTCGGCGGACTCGTCGACGGCCGTCACGGTGAACCCGCGGTCGGTCAGCGGGTGGGTCATCCGGCCCACGCCGCAGCCCAGTTCGAGGATGCGGGCGCCGGCCGGCACGGCGCCCTCGATCAGGTCCGGGATGTCGCCCACCGGGAGGCGGGACCAGAGCTCGACGGCGCAGCCGTCCGGGGTGATCGCGCCCGGACCGGTGCCGTCGTAGCCCTCGCGGCGCACGGTGGGGCCCTGTGGGGTGGGGAGTTCGTCGCTCATGCCGATCATCGGAACACGGGTGCGGCAGGAGGGGAAGGAGTTCCCGGGCGCCCGTACGGGTTTCGGTCAATTCGCCGCCGGGTGCTGCGGATCCGCGCCCGTCAGGTCGGCCAACGTGGCGTTCAGCCAGGCGAGTTCGGCCTCCGTGGTGGCGCGGGCGATCAGCAGCAGGCCGCGGCGGAAGGGGTCGGCGAACTCCTCGGCTCCGACCGGGCGATCGCCCTCGTAGAAGAAGCTCGCCGGTTCGGCGAGGAAGGCGAGGCGGCGGCGGAGCACGGCGGCCTGGTCGGCGGGGCGGTCGAGGTGGCGGAGGAACGCGAGGAGGGTGAACCAGCGGTTCTCGTCGCTGATGTCGAGCCGCTCGGGCTCGCGCAGCCGGTCGAGCAGGGCGGTGCGGCCGGCGGCGGTGAGGTGGAGGGTGTGGCGGGGTGCGGCGGCGGTGCCGGGCTCGGTCTCGCGGACGAGCAGGCCGTCGGACTCCAGGCGCTTGATCGCCGGGTAGAGGGTGCCGTCGCTGATGGGGCGGACGTGGCCGGTGAGCGCGGCGAGGTGGCGGCGCAGCTCGTAGCCGTGCAGGGGGCGGTCGTACAGGAACCCGAGGATGGCGAGCTTCAGCATGGGGCCACTCTGCCAGAAGGATCCCTCGGGGCGTTGGTATATCGATGGCGTGATACCTCGGCGCCGAGGTATGGTCGATGTCGATCGGCAGGCAGGTGACAGATAACAGATGACAGATTTCAACATCTGTCATCTGTTATCTGTCTGCTGTCATCTGTTCGCCGAACGCCCGACCCTCGCCGCCTCGTCGCCCGCCGCAATAGGAGCCCCTCGATGCGCCACGCCCCCGTCACGCCCGACGGTCACCGGATCCGCTGGGTCGAGCTGCCCGGCGCCGAGCCGGCCCGCGTCTACCTGCACGGCCTCGGTGCCAGCTCGCCCGTCTACTTCGCCGCGGCCGCCGCGCACCCGCTGCTCGCCGGGCGCCGCAGTCTGCTGCTCGACCTCCTCGGCTTCGGTATCAGCGACCGGCCCGCGGACTTCCGCTACGCGCTGGAGGACCACGCCGACGCCGTCGCGGCCGCGCTGCGCGCCGCCGGCGTCGCGGGAGCGGAGGTCGTCGGGCACAGCATGGGCGGTGCGGTCGCGATCGTGCTGGCCCACCGGCACCCCGAGCTCGTCGCGAAGCTCCTCCTCGTCGACGCCAACCTCGACCCCATCGCCCCGGCGGCGCAGCGGCCCGGCAGCAGCGGGCTCGCCGGTTACACCGAGGAGGAGTTCCTGGCCGGAGGACGGGACGAAGTCGCCGAGCGGGTCGGCCCGTCCTGGTGGGCGACGATGCGGCTGGCGGGCCCGGAGGCGCTCCACCGCAGTGCCGTCCACCTCGCCCGCGCCACGGTGCCGACCATGCGGGAGATGCTGCTGGACCTGGACGTGCCGCGCACCTTCCTGTACCCGGCACCCGACGGCGAACCCCACGGGGCGCCGGGGCTGCGGGCGGCCGGGGTCCGGGTGGTGGCGGTGCCGGAGTGCGGGCACAACGTGATGCTCGACAACCCGGACGGCTTCGCGGCGGCCGCGGCGGAGGCGCTCGCAGGGTAGACGGGGATCCGACGGCAGGGCCTAGGGTGGAGGCGTGCTCGAAAGACAAGCGTCCGTGGAGGTTCCGGACGCGCTGGCCGCGTCGCTCGACGAGTTCTTCGGCCCGGAGGGGAGCGCCTGGGTCGCCGGACTGCCCGCACTGGCAGGGGAGTTGCTGCGGCGATGGGGGCTGCGCCTGGACGGTCCGCCCGCGCACGGGGCCGTCGCACTGGTGCTGCCCGTGCGGCGGGCGGACGGTGAGGCCTGCGTCCTCAAGCTCCAGCCGGTGGACGAGGAGACGGCGGGCGAGCCCGCCGCCCTGCGGGCCTGGGGCGGACGCGGCGCGGTGCGGCTGCTCGACCACGATCCGGCCTCGGGCTCGATGCTGCTCGAACGGCTCGACGCGGGGCGCTCGTTGCTCACCGTCGAGGACGACCGGGTGGCCCTGCTCGTGCTGGCCGAGCTGCTGCGATCGCTGACGTCACATCAGGCCATGCCGGGAATGCGAGGATTGGCCGATCTCGCGGACACCATGCTCGCGGAGGCGGCCAGGGCCGCGGCCGTCCTCGCCGACCCGGACGAACAGCGGCTGCTCGCCGACTGCGCGGCGGCACTGCGCGAGGTCAGGGCCGATCCCGGCGGGCAACTCCTGCACTGGGACCTGCACTTCGGCAACGTCCTCGCCCCGCTCGACCGCGCGCGGCGCGGCCCGTGGCTCGCCATCGACCCGAAGCCGCTCGCCGGACACCCCGGCTTCGAGCTGCTCCCCGCGCTGCGCAACCGCTGGGACGACGTCGTGGCCACCGGAGACGTGCGGCGGGCGGTGCGCCGGAGGTTCGATCTCCTCGTGGACGTCCTGGAGTTGGATCGGGCGGAGGCGGCGGGGTGGACGCTCGCAAGGGTGCTGCAGAACGCCGTATGGGCGGCGGAGGGCGGGGAGGTGGCGCTCGACCGGGCCCAACGGGCCATCGCGGAGGAGCTGTTGGGGCGGTGAAGGGCCGCCGGAGTCTCACTGCCCCCGTACGGCCGTGAACTTCACCCGGACGCCCGGCGCGAGCAGGGCCGCCGGTTCGCGTTCCGCGTCCCACAGCGCGAGCGCCGTCCGGCCCAGGAGCTGCCAGCCGCCCGGGGACGGGCTCGGGTAGACGCCGGTGTACGGGCCCGCGAGGGCGACCGAACCGGCCGGGACGGCGCTGCGCGGAGTGGCCCGGCGCGGCACCCGGTACTCGGCGGGCAGTCCGGTCAGGTAGCCGAAGCCGGGGGAGAACCCGCAGAAGGCGACGACGTACTCGGGCCCGGTGTGGATCCGGACGGCGGCCTCCTCGGAGACGCCCCACAGCGCGGCGACCTCGCCCAGGTCGACGCCGTCGTACACGGTCGGTACTTCGAGGAGCGGGCCGTGCGTCGTGTCCGCGGCCGCCGGACGCGCGGTGGCGAGCAGCGCGGTGAGCGCGCCGACGTCGGCGACGCCGTCCAGCAGGACGGTCCGGGCCGCGGGCACGATCTCCTCGACGGCGCCGAGCGCGCCCTCGGCCTGCCGCTCGCGCAGCCACCCGTACAGCGCGGCCACCTCGGCCGGTCCGGCCACCTCCACGAGCAGCGCGTTCCCGCCGACCGGCCGGACGGCGGCGGCCGTCACGCGAAGGCCTCCACCCGGACCCCGGCCGAGGCGAGCGCGCCCCGCACCCGCCAGGCGAGCTGGGCCGCGCCGGGGGTGTCGCCGTGCACGCACAGGGAACGGGCCTCGACGCCGATGTGCTCGCCGCCGACGGCCTCCACCGTGCCGTCCCGGGCGATGCCGACGGCCCGGGTGATCACCGACTCGGGGTCGTGCACGACCGCGTCGGGCTCGCGGCGGGGCACGAGCGTGCCGGACCGCGTGTACGCGCGGTCCGCGAAGGCCTCGGCGACGACGGGCAGTCCGACCCCCTCGGCGACGGCGAGCAGCCGCGAACCGGGCAGACCGAGGACGGGCAGCGGCCCGTCGCAGACCGCCCCGGCGCGCAGGACGCCGGCGACGACGGCCTCGGCCTGCTCGGAGTCGGAGACCACCCGGTTGTAGAGGGCGCCGTGCGGCTTGACGTACGAGACGCGGGAGCCCGCGGCGCGGGCGAACACCTGGAGCGCGCCGATCTGGTAGGCGATCTCGTCGGCCAGTTCCTCCGGCGGGACGTCCATCGCGCGGCGGCCGAAGCCGGCGAGGTCGCGGTAGGAGACCTGGGCGCCGATCCGGACGCCGCGCTCGGCGGCCAGCGAGCAGACCCGGCGCATCGTCGACGGATCCCCGGCGTGGAAGCCGCAGGCGACGTTGGCGCTGGTCACCACGGACAGCAGGGCCTCGTCGTCGGTCAGCGTCCAGCGCCCGAACCCCTCGCCGAGGTCCGCATTGAGATCGATCACCGCATCGGCCACGCCCGTCCGCCTCCCAGCAGCTGTTGAGCGAGATGGTAGGGCCTGCGCGTGAAGGCCGCGGACCGTGACCCGGGCGGCGAGCGCCGGCACCGGCGCTCGCCCCGTCGATTCGCGCCCTGGAGCGCACAGCCCCGGGCAGTGTGTTCAGTTCGCGGCAGCCTGCGCGCTGAAGGAACGTTCCAGCGGACGCAGGGCCCGCAACACGATCAGCAGTGGAACGACGCCGAAGATTCCGAACGACATGTCGACGAATCGCCACGCGACGGGGATCCCGCGCAGCGGGCCGCAGATGAGCGCGAGGGGGATCACGGCCCCGCAGGCGAGCACGGCCCAGCGGATGACCCAGATGTTGCGGACCGGGTCCTTGAGCGGGCCCCAGAACGCGGCGGCGATCACCAGGTGGGCGAAGGCGAGCCAGTCGGTGCCGTAGGCGAGGAAGGGGAAGCGGTCGTTGGTCTCGGCGACACCGTCGCGGACGCGTTCGAGCCAGGCCATGGCGGCGGGGAAGTGGTCGGACACCGGGGCGGCGGGGCCGGCGGCTGGAACGCGCCGGTGCCCCGGGTGCCGCGACGGCGGCGCCCGGGGCACCAGCGCGGAGACCTACGAGGTGTACGTGAACGCCACCGCCGCACTGGTGCCGCCCGCCGTGGTCACCGTGACGTCCACCGGGCCCGGCCCGGCGGCCGGCGGGGTGGTCACCGAACAGAACTTCGGCCCGCACGAGGCGTGCGTCCCGGGCACCCCGCCGAAGGCCACCGTCCCGTACGTCAGGTTCTCGCCGACGATGTACGTGCTCGTGCCGCCCGCCACCGGCCCGCTGGTGGTCGTCACCAGGGACACGACGGGCGCGGGCGGGGCCGGCGGCGGGTCGCCGGTGTAGTCGAACGTGCCGGCGGCCGTCGTCGTCCCGCCCGGCGTGACCACGGACACGGGCGCGCTGCCCGAGCCGCCAGGGGTGGTCACCGTGCAGGCGGTGTCGGTGCAGGTGCCGGCCGCGGGGGTGCCGCCGATCAGCACCATTCCGTGGGCCAGGTTGCTGCCGCTGACCGTGATGGCCGTGCCGCCGGCGCCGGGGCCGGTGGTGGTGTCCAGGCCGGTGACGGCGGGGGCCGGCTGGACGATCGGTGCCGGGGTGCTCCCGTCCAGCGTCACGACCGAGACGTGGCCGGTCGGATCGGTGTCGTTGGGGTTGGAGACCGTCGCGACGATCGGGCCGGTCGGCTGCTCGGTGCCGGTGCGGTAGATCTTCAGCTTCATGAAGTCGGACCGTCCGGGCTGCCGGTTGCCGGTGAAGACGGCCTCCAGGTGCCGGCCGTCGGGCGAGAGGGTCTCGGTGAAGGTGTAGTCGTACGGCGTGGAGTACATCATCGCGATGTCGGGGGTGGTGAGCCCCGGAGGCAGGTCGAGGGTGAGGTGGGTGGGGCCGGTGACGTCCTCCGTGCCGGCGGAGACCCAGCTGACCGAGAACGCGCCCGGCCCGGGCGGGTTCGCGCTGGGCAGGGTGCCGTACGCGGACACGGTCACGTGCGGACCCTGGACGGCGGGGGCGTCGGCGGGCGAGGCGGTGGCGGCCGCGGCGCCGGTGGCGGCGGCTGCGAGGGTGGTCACGGACAGCGCGGCGGCGAGGCCCGCTTTGGCCAGTCGAGTGATCATGTGCCGATCATCACGGAAGCGGCGCGCCGCCTCCACGACTTTTCCGAATTCCTGTTCGGAATTGGCGTGATCCCGTCGAAACCGAGTTCTGAATTCACCCCCGACACGCACCCGCACCCGTTGCGCACCGGTCGCTCAGCCGTGCCGCAGCCCGCCCGCAAGGCCCGTTTCGGTCGATGTCGGTGCGAACCTCTAATCTTGTCCACCGTGACCGCCATCGCAGACCCGCCCACCGAGCCCGGCCTCCGGCCCGCCGCCGGCACCGGCGTGCCCGCGCCGCGCCCCGCGCCCGGCCCCGCCGCCGACGAGGGCCTCGCCCGTCGGCTCAAGGCGCTGGCCTGCACCGCCCCGCTGCACGACCTGGACAACCGCAAGGTCAACCTGGCCGGCGAGTACGGCGGCTACGCGATGGCCGAGGTCGGCCTGGCGGCGATCGACCTGGTCACCCTCCACATGGACTTCGACACCGGCGCCGACCGCGACATAGTGCTCGCCCGGCTGCTGCCCCGGGTCGCCGCGCAGGCCGCCGGCCGTCCCGGCGCCGAGCACGAGCGGGTCGCCCGCTGGGTGCTGGAGTCGCTGATCAACGTCGGCAGCGTCGACCGCGGCTTCCGCGCCGTCTACGGCACCTTCGGCGCGGACGGCGAGTACGTCCGCCGCGACTACGACTTCAAGCTGATCGAGGAGGTCCCGGGCCCCGACGGCGGCGTCTACCTGCGCACCACCGACGAGGCGGTCAACGTCCTGGTCGGCGCGCTGGACACGGACGTCACCTCGGCCCAGATCGCCGCCGAGGTCAAGCTGGAGGTGCTGATCCGCCGCGGCCGCCTGGCCGACGCCCAGCTCGCCGCCGAGCAGGCCCGCTACCGCACCGTCCAGTACGCCGAGACGCTGCGCCGCGCCCTGGAGGCGACCCGGCGCAACGTCCGCGCCGTCGACTGGATGCGCACCATCCCCGACCTCATCGACGAGGCGCTGGACCACATCGCCGACCGCTACCGGCACGAGAACGCGATTCTCACCAACATCCGCAAGGCCCGCGACGAGGCCGAGGAGCCCGAGCACAAGCGCCGCGCCGCCGAGCTCGTCGACATCGTCAAGGACTGCATCCGCCGCCACACCCAGCTGCAGACCCGCCTGCTGGAGGCCGGCCCGCTGTTCCGCGCCGAGCAGGACCGGCAGGCCTTCGCCACCCCCGGCGTCCGCACCGGCATCGACCTGTACGGGCAGCTGCTCGCCCCCGTGCTGCGGCTGCCGGTGGAGCAGGCCGTCCGCCCCACCGGCGCGTTCTTCGCCCGGGGCGCCGGGCTGCGCGTCCCGAGCTCCGTGCGCGTCGCCGACCTGGTCGACCTGCTGCTCACCCCGCCGGTCGAGCGCGAGCACCTCGGCGCCGAGCTGCCCGACCCGGACCTCGTCGCCACCCCGGACGACAGCCGCTTCTCCGAGGCGCAGCTGGAGGCGGCGCTGGAGCTGCTGGACCTGCCGGCCGACGCGCCCCGCCGGCTCTCCGGCCTGCTCGCCGAGGCGCGCGAGCAGGATCCCGAACTCCCGTACCTGGTGGCCCTGCTCGCGGTGCACGCGGCGAGCCCGCCGGTCGGTACGGCCTACCGGCAGGGCGAGGAGCGGCTGTTGTTCGCGGTGGACGACGGCACCCCGCTGCGGGACCGGGAGTTCGGCGGCGCCGACCTGATCGTCGGCAGCGCCCTCCTGGACGCGGTCGGCATGGCCGCCGACCGCAAGGACGCCGGCTGACCGGCCCGCCGATGCACCGCCGGACCCCGCACCGCACCACCCGCCCGACCACCCGAACCGCCAGCAGCAACAGCCCCGAGGAGTACCGCCCGTGACGACCCACCACGACACGTCCTGGGCGCCCGAGACCGAGCCCGCGGCCCCCGCGCCGATCACCCCGGCCGACGTGGCCGACGCCGCCCGGCTGGTCTCCTTCGGCCTCCAGGCCAAGCTGCTCCCCGCCCGCGACGCCGAGTACGCCGAGCTCGTGCGCCGCCACCGCGAGGACCCGCCGTTCGCGCGCCTCGCCGACGCGATCGCCACCGGCATGGGCCTGGTGGTGCTGGAGGTCTCGCCGCGCGCGGGCATGGCCGTGGCCGCCGCCGAGGACTCGGTCTTCGCCGTCCGCATGGGCGACTACTCGCGCCGCGCCGCGTCCGAGTCGACGGACCGCTTCCTGCACGGCCTCGCGCACCTGGCCGTCGCCGCGATGGCCTTCCCCCGCCCCGAGGACCTCGCCGACGACGGCTACCTCGGCCGGATCACCGTCAACGGCGTCGACTCCTTCGTGCGCCAGGCCTGCCGCCGCCTGGAGGAGCAGGCCGACGCCGAGGGCGCGAACACCGACCCGCAGAGCGACGCCCCCGGCCTGGAGGCCGCCTGGCGGGTGTGGGCCCGGCGCACCGCCACCGGCGCCACCAAGGACGCCCGCCGGCTCTCCGGCTCCACCATCGGCATCGTCGCCAAGGCCGTGGTGTTCCTGGTCGACTCGGGCTTCCTGCAGAAGGTCTCGGACGACGCCGGCGGCACCTACCGCACCACCGCCCGCTACCAGCTGCAGGTCCGGGACCTGGCGGGCACGGCCGCGATGGCCGAGCTGCTCGACCTCGGCGTCGTCCCGGTCTCGGACGGCACCGCGAGCCTGCTGCCGCCGGACACCGCCGACGAACTGGTGGCGGACGCCGGCCTCCCGTTCCACTCCCTCTGAGCACGAGCCCGGCAGCACGAGCCCGGCAGCACGAGCCCCGCCGGCATCAGCCGAGCAGCACGAGCACCCGCCCCGAACCCCGTCCCTCCGAGCCCCGCCCACCCTCAAGCCACGTAAGCCACGGAGAACCGCCGCACATGTACGAGCTCAACCGGGTCCGCCTCTATTCGATCGGACCGGCCGGCGCCCGCTACGCCGACACGGTGCTCGACCTGCGCGGCGTCGGCGAGCCGGTCGCCGACCCGGCCCCGCAGCAGATCGGCCTGTTCGGCGAGGACGGCGACGGCCCGGTGCGCCGCCCGGCCCCGGCCGGCGTGCTGTTCCTGGAGAACGGCGGCGGCAAGTCCGTCCTGCTGAAGCTGATCTTCTCGGTGATGCTCCCGGGCCACCGCAACACCCTGGGCGGCGCCAGCTCCGGCGTGCTGCGCAAGTTCCTGCTCGCCGACGACTGCGGCCACGTGGCGCTGGAGTGGCAGCACACCGTGACCGGTGAGCTGATCGTCGTCGGCAAGGTCAGCGAGTGGCGCGGGCGCCAGGTCTCCTCCGACCCGCGCAAGTTCGCCGAGACCTGGTACTCCTTCCGCCCCGGCCCCGGCCTGACGCTGGACTCGCTGCCCGTGGCCGAGCGGGTCAGCCTGGCCGGCGACCAGAGGGCCCGTGGCCGGCGCCGCACCATGAAGGGCTTCCGCGACGCCCTCACCGAGGCCGGCAAGGCCCACCCGCACCTCGACCTGGTCTTCGAGGACGGTCACGACCGCTGGACCGAACACCTCGGCGAGCTCGGCCTCGACCCCGAACTCTTCCGCTACCAGCGCGAGATGAACGCCGACGAGGGCGAGGCGGCCGGCCTCTTCGCGGTCAAGCACGACAGCGACTTCACCGACCTCCTGCTGCGCGCCGTCACCGACACCCGCGACACCGACGGCCTGGCCGACCTCGTCCACGGCTTCGCCGCCAAGCTCGGCCTGCGCTCCGAGCTCACCGCCGAGCGCGACTTCACCGCCGGGTCGCTCGACCTGCTGGAGCGCATCGCCGAGTCCACCACCGCGCGCGAGACCGTCCGCGAGGCCCACCGCACCGCCGAGCGCCGCACCCGGCGCCTCGCCCACGCGCTCGCCTCCCGCGCCACCGCCGAGCGCGACCGCGCCCAGGACCTCGCCATCGAGGTCGCCGCGGCCGCGAGCGCCGTCACCGCCGCCGAGGCCGACCGCACCCGGCACAACCTGATCGCCGAGGAGCTCACCTACCGGCACGCCACGCTGAGCCTCGCCGCGGCCACCGCCGAGGCCGCCGCGCTGCGCCGCGAGCTGATCGACGCCCGCACCCTGCACTCCGCGTGGCAGGCCGCCGAGGCGGTGCTGCGCCAGCGCGCCGCCGCCGACCGGGTGGCCCGGGTCGCCGCCGCGATCCGCGAGGCCGAGCTGGACGCCGCCCCGGCGCTCGCCGCCCGTGCGCGCGCCGCCACCGCGCTCGCCCGCGCCCTGGAGACCGCCGCCGCGGCGGCCGAGTCCCGCGCGGACACCGAGGAGCAGCGCGCGAGCGAGCTCCAGGAGGACGGCGCCAAGGCGCAGTCCGACGCCACCGAGGCCGCCACCGCGGCCCAGAAGGCCCGCAGCGAGGTCGAGCACCTGCGCCAGCGCCTGGTCGAGGTCGAGCAGGAGACGGCCGCCGCGGTCGAGGCCGGTTTCATCGACGCGGACGGCGACGTCGACCCGGCCCGGGCCGCGCTGCACGCCGCCGACGTCGAGAAGGCCGCGAGCGCCGCGCTCGGCCAGGCGCGGACGGTCGCCGAGGCCGCCGCCGCCCGCCTGCGCGAGGCGGCCGCCGCCACCGGCCGGGCCGAGCTCGCCGCCGAGCGCGCCGGCGACGCCCGCAAGGACGCCGCCCGCTCGCTGGCCGCCGAGCAGCGCACGGCGGCCCTGCTCGCCACCGAGCCGCGCCTGGCCGACCTGCTGTCCCTCACCGCCTATCAGGAGGGTGCCGACGAGGAGGCCGGCTACCTCACCCCCGCCGTCCTCGACCGCAACGCCGAGTACCTGCGCGAGCTCCTCGACGAGGCCATCGCCACCGCCGAGCGCACCCTGTTCGACCTGCGCACGGCCGCCGCCGACGACTCCCGCATCCTCGCCGCCCTCGGCGACGGCGGCCTGCTGCCGCCCGGCCCGGACGTGCTCGCCACCGTCGAGTACCTCGCCGAGCACGGCATCCCGGCCCTGCCCGGCTGGCGCTACCTGGCCCAGTCCGTCGACCCGGCCGACCACGAGGCGATCCTGGCCGCCCGCCCCGAGCTCGTCGACGGCGTGGTCGTCACCGACCCCAACTCGCTGGACCGGGCCCGCGAGGCCCTGCAGTCCGCCGCACTGCTGCCCCGTTCGACGGTCGCCGTGGGCGCCGCCGCCTCGCTGATCGCCCCGATCACCGACGAGCCGGCGTTCTTCCTCGTGCCGCCGAACCCGGCCATGCACGACGAGTCCGCCGCCGACGGCGAGCGCCGCGAGCTGCGCGCCCGCGCGAGCGCCCGCGAGGAGCACATCCGCGAACTCGCCGCCCGCCTCGGCGCCGACCGCGCCCTCGCCGCCCGCCTCGCCTCCTGGCACGCCAGCTGCCCGCCCGGCACGCTCGCCGAGCTCGCCGCCGCCGCCGGGGCCGCCCGCGAGCACGCCGAGCAGTCCGCCGCCGTGCTCGCCACCCTGCGCGCCGACCACGACGAAGCCGAGACCGACCACGCGGCCGCCGCCGGCGCCCACGAGGAGCACCGCGAGGCCGCCCAGCGCGCCCGCCGCCGCGCCGACGCCCTCTCCGGCCTCGCCTTCCGCCTGCGCGAGCGCGCCAACTGGTCCCGCCGCCAGCGCGAACTCGCCGACGACGCCGCCGAGTGCGACCGCCGCCAGACCCAGTGCGCCGAGCGCGCCCGCATCTGCGACGAGGACCGCCGCGCCGCCCAGCGCGCCGCCGACGACGCCCGCCGCACGGCCCGCGCCCTGCGCGCCGAGCGCGCCGAGATCCCCGCTGCCGAGCAGGCCGACGAGCCCGCCGACACCGCGCCCGCCGCGCTGCCCGCCCTGCGCGAGGCCTACCGCGCCGCCTCCCAGCTGTACGAGAAGGTCGGCGTCGGCGCCGACCTGCGCGCCGAGCAGGCCCGCGCCGAGGGCGACGAGGCCGCCGCCGCGGTCGAGCTCGACCGCCTCACCAACAAGGTCCGCACCCGCGCCGAGGAGCTGCTCGGCAGCCCCGACGGCGCGGACGGCCCCGCCCGCCAGGCCGCCGCCGCGCGCGCCGAGGAGCTGGTCGCCACCATCGAGGCCCGCTCCGCCGCCGCGAGCGAGCAGCTCGGCCGCCTGCGCGGCGACGCCGAGCGCTCCGCCCCCGTGGACGGCGAGGCGCACACCGAGCTGCCCGAGGACCTCGTCCCCACCGACCCCGAGCACGCCCAGACCCTCCTGCGCACCGCCACCAACCGGCTGGCCGAGCGCCGCGAGGCCCTGGACGCCGCCCGCACCGCGCACGCCGACCTCCAGCGGACCTTCGACGCCGCCCAGTCGGCGGCCGGCGCGTTCGACGAGCTCGCCGGCCAGCTCCGCGACGGCCTGCGCGACAACCAGGACGACGCGGACCACCCGGCCGAGCCGTACCTCGGCGCCCTCCCCGAGGCGCGCACCGCCGTCGCCGAGGCCCGCCGGGCCCTGCGCACCGCCGTCGGCGAGCTGTCCTCCGCCGAACTCGCCGTCCGCGACGCCTCCGACGCGCTCGTCCGGCACGCCAACGCCGCCCGCTACGAGGCCGTGCGCACCCCCGCCCGCCAGCAGATCCGCGAACTGCCCGCCTCCGCGCTGCCCGAGCACGCCGCCGCGTGGGCCGCCGCGTTCGCCCCCCGGCTGCGCGTGCTCACCGACGAACTCGCCCAGTTGGAGCGCAACCGCGGCTCGATCGTCGACCGCCTGCGCGGCCTGGTCGAGTCCTCGCTCACCACGCTGCGCGCCGCCCAGCGGCTGTCCAGGCTGCCCGAGGGCCTGGGGGAGTGGTCGGGCCAGGAGTTCCTGCGGATCCGCTTCGAGGACCCGGACCACGCGACCCTCGTCGAGCGCCTCGGCGAGGTCATCGACGAGGCCACCCGCGCGGCCGTCCGGAAGAACAGCGACCTGCGCCGCGACGGCATGTCGCTGCTGCTGCGCGGGGTCGCCGCAGCGATCGGCCCGAAGGGCGTCAGCGTCGAGATCCTCAAGCCGGACGCGGTGCTGCGCGCCGAGCGGGTCGGCGTCGGCCAGATGTCCGACGTCTTCTCGGGCGGCCAGCTGCTCACCGCCGCCATCGCGCTCTACTGCACGATGGCCGCGCTGCGCGCCAACGACCGCGGCCAGTCCCAGCTGCGGCACGCCGGCACGCTGTTCCTCGACAACCCGATCGGCCGCGCCAATGCCACCTACCTGCTGGAGCTCCAGCGCGCCGTGGCCGACGCGCTCGGCGTCCAGCTCATCTACACCACCGGCCTGTTCGACACCACGGCGCTCGCCGAGTTCCCGCTGGTGATCCGGCTGCGCAACGACGCCGACCTGCGGGCCGGCCTCAAGTACATCTCGGTGGAGGAGCACCTGCGTCCCGGCCTGCCCGCCCCGCAGGACCCGGACGGCCCGGCCATCCACGGCGAGATCACCGCCACCCGGATGTTCAAGCGGCCCGCGGAGGTTCCCGACCGGCCCTGAACTGGTTAGCGTGATCGGCATGCTGACGATCGCGCACCTCAGTGACATCCACCTCGGCCAGGACCACCGCCGGGACCGCGGCGAGCGGGCCCGGCGGCGGGCCGAGCGGGTGATGGCCCACCTCGACGCCCTGCCCGGCCCGCTGGACGCGGTGCTGGTGACGGGGGACCTCGCCGACCACGGCCTGGCCGCCGAGTACGAGCAGGTCGTCGAGGTGCTCAAGTCCCGCCACCGCGTCCTCATCTGCCCGGGCAACCACGACAGCCGCGCGCCGTACCGCGAGGTGCTGCTCGGCGGGGTGGCGCAGGACGAGCCGGCGGACGGTCCGATCAACCGGCTGCACCAACTCCCGGGCGCGGACGTGCTGATGCTCGACTCGTCCATCCCGGGTCGGCCGGACGGCCTGCTGGACGAGGAGACGCTCACCTGGCTGGACGCCGAACTCGGCGCCGGGCGCACCGAGTTGCCCGCCCTGGTGGCCTTCCACCACCCGCCCGTCGAGCTGGCCGTCCCGACCGTCGACGGCATCCGCCAGTTCGGCGAGGCCGGCCTCGCCCGCGTCCTGGGCCGCCACCCCCGCGTCGTCGGCCTGCTCTGCGGCCACTCCCACACGCCCGCCGCGACGACCTTCGCCGGACTGCCGCTGCTCGTCGCCCCCGGTGTGGTCTCCACCATCACCCTGCCCTGCGAGGGCGGTGAGGGCGTCTCCTTCACCCACCCGCCGATGCTCGCCTTCCACGTCCTGGACGGCGACCACCGGCTCACCACGCACTACCGCGTGGTGCCCGAGAACTGACCCCGCGACGGTCCCTGTGGCGGGCCCTGCGACGGCCCCCGTGACTGGCCCGGCCGCGGGAAGGGCCGGGCCGCGAGCGGTTCCCGGACCGCGGCCCGGCTCCCGGCCATCGGCGTCGCCGAGTTGGGTGCGCGCATCCGCTGGGCGGCGACCTGGCGTGAGACCAGGATCTCCAGCAGGCACCACATCGTGCCGAACACCCCGAGTCCCATCGCCATCAGCGCGGGTGTCATCAGCCGGCTGCCCGCGTACGAGGCGAGGGTCGCGACGATCACACCCACCAGCGTGAAGGAGAACGAGAGCACCGCGCGGACGGCGGCGGCGCGCACCTCGTCGGGCAGGCGGCGACGGCGGCGTGGCACGGACATCGGGCGACCCCAGGCGCGAATTCGGCGGCGGGCACGGAACGGGCGCTCGCGTCGAGCGCCCCCGGTACGAACTCTGCCCCGCGCAAGCCGGACTATGCGTCCGAATCCACCGAACTGCCGTCAAATCGTGTGATCCGGCCCGATTCGTCCGCGGCCGGCCCTGTGGCGGCCCTCAGCCCAGCTGCTGGTCGAGCTCCTCCAGGGCGCCCGTCACGATCGTCCGCATCGCCCGCTCGGCGTGCTCGCCGTCCCCCGCGCAGATCGCCTCCGCCACCTCGCGGTGCAGCCGGATCGCGTACGGCTCCGGCTGATGGGGCATCAGATGGTACTCGGTCCGCCCGGTGAGCACCGCACCCACGGTGTCCCCGAGGTGGGCGAACATCTCGTTGCCGGAGGCTTTCAGGACGGTGGCGTGGAAGGCGATGTCGTGGCGGAGGAAGGTGGTGAGGTCGGCGGCCCGCGCCGACATCGTCAACTCGACCGCCAGGGAGCTGAGTTCACGGCGGTGGTCATCGCTCGCGTGGACGGCGGCGAGCGCGGCGGCGGCCGGTTCGACGGCCACCCGCAGTGAGCCGAGCGAGCGCAGCTGCGCCGGACGGTCGGCGCCGGCCAGCCGCCAGCGGATCACCAGCGGGTCGAAGACGTCCCAGCCGGACTTCGGCTGCACCGTGATCCCGACCCGCCGCCGCGAGGCCACCATGCGCATCCCCTCCAGGATCCGCACCGCCTCCCGCACGACCGTCCGGGACACCCCGAACCGCTCCTCCAGCTCCTCGCTGCGCAGCACCGCGCCCACGGGGATCTCTCCCCCGGCGATCGCCGGCCCGAGCTCGTCAAGCAGCCGCCCTGGCAGCCCCTGGATCTCCATCCGCCCAGCCTAGACGTCGACCCCGCCCCACCCCCTGCGACCCCACGCCTCGGGGCTGACCCCTGCGGCCCGCCCCCGCTCCCGGCTTCTCCCTTCGCCACGCCCCACCAGCCCCTGTCGAGCACCCCCCGCCCCCTGCGACCCACCCCACACGCCAAAAGTATGACGATTTGGTTTCCGCCACTTGAATACGTCATATCTTTGGAGCGATAGTGGCGGCCAGGCAACGAAGGAGCACCACCCATGGCTCTCAGCGTCGAGAACCACGACCTCCCGCAGACCCCTCCCACGATCGTGGTGATGGGCGTCTCCGGAGTCGGCAAGACCACCCTGGCCCGCCTCCTGGCCGACCGCCTCGGCCTCCCCTTCGCCGAGGCGGACGACTTCCACCCGGCGGCCAACATCGCCAAGATGTCGGCGGGCATCCCGCTGGACGACGAGGACCGCGCCCCCTGGCTGCGGGCCCTCGGCGGCTGGCTCGGGGAGCGCGCCGAGTCCGGCGACGGCGGTGTGGTCACCTGTTCCGCGCTGAAGCGGCGCTACCGCGACACCCTGCGCGCGGCCTGCCCGGGCGCCTTCTTCCTGCACCTGAGCGGCGGTCACGAGCTGGTCGAGGACCGGCTCGCCCACCGCACCGGCCACTTCATGCCGCCGTCGCTGCTCGACTCCCAGTACGCCGCGCTCGAACCCCTGGGCGCGGACGAGCGCGGCGCCGTCCTGGACGTCGGCCCGTCCCCCGAAGAACTCGTCGAGATGGCCGTGGCGCTGCTGCGGCCCGTCAATGGAGACCTCGCGTGAGTATGTCCCCCACTCTGCTGGCGGCCGCCCCACCGGCCCTGCCACACACCGGCAGCGACTCCCAGCTGCTGGTCGCGGTGCTGCTGAGCATCGGTGCGATCGTCCTGCTGATCACCAAGCTGAAGCTGCACCCGTTCCTCGCCCTCACGCTCGGGTCCGGCCTGCTGGCCGCGGTCGCCGGGGTGCCGTTCGACAAGCTGCTGACCAGCTTCTCGACGGGCTTCGGCTCGACCGTGGCGAGCGTCGGCCTGCTGATCGGCCTCGGCGCGATGCTCGGCAAGCTGCTCGCCGACTCGGGCGGCGCCAACATCATCGCGGACACCGTGCTGGCCAGGTCCGGCCGCAAGGCGCTGCCCTGGGCGATGGCGCTGATCGCGGCGGTGCTCGGGCTGCCGCTGTTCTTCGAGGTCGGCGTCGTGCTGCTGATCCCGATCGTGCTGCTGGTGGCGCGCCGCGGCAACGTGCCGCTGATGCGGATCGGCATCCCCGCCCTCGCCGGCCTGTCGGTGTTGCACGGCCTGGTGCCCCCGCACCCGGGCCCGCTGGTGGCCGTCGACGCGCTGAAGGCGGACCTCGGCATCACCCTGGCGCTCGGCCTGGTGATCGCGATCCCGACCCTGATCATCGCCGGCCCGCTGTTCGCCCGGGTGGCGGAGCGCTGGGTGGGCCCGCTGGAGATCCCGGCCGCCACCGCCCCGGAGGAGACCGCGAAGCCCGAGCGCACGCCGTCGTTCGGCGCGGTCCTGGCGACCATCCTGCTGCCGGTCGCGCTGATGCTCGGCAAGGCGCTCGCGGACGTCGTGATCGACGACCCGAAGGCGCTCGGCCAGCGGGTGTTCGACTTCGTCGGCTCGCCGCTGATCGCGCTGCTGGCCGCGACCCTGCTCGGGATGCTGACCCTCGGCCGGGCGGCGGGCTTCGACCGGGCCCGGATCTCCGACACCGTCGGGAAGTCGCTGGGCCCGATCGCCGGCATCGTGTTCATCGTCGGTGCAGGCGGCGGCTTCAAGCAGACCCTGATCGACGTCGGCGTCGGCAACGCGGTCAGCGAGTGGTCCGGCAAGTGGCACGTCTCGGCGCTGCTGCTGGGCTGGCTGATCGCCGTGCTGATCCGCCTGGCCACCGGTTCGGCGACGGTCGCCACCATCACCGCGGCCGGCATCGTCTCCCCGCTCGCGGCGAACATGTCCTCGACCCACGCGGCGCTGCTGGTCCTCGCGATCGGCGCCGGCTCGCTGTTCCTCTCGCACGTCAACGACGCCGGCTTCTGGCTGGTGAAGGAGTACTTCGGGATGAGCGTCGGCCAGACGCTGAAGTCCTGGTCGGTGATGGAGACGGTGATCTCGGTCGTCGCGATCGCCCTGATCATGCCGCTGAGCCTCATCGTCTAGCGGCCACCCGCGATTCCCCGCAGGGGCGGCACCCGTATCGAACGGGTGCCGCCCCTGTGCGCGTTCCAGGGCTTTGTCCAGCCCAGCACCCCCGACAGCACCGCCGCCGTCGCGTCGAGCAGGTCCTCCGCGACGGCGCCGCCCGCCGCCGTCCGTGCCGGCAGTCCCTCCCGCGCGGCGAGCATCACCGTCGCCGCCTGCCCGGCCGTGGCGCCCGCGGGCACGAGTTCGGGCAGCGCCCGCGCCGGCACGTCGGCCGCGCATCAGCACGCGCCAGCCGTCCGCGCCGCCGTTGCCGTCCAGTCGTGACCCGAACGCCCGAGGGGCGGACACACCGGGTGATCCGGGTGCCCGCCCCTCGGACGGAATCGTTACTGCGGTGAACTGCCAGCCGACAGCGGGCAGTTACTTGCTCCCACGCTTCGCCAGGCTGTGCTTACTTGCTCCCACGCTTCGCCAGGAAGGCCTCGACCTCGTCGCGGATCTCCGGCGTGTCCAGCCCGCGCACCGTCATGGTCGTGCGACGGCGCAGCACGTCGTCCGCCGTGTACGCCCACTCGTTCTCGGCGGCGTAGGCGACCTGGGCCCACACGTCCGGGCCGTCCTCGTGGATCGGCCGGCCGAGCTCCGGGTTCTCGTCGATCATGCGGGCGATCTCGAAGGACAGGGTGCCGTAGTGGCTGGCGAGGTGCTTGGCCACCAGCGGCTCCATGCGGGAGCCGGGCTCGCGGTCGATCAGCAGGCGGTGCGCGACGGCGTTCGGCGCGCCGACGCCCGGCAGCGGGACGGTCGGGGCGATCGGGGACATGTCCTCGGCGAGGCCGGTGCCGGGCACGTGGGCCAGCTTCTCCAGCACGGCGCGGCCGATGTGCCGGTAGGTGGTCCACTTGCCGCCGGAGACCGACAGCATGCCGCCGCGGCCCTCGGTGACGACGGTCTCGCGCTTGGCGGCGGCGGTGTCGCCGGGGCCGCCGGGCAGGACGCGCAGGCCCGCGAAGGAGTAGGTGATCAGGTCGCGGTCGAGGTGCTCGTCGCGGATGGCGTGCGCGGCCTCGCCCATGATCTGGTCGATGTCGGCCTGGGTGGCGCGGACGTCCTTCGGGTCGCCCGTGTACTCCTCGTCGGTGGTCCCGAGCAGGACGTGGTCCTCCCACGGGATGGCGAAGGAGACACGGTACTTGTCGATCGGGATGGTCAGCGCGGCGCGCCACGGCGAGCGGCGCTTGACGACGACGTGCGCACCCTTGGAGAGGCGGATCGACGGCGCGGCGCCGGCGTCCTCCATGGTGCGCAGGTGGTCGACCCACGGGCCGGTGGCGTTGAGCACCAGGCGGGCGTTGACGCCGAACTCGCTGCCGTCGAGGCGGTCGCGCAGCTCGGCGCCGGTGACCCGGCCGGCGGTGAAGCGCAGGCCGGTGACCTCGGCGTGGTTGAGCACGACGGCGCCGGCGTCCACCGCGGCGCGGACGGTCATCACGGCGACGCGCGAGTCGTTCATCTGGTGGTCGCCGTAGACGGCCACCGAGCGCAGGCCCTCGGTGCGCAGCGCCGGCACCTGCTGGGCGGCGTGGGCGGCGGTGGAGACGCGGCCCATGCCGTCGCGGAAGGCGGACAGCGCCGAGTACAGGAACACACCGGCGCCGAGCTTGGCCGCGCCGTGCGGGCCGCCCTTGTAGACCGGGACGAAGAAGGTCAGCGGGTTGACGAGGTGCGGGGCCACGTCGGTGGAGAGCGCGCGGCGCTCCTTGTGGTTCTCCGCGACCAGCTTGACCGCGCCGGTCTGCAGGTAGCGCAGACCGCCGTGGACGAGCTTGGAGGAGGCACTGGAGGTGGCGCCGGCGAAGTCGCCGGCGTCGACCATGGCGACCTTCAGGCCGGCCTGGGACGCGGTCCAGGCGACGGCGGTGCCGAGGATGCCGCCCCCGATCACCAGCAGGTCGTAGGTGGCCTTGCCGAGCAGCTCGCGGGTCTCGGCGCGGGAGGCGGTGCGGCCGGCGGTGCGCTCGGCGCCCAGGGTCGGGATGGTTGCCATGGTGGTTGTGTACGGCGCGCTGGTCGGGCTGCGCCGTTACTCCTCTCGGGTGCGGTGCGGCCCCTGCTGGAGAGGCCGGTCGGCCCGGTGCGGCGGGCCGGTGAAACACGGGTGCGCCCGTTGCCGTGAACAGCGGGCGGCCGGCCGGGGCACGGGGCCCCGACCGGCGGGTCTGTCAGTTGTCCTCTTCCTCCTCCACCCAGCCCATGGTGCGCTCCACGGCCTTGAGCCACTTCTTGTACTCGCGCTCCCGGGTGGCCTCGTCCATGCGCGGGGTCCACTCGGCGGCGCGGTGCCAGTTGGCCCGCAGGGTGTCGAGGTCGTTCCAGAAGCCGACGGCGAGTCCGGCCGCGTAGGCCGCGCCGAGGGCGGTGGTCTCGGCCACGTACGGGCGCTCGACCGGGGCGTCCAGGACGTCGGCGATGTTCTGCATGAGCAGGTTGTTGCTGGTCATGCCGCCGTCGACCTTGAGCGCGGTGAGCTCGACCCCGGAGTCCTTCTGCATGGCGTCGACGACCTCGCGGGTCTGCCAGGCGGTGGCCTCCAGGACGGCCCGGGCCAGGTGGCCCTTGGTGACGTACCGGGTCAGGCCGGCGATCACACCGCGGGCGTCGGAGCGCCAGTACGGGGCGAACAGGCCGGAGAAGGCCGGGACGAAGTAGGCGCCGCCGTTGTCCTCGACCGTGTTGGCGAGGGTCTCGATCTCGGCGGCGGTGGAGATGATGCCGAGCTGGTCGCGCAGCCACTGGACGAGCGAGCCGGTGACGGCGATCGAGCCTTCCAGGGCGTACACCGGGGCCTGGTCGCCGATCCGGTAGCCGACGGTGGTCAGCAGGCCGTGGTACGAGTTGACGATCTTCTCGCCGGTGTTGAGCAGCAGGAAGGTGCCGGTGCCGTAGGTGGACTTGGCCTCGCCCTCGTTGAAGCAGGTCTGGCCGAACAGCGCGGCCTGCTGGTCGCCGAGCGCGGCCGCGACCGGGACGCCGGCCAGGTCGCCGACGGCCTCGCCGTAGACCTCGGCGGAGGAGCGGATCTCCGGCAGGACGGCCATCGGCACGCCCATGGACTCGGCGATGGCCTCGTCCCAGGCGAGGGTCTTGAGGTTCATCAGCATGGTGCGGCTGGCGTTGGTGACGTCGGTGACGTGCTTGCCGCCGTCGACACCACCGGTGAGGTTCCAGATCACCCAGGTGTCCATGGTCCCGAACAGGATGTCGCCGGCCTCGGCGCGCTCGCGCAGGCCCTCGACGTTGTCCAGCAGCCAGCGGATCTTCGGGCCGGCGAAGTAGCTGGCCAGCGGGAGGCCGGTCTCGCGGCGGAAGCGGTCCTGGCCGACGTTGCGGCCGAGCTCGCGGCAGAGCGCCTCGGTGCGGGTGTCCTGCCACACCAGCGCGTTGTGCACGGGCTCGCCGGTGTTCTTGTCCCACAGGACGGTGGTCTCGCGCTGGTTGGTGATGCCGATCGCGCGGATGTCGTCCTTGGTGAGGCCGGCCTTCTCCAGCGCGCCGCGCACGACGGACTGCACCCGGGTCCAGATCTCGGCGGCGTCGTGCTCGACGTAGCCGGGCTGGGGGAAGATCTGGCGGTGCTCCTGCTGGTCGACGGAGACGATGCGGCCGTCGGCGCCGAAGATGATGCAGCGGCTGGAGGTGGTGCCCTGGTCGATCGCGGCGATGTAGTTGCCAGTGGAGGTCATGGGGAGGGTCCTCGGCTCGGGTCGGGGGGTGACGGGGTGGGTGGGCCTGACGCGGTCGGTCGTCCGGTCAGTCCCCGTGCTCGGCGGGTTCGAACCCGTCGCTTAGAACAGGGCGTTGTAGAGCACGCCGGCCAGCGCGCCGCCGGCGAGCGGGCCGACGACCGGGATCCAGGCGTACGACCAGTCCGAGCCGCCCTTGTTCGGGATCGGCAGGATGGAGTGCATGATGCGCGGGCCGAGGTCGCGGGCGGGGTTGATCGCGTAGCCGGTCGGGCCGCCGAGGGAGAGGCCGATGCCGACGACGGTCAGGGCGACGATGAGGGTGCCCATGCCCTTGAGGTCGTTGGCGCCGAGGGTGAGGATCGCCATGCAGAGCACGAAGGTGCCGATGATCTCGGTCATCAGGTTCTGGACGGGGTTCCGGATCTCGGGACCGGTCGAGAAGATGCCGAGGGTGGGCTCCTCGTTGGCCTGGAACTGGCCGAGGTAGGTGAGCCAGACGAGCGTGGCGCCGATCATCGCGCCGAGCAGCTGGGAGCCGAGGTAGAGCGGCACCTGGCTCCAGTCGCCGCTCTTGACCGCGAGCGCGATGGTGACGGCCGGGTTGAGGTGCGCGCCGGACTTGGGGCCGGTCATGTAGGCGGCGATGAGGACCGCGAAGCCCCAGCCGAAGGTGATCGCCAGCCAGCCGGCGTTGAGGGCCTTCGACTTCTTGAGGGTCACGGCGGCGCAGACGCCGCCACCGAGAAGTATCAGGGCGGCGGTGCCGAGGGTTTCGCCGACGAAGACGTCGCCGTTGGAGAACGCGGACACAAAGACTCCCTTGTCCATGAGGCCCGGAGGTGCGGGTGGGGGCGGGCGGCCGGGTGATCGCTGTGCGGGTGAGCGCGCTGTGGGAGTGATCTTCCCGGCCATCGTTCGACAATGTCGACCGTCATGCGGAAGCTTCCTCCCCAGGTCGGCCCCGCGTCAAGGCGGGGTTACGCAGCTGTGACCCTCGCCTCGGCCCGTCCCCCGAAGTTACCCAGCGGAGCGCCCCGAATCAGGGCAAAACGCCAAGGCGCGGACAGGCTCACCGCCCGTCCGCGCCTCAGCGTGACGATTCGACTCCCGTGCTCAGAACCGGCCGGCGCCCAGATCGCGCGAGATCGCCCGCGCCGCGCTGCGCACCGAGGCCACCAGCGAGGGCCGCACGAAGCCGTCCTCGCACACCCGCTCCACCGGCCCGCTGATGCACACCGCGCCCACCGGATTGCGCCGCCGGTCCTGGATCAGCGCGCCGATCGAGGCCACGCCCTCCCAGGTCTCCTCGATCGAGTCCGCCCAGCCGCGCTCACGGATCAGCGCGCACTCCGCGTCCAGATCGCTCGCCTCGGTCAGCGTCCGCAGCGTGTACGACTCGTACGGTCCGTCGCCCAACTCCCCGCGCGCGACCGGGTCGTAGGCCACCAGCACCTTGCCGAGCGCGGTGCTGTGCAGCGGCTGCATCGACCCGACCTCCAGCACTTGCCTGGTGTCGTCCGGCCGGAACACGTGGTGCACGATCAGCACGCCCTGCTGGTGCAGCACCCCGAGGTAGACGGTCTCGCCGGCCGCCCGGGCCAGGTCGTCGGCCCACACCAGCGCCCGCGCGCGCAGCTCGTGCACGTCCAGGTAGCTCTGGCCGAGGCGCAGCAGTTCGGCGCCCAGCTGGTACTTGCCGCTCTCCGGGTCCTGTTCGACGAACCCCTCCTGCTGCAGCGTGCGCAGGATGCCGTGCGCGGTGCCCTTGGCGAGGTCGAGCGCCGTCGCGACCTCGGACAGGCCCAGGCGGCGCTCGCCGCCGGCCAACAGGCGCATGATCGCGGCGGCCCGGGAAAGCGACTGGATCGGGCCGGGCATGGGTACCTCCGCGCTGACAGGCGGTCGACATTGTCGACCGCAGTGATAACGGGACGAGTTTGCCAGGCGTTCGGTGCTCCGTGCACCTTCCCCCTCGGTAACCCGCGCTCGGCCGCCTGTTAACCTCCGCGGCCCCGGGTCCGTTCCGGGTCCGGCCCCGGGTTCCGTCCCGGTCCGTTCCCGTCCCGGCCTCAGTCCCGCCGGACGGCCACCTCCGCGGCCAGCGCCGCGATCCCGTCCGGCCCCACCCGGCAGCACCCGCCGACCAGCCGGGCCCCGTCCGCGAGCCAGCCGCGCACGCGCGCCGAGCGGAACGTCGGCTCCCCGCGCCAGCCCCGTATCTCAGGGTCCCAGTGCTCCCCGCTGTTCGGGTACACCACCACCGGCTTCCCCGTCACCTCCGCCGCCAGGGCCACCGCCAGGTCGGCGTCCTGCGGCGTGCAGCAGTTCACGCCCACCGCCACCACCTCGTCGACGTCCCGCGCGAGCGCGAACGCCTCGGCCAGCGGCTGCCCGGCCCGCGTCCGGTCGCCCGCGATGCTGTACGACAGCCAGGCCGGCACCCCGAGCCCCCGGACGACCTCCAGCATCGCCTCCGCCTCGTCCGCGTCCGGCACCGTCTCCAGCGCCAGCACGTCCGGGCCCGCCGTCGCGAGCACCTCCAGCCGCGGCCGGTGGAACGCCACCAGCTCCGCGACGCTCAGCCCGTACCGCCCGCGGTACTCCGAACCGTCCGCGAGCACCGCGCCGTACGGCCCCACCGAGGCCGCCACCCAGCGCCGCCGCCGCCCGCCCGGCTCGCTGCGCGCCGCCTCCCGGGCCAGGTCCACGCTGCGCGCCATCAGCCGCGCCGACTCCGACCGGCCGAGCCCGTGCCGCCCGAAACCGTCGAAACTCGCCTGGTAGCTCGCGGTGATGGCGACCTCCGCCCCGGCCGCGAAGTACGCCCGGTGCGCCTCGACCACGGCCTGCGGCGCGTCCGCCAGCAGCCGTGCCGACCACAGCTCGTCCGACAGGTCGTGTCCCTGCGCCACCAGCTGGTTCGACATCCCGCCGTCCAGGACCAAGGGGCCGGCCGCCAGCGCGGCGGCGAAGTCCGACGGGGGAGTGGCGGGCATGGGGGCCTCCTCGGGAACGGTCATGGCTGGTCACAGCCTAGGAGCCGGGCGCCCTCGCCCGCGCGGAAAACCGTTTGCCGGGCCGGAACGGACTCGCTACGTTGTGCTCATCCCGAGAACGACAGAACGACAGAACGGCAGAACGACCGTGCGGCCCGGCGCGGCCGCACCCAAGACGCCCTGGCGCGGTCCGAAGCGCGGGCACCGGGTCGGAGCACGACAGCACACCCGGTACGAGACGACAGCACGGAGACGCCGACGATGGCCGCCGACGAGCCCCGCCCGCACCACACCGGCCCGCACCACACCGGCTCGGAGGCCGAGCGCGAATGGCTCGCCGCCTACGACCCGCGCGCCTACACCCCGGTGGCCGTCACGGTCGACGTCGTCGCCCTCACCCTGCGCGAAGGCCGCCTCCACGTCCTGCTCGTCGAGCGCGCCGCCCCGCCCTACCAGGGCTCCTGGGCGCTGCCCGGCGGCTTCCTGCGCGCCGGCGAGGAGGGCCTCGACGAAGCGGCCGCCCGCGAACTCGCCGAGGAGACGGGCCTGGTGGGCAGCTCCGACCTGGAGTCCGCGCTCAGCCGCATCCACCTCGAACAGCTCGGCACCTACGGCGCCCCCCACCGCGACCCGCGCATGCACGTCGTCTCCGTCGCCTACCTCGCCTTCGCCCCCGACCTCCCCGACCCCCAGGCCGGCACCGACGCCGCTGCCGCCGCCTGGTACCCGGTCGCCGGCCTCGCCCACGGGCCCGCCGGCCCCCCGGAGACCGCCGCTGAGCCCGCCGACACCCACGGGGGTGGCGTCGGCGGGCCCAGCGGCCCCACCGCGCTCGCCTTCGACCACGCCCGCATCCTCGCCGACGGACTCGACCGCGCCCGCGCCAAGATCGAGTACAGCCCGCTCGCCACCGCCTTCCTGCCCCCCGACTTCACCATCCCCGAGCTGCGCGCCGTCTACGAGGCCGTCTGGGACGAGAAGCTCCACCCCGGCAACTTCCACCGCAAGGTCCTCTCCGTCCCCGGCTTCGTCGAGAGCACCGGCACCACCACCGAACGCGGCGGAGCCCGCGGCGGCCCCCGCGCCCGCACCTACCGCGCCGGCGACGCCCGCCTCCTCCACCCCGCCCTGCTGCGCCCCGCCCGCGAGGACGAGATCCGCTGACCGCCCGCGGCGGGCGCCGGACTACCATCCGCACATGACCACCGACGACGTGACGAGCACGGTCAACCGCCCCTTCTCCCACTGCCACTTCTGCGGAACGCCCTACCCGCCCGGCACCCGCGACTGGCCCCGCACCTGCCCCGGCTGCGCCGAGATCAGCTACCGCAACCCGCTGCCCGTCGCCGTCGCCGTCCTGCCCGTCACCCGGCCCGACGCCGACCCCGCCCTCGTCGTCATCCGCCGCACCATCGAGCCCGGGTACGGCGAACTCGCCTTCCCCGGCGGCTACATCGACTTCGGCGAGACCTGGCAGCAGGCCTGCGTGCGCGAACTGCGCGAGGAGACCGGCATCCACGCCGACGCCGCCGACGTCACCCTCGTCTCCACCTCCTCCGACCCCCACGGCCGCTTCGTCTTCCTCTGCGGCCTGCTCCCGGCCCGCCCCCTCGCCGACCTCCCGCCCTCGCGCCCCACCGACGAGACCGACGGCTGGCTGCTCGCCCACCCCGACACCCGGCTCGTCTGGGACTTCCACACCAACGTCTCCCGCGCCTGGTTCAACGGCGAACTCGACCGCCGCTGACCAGCCCGCCACTCCCGCGGCAGACCCTGGCGCAGCGGCCGCTCACATGGCATGGTCTGCACCGACAGCCCAACCGGACGGGCCCGCCACGAGCACTCCCGTCCCCACCACCGGCCGGGAGACCACCACCGTGAGCACCCCCCTCCAGGACCAGCCGCTCTGGCGCCCCAACCCCGCTCGCGCCGCCGCGACCAGCCTCGTGGCGTTCCAGGCCTGGGCCGCCGAACACCACGGCGCCCCGGCCGCCCCGCTCGCCCCGGCCGACGACGACCAGCAGGCCGCCGAGCGCTACGCCGCCCTGCACGCCTGGTCCACCGAGGACCTCGGCCGGTTCTGGACCGCGGTGACGCAGTGGTTCGACGTCCGCTTCACCGAGGCCCCCGAGACCGTCCTCGCCGACCCGGCCATGCCCGGCGCCCGCTGGTTCCCCGGCGCCCGCCTCAACTACGCCGAGCAGGCCCTGCGCGCCGCCGACGACCCGGCGAACGCCGACCGCCCCGCGATCCTCCACCTCGACGAGACCACCGAGCAGCCGGCCGTCCTCACCTGGTCCGAACTGCGCCGCCAGGTCGGCTCCCTCGCCGCCGCCCTGCGCGCCCGCGGCGTCCGCCCCGGCGACCGCGTCAGCGCCTACCTGCCCAACGTCCCGCAGGCCGCCGTCGCCCTCCTCGCCACCGCCGCCGTCGGCGCGATCTGGACCAGCTGCGCCCCCGACTTCGGCGCCCGCAGCGTCCTCGACCGGCTCCAGCAGATCGAGCCCACCGTCCTGTTCGCCGTCGACGGCTACCACTACGGCGGCAAGGACCACGACCGCACCGACGTCGTCGCGGAGCTGCGCCGGGAACTCCCCAGCCTGCACACCGTCGTGCACGTCCCCCTGCTCGGCGCCCCCGCCCCCGAGGGCGCCCTCCAGTGGGAGGACCTGATCGCCGACGACACCGCCCCGGTCTTCGAGCCGGTCCCCTTCGACCACCCGCTCTGGGTGCTCTACTCCTCCGGCACCACCGGCCTGCCCAAGGCCATCGTCCAGAGCCAGGGCGGCATCCTGCTCGAACACCTCAAGCAGGTCGGCCTCCACCTCGACCTCACCCCGCAGGACCGCTTCCTCTGGTACACCTCCACCGGCTGGATGATGTGGAACTTCCTGCTCGGCGGCCTCCTCGTCGGCGCCACGATCGTCACCTACGACGGCAGCCCGGGCCACCCCGACACCGGCGCCCTGTGGTCGGTGGCCGCCCGCACCGGCGCCACCGTCCTCGGCACCTCCGCCGCCTACGTCATCGCCAGCCGCAAGGCCGGCCTGCACCCCGGCCGCGACCTCGACCTCTCCGCCGTCCGCTGCATCGGCACCACCGGCTCCCCGCTCCCGCCCGACGGCTTCCGCTGGATCTACGACGAGGTCAAGGAGGACGTCTGGCTCGCCTCCGTCAGCGGCGGCACCGACGTCTGCTCCTGCTTCGTCGGCGGCGTCCCCACCCTGCCCGTGTACCTCGGCGAGATCCAGGCCCCCTGCCTCGGCGCCGCCGTCGAGTCCTGGGACGTCCAGGGCCACCCGCTCACCGACGCCGTCGGCGAACTCGTCGTCACCAAGCCCCTCCCGTCCATGCCCACCGGCTTCTGGAACGACCCCGAGGGCACCCGGTACCACGACAGCTACTTCGACGTGTACCCCGGCACCTGGCGCCACGGCGACTGGATCACCGTCACCTCCCGCGGCACCGTCGTCATCCACGGCCGCTCCGACTCCACCCTCAACCGCCAGGGCGTCCGGATGGGCTCCTCCGACATCTACGAGGTCGTCGAGCGCCTCCCCGAGATCGCCGAGTCCCTCGTCATCGGCCTGGAGGAGCCCGACGGCGGCTACTGGATGCCGCTGTTCGTCGTCCTCGCCCCCGGCGCCGAACTCGACGACGACCTCATCGGCCGTATCCGCACCTCGCTGCGCACCGAACTCTCCCCGCGCCACGTCCCCGACGAGGTCATCACCGTCCGGGGCCTGCCGCACACCCTCACCGGCAAGCGCATCGAGGTCCCGGTGAAGCGCATCCTCTCCGGCACCCCGCTGGAGCAGGCCGTCAACCCGGGCTCCGTCGACGACATCGACCACCTGCGCTTCTTCGAGCAGCTGCGCCGCGACCGCCGGTCCTGACGAACGCCGAAGGGGCGCCCCCGACCGGGAGCGCCCCTTCTCTCGTACCGCTCGTCCCACTTACTCGCCGGAGAGCACCTGCTGCGCCGCGGCGCGCGCCTCGTCGGCGCTGTCCGTGGCCCGCGCCGCCTCGGCGGCCCGGCGGCACTGCGCCAGCGTGTACTTGGCCAGCGTCGACCGCACGTACGGGATCGACGCCGCGCCCATGGACAGGCTGGTGACGCCCAGGCCGGTCAGCACGACGGCCAGCAACGGGTCGGCGGCGGCCTCGCCGCACACGCCGCAGCTCTTGCCCTCCGCCTGCGCCGCGTCGGCGGCCGAGGCGATCAGGTCGAGCAGCGCCGGCTGCCACGGGTCCTGCAGCCGGGCCAGCGCGCCCACCTGACGGTCGGCGGCGAAGGTGTACTGCGCGAGGTCGTTGGTGCCGAGCGACAGGAACTCGACCTCCTGGAGGATCGCCCGCGCCCGCAGAGCGGCCGACGGGATCTCCACCATCGCGCCGAACTTGGCGTTCAGACCGGCCTCGCGGCAGGCGTCGGCGAAGTCCTTGGCGTCCTTGCGGTCGGCCACCATCGGGGCCATGACCTCAAGGTGGACCGGCAGCCCGTCGGCGGCCTTGGCCAGCGCGCGCAGCTGCGTCCGCATGACCTCGGGGTGCTCCAGCAGGGTGCGCAGACCGCGCACGCCGAGCGCCGGGTTCGGCTCGTCGGCCGGGGTGAGGAAGTCCAGCGGCTTGTCCGCGCCCGCGTCCAGCGCCCGGACGACGACCCGGCCCTCCGGGAACGCCTCCAGCACCTTGCGGTACGCCTCGACCTGCTTCTCCTCGCTCGGGGCCTGCGCCGAGTCGTCGAGGAACAGGAACTCGGTGCGGAACAGGCCGACGCCCTCGGCGCCGTTCTCCAGCGCGGCCGGCACGTCCGCCGGACCGCCGACGTTGGCCAGCAGCGGCACCCGGTGCCCGTCCGAGGTCCGGCCCGGACCGGTGGACGCGGCCAGCGCGGCCTTGCGCTCGGCGGCTGCGGCCCGCAGCTCGTCCTGCTTCTCCTGCGTCGGCTCCAGCAGCACGTCGCCCGAACTGCCGTCCACGGCCACCACGGTGCCCTCGGCGACGTCGGTCGCCCCCGGCAGCGCGACCACGGCCGGCACGCCCATCGCCCGCGCGAGGATGGCGCTGTGGCTGGTCGGCCCGCCCTCCTCGGTCACGAAGCCGAGCACCAGGGTCGGGTCCAGCAGCGCGGTGTCGGCCGGAGCCAGGTCCCGCGCGAACAGCACGTACGGCTCGTCGCTGTCCGGCACGCCCGGCATCGGCACGCCCATCAGCCGGGCGACGATCCGGTTGCGCACGTCGTCCAGGTCGGCGACGCGCCCGGCCAGGTACTCCCCGGCCGACGCGAGCAGCGCGCGGTAGGCGGCGAAGGCGTCGTAGACGCCGCGCTCGGCGCTGCTGCCCACGGCGATCCGCCGCGCCACGTCCGCCATCAGCTCCGGGTCCTGCGCCATCAGCGCCTGGGCCTCCAGCACCGCCTGGGCCTCGCCGCCGGCCAGGTTGCCGCGGGCGTTCAGGTCCGCGGCCACCGCCTCGACGGCCGCCTGGGCGCGGGCCTGCTCACGGGGGGCGTCCTCGGTCGGGATCTGCGTGGTCTGCGGCTCCAGCACCGCCGTCCCCATGTGCCGCACCTGGCCGATCGCGACCCCGTGGCTCACACCCACGCCGCGCAGCGTCTTCGTCATGTCACCTGTCTCCGCTGAGATGAGCGGCCCCGCCGGGAACCGCTGTGTGGGGGCCGCCCCGTCATCTCGTCCGGGGCGGGTGTGGGGAAAGATAGAGAGGAGAGGTCAGCTCCAGCTGAACAGCTCGTCGCCGGCCTGGGTCTCGCCGTCCTCGCGCACGTTGCCCAGCGAGTCGGGGGCGGCCTCCAGCGCCACGATCGGCGAGATCGGCGACTTGCCCGCGGCCTCGACGTCGGCCGGGTTCCACTTGATGACGGCCTGACCGCGGGTCACCGTGTCGCCCTTGTTGACGAGCAGTTCGAAGCCCTCGCCGTTCAGCTGCACGGTGTCGATCCCGAGGTGCGTCAGCACACCGTGCCCGTCCGCGTCCACGACGACGAACGCGTGCGGGTGCATGGAGACGACGACACCATCCACCGGAGCGACCGCCTCGGTCGGCTCGCGCACCGGGTCCACCGCGGTACCGGGACCGACCATCGCACCGGAGAACACCGGGTCGGGGACGTTGGCGAGCCCGACGACCCGGCCGGTCAGCGGCGACGTCACAGTGGTCATGGTTTGTGCCTCCCAAGTGCGCAGTACAGCGAAGGGCCGCGAGCAGCGGCGCGACGATCAACTGAAGCCTAAATCATGTCAACTTCGGACATCCGCTGACATTCCCGGGCGGAGACTCACGCCCCGCCCGCTCTGCCGGCCGGCAGCACACCGACCGGCTAGTGGTCTAGTCCTCTTGGTCGATGCGCCGCACTCTACAGGCATCTTGGCGAATCGGGACCATTGCTGTATATGCTCGCGAGAGCAACAAATCATGCCTCCGACCGGGTGACACCCGGCGCGCCCCGATTCGCGCTCCGGCGGACGACCCGCTATGGTTGGTCGAGTCGCCGCAAGTCGGCGGTTAACAGCAGATTTCAGATGCGAAAAGCGCCGGAAACGGCACGGCAAACATCTGGTAAGCTGGAAACACGAAAGAACGAAGCGCCCGGAAAGCCCGCTGGAAGGCGGCTCGAAGGAAGCGTCCGTTCCTTGAGAACTCAACAGCGTGCCAAAAGTCAACGCCAGATATGTTGACATCCCCGGCCTC
>NZ_JBHYWI010000084.1:0-37915 GCF_042751525.1 Kitasatospora sp. NPDC059408
TAGCGGGTGTTCATGTAGTCCAGCGCCCACTTGATCTGCGTGGCCGGGTTGGTCTTCCAGTCCGCGCCCGCCGAGGCCATCTTCGAGGCCGGCAGCGCCTGGCCCAGGCCGTAGGAGCCCGAGCTCGGGTTGGTCGCCGTCACGTTCCAGCCCGACTCGTGGGAGATGATCTGGCTGAACGAGGCCAGCTGGTCCGCCGGCACGATCTGCGCGGCGATGGCCTGCGGGGAGGCGGTCGCGGCGCTGGCGGCGGCGGGAACCACGGCGGCACCCAGGGCGGTCAGACCAGCGGCGCCGGCGAGGATCGCGGCAGAGGTACGCATACGGAGCTTGAAAGCGGGCATGAAGAGCAAGACCTCAATCGGGTTGAGCCGAGAACACTCCCCGCCCGGGACCGCGGCCGGACAGGGGCCGAACGGTCGCGGGGAGTGACTCGGCGATTGGCCGCATCCGGCAGGAACAGGAGCCGGTGTGGCCGACGACGAATGCCAAGGTGCCAGACCGGAGCGGCGCCCTCCAAGGCCCCCTCGCTACGATCCGCGGTCGTAGCCGGAGGACCGGCACCGGATCGAGGGCGGGGCGGAACGGGGTGCGCCGACCCCTTCCGGTCTGCGCAAACGCCCTACGGCCTCGATGCGGAACGACGCCGAACGGACACCACTACCCGCCGTCGTGCCTGGCATTCGCGTGTGAGCGCACTCACCGCCCGGCCCCCGGCGACGTCACCGAGCCCACCCACGACCACCACGCTGAGTCGACACCGGGCGCCCGCCATTGAGACCGCCGCCACACCCCCGCCGGGGCGGGCCCGGTACCGGCACCGTCCGGCCCCGTCCCCGCCGTGGCCACGTGGAGGAGGCGCGGCGGGAGCAGCGGCGGGAACGGCGGCGGTCGGGACCGTGGCCGCTGCCGCCGGGGCGGCGGGGCGGCGGAGTCGGGCAGGGCTCGGCGGCCGTCCGACAGGGAGGCGTCGGCACACCGGTCAGCGCTGCGTTCCGGGTCGCGGAAGCGGACCACCGCCCACGGATCCGGCGGAACATCGGGTGCAGGCGGACCGCGTGCACGTCGGAAGACGTCCTCCACCGCACCCTGTGACCCGGCACCGGCACCGGCACGCTGCGGTCGGGGGCGCTCCACGGACAGGTCGATCGTCGCGCTGACGGTCCGGCAGGTCAGGTCAGGTCCGTTCTCGCGCGCAGCCCCGTCGGAGAGACAGTCAGGCGTCGGGGCATCAATGCGCCGCCGGCGGGCCGGACTTCGTGGTTCAGCCGGGCAAACGACCCCTTGATATCGCAGTGAGTGAGGGTGTTTCAGGCCTCCCCGGGGCCCGTTTCAGGTGGACGGTGGGGCCGGGACGGTGTCACCGGTGAAACGTGGTGCCGGCTGCGCTCCGCAGGTGCGCATCGAGTGCCGGTCGGTTCGGCCGTCCGCCGGCCGACGCTCGGCTCCGGCGGTCCGCCGGCAGTGGGCCGCCGCGGTCTTAGCGGTGCTCGGGCCGGCGCAGGGTGTCGGCGGCTTCGACCACGAACCGTCACCGTGCTGCCTGGGCAGCAAGCGCGGCACCGGGCCGGATTTGGCCCGGCCTCACGGCCGCCGTCATTACTCAGAGTTGCCAAGGAGTGCGGGCTTCCGGTATTCCTATCCGGCCATCCTCGTGTCCCCTTAAGGATTGACGTGTCCATACCCCCCCAGCAGCCCTACGGCGCGCCGCAGCAGCCGTACGGCTACCCGGCCGCGGCCCCGCAGCCGACCGGCTCGAACGGCTTCGCCATCGCCGGTCTGGTCCTGGCCTTCCTCTGCTCCCCGCTCGGCCTCATCTTCAGCATCATCGGCCTGGTCAAGTCGAAGAGCGCCGGCAAGGGCAAGGCGCCGGCGATCATCGGCCTCATCGTCTCGCTGCTCTCGATCGTGGCGGGCATCGTGGTCTTCGTGGTGATCGGCTCGAAGGTGGTCAAGGCCATCGACCCCGGGTGCACCAGCGCCACCAGCACGGTGACCACGTACTCGGACAAGATCTCCGCCGACGCGGGCAACCCGGCCGCGCTGAAGGCCGACCTCAAGAACGCGAGCGACGAGCTGAACGCCGCCGCGGCCAAGGCCGGCAACGCCGACGCCAAGAACGCGATCAGCGCGCTGGCCGGCGACTACCAGCAGATGTACACCGCGCTCAACACCGGCACCGCGCCGAGCGCCAACCTGCAGTCCAAGATCGAGACCGACGCCAACAAGGTCGACTCCGCCTGCGGCCACATCGGCAGCTGACCCCCGGGGGATCAGCGCGCGGGCCGCATGATTCCGGCGCCCGCCGCCGGCTGACCTCCCGTCGGCGCTCGGCACGCGTTCCCCTCCCGGGGAGCGCGTGCCGAGCCGTGGTGGACGGCCAAGCGGGCAACCCGCCAGCCGGGCAGTTGTCGATGTCCACGGATGGGACTGCGGCCCAATCGGCGGGCCGGGCCAGGGTGGGCGGCGCCCGCTCGGGCTCCGGCCCGCAGTGGCCGCCATGGAGCACCTCGGGAACGACGCGGCCGCCCGGGAACGGGGCTTCGCGGTGGTCTTCGACGGGCTGCGGCCACGCTGAACCCGGCCCGGCCCGACGGCGGGCCGGCACCCGCTCGCCCTCGGAGCCGCCTGGCGGTCGACTGACCAGCCGTCGGTACGGGCGGCGGGTCCACCGCCCGGGGATGGCATGATCCCTACCGTCGGAATCGACATCACCACGGGGGACTCACCACAGCCATGTCCATCAGATCCCGGGCCGCCGCCCTGGCCGCCATCGCCGCCATCGCCCTGAGCGCCGCCTGCACGCCGGCATCCACCTCGGCGGGCACCGCATCCACCGACGTGTCCACGAGCGCGGCGGGGGCGCCGAGCCCGACCACCACCGCGCCGACCACCGCCGCCGCCCCTGCCACCACCGCGCCGGCCACGACCGCCCCTGCCACCACCGCGCCACCGGCACCGGCGCCGGCGCCGGCCGGGGACCGGGGCCCGGGCTGCCAGACCGACGACCACGACCAGCACAAGCCGACCGCCACCCCGCCCGGGACGGAGTTCAAGCCGCTGGGCTCGCTGCTGGTCCCCACTTCCCGCACCGCGGGCCCGCTCCTCTATGAAGGCGGCTTCTGGCACTGCTTCGCGCACACCCCCGAGGGTGCCGCCAGGGCCGCCGCCGTGCTCGCGGCGATCGACACCGGCCACGACGACTGGGAACGGGCGGCCCGGGCCCAGATCTACCCGCCCGCCGCCGCCAAGGACTACGCCGACCGCCGGCTCAAGGACCCGCTCCACGCCGAGGGCGTCGGCTCGGTCAAGGTCGTCGCCTTCTCCGTCATGACCTACACGCCCGAGAAGTCCATGGTCATGCTGCTCGTCGACCTGCCGGGTGCCCCGCCCGGGATCCACGGCTCGACGACCGCCAACCTGCTCTGGGCGGACGGCGACTGGCGGCTGGACATGTCGGCGGAGGGCCACCTGCCCAAACTCGGACCGGGCACCAGCGGCACCGCGGGGTTCGTGACCTGGTAGCGGCCCGGAGCCGGGACAGGGGACGCGCGCCCCCGCCCGGGCTTCGGCTTCCCACGGAGGAGGTGGGGATTTCCCCCTCCCGAAGCCGGTGGCCCGCCGGATCCGCGGCGACTCGCCCGCCTGGCACGATCGCTGACAGGCAGCCGGCCGGTCGGGTCGGGTGCGCTGATCACGGGGGAACGGCGATGCGGGTTCGGTGGGTGGCACCTCTGGTGGCCATGGCGGTGGCGCTGGGCGGGCAGGTGCCGGCGGCGACGACGGCAACGGCAGCGGCAACGGCGGCCCCGGCCGGGCAACAGTCCGGGCAACAGGTCGAGCAGGACGTGGACTTCCGCAGCGGGGACGTCACGTTGCACGGCACGGTCACCGAGGCCGCCGGCGGAACGGGGCCAAGGCCCGGGATCGTGCTGGTGCACGGGGCGGGGCCGGAGAAGCGGGCGGGGTACCGGGCCGAGGCCGAGGCGATGGCCCGGGCCGGGTTCGTCGTGCTCGGCTACGACAAGCGGACCACCGGGTACTCGATGACCCGACGGTCGTACTCGCAGCTGGCCGACGACGCCCTGGCCGGCGTGCGCACGCTGGCGCAGCGCACGGACGTGGACCCGCACCGGATCGGGCTCTGGGGGTTCAGCGAGGGCGGCTGGGTGGCCCCGCTGGCCGCGAGCCGCTCCGGGCAGGTCGCGTACGTGGTCGTGGTCGGCGCCTCCGGCCTGCCCCCGGCCCGGCAGCAGGCGTGGCACCTCGACAACAGGCTGCGGCACGAGGGTGCGTCGGGCTCGCTGCTGGAGAGCGTGTCGGTGACGGGCACCCGGCTGCTGGACGACGCCGGGCTGTTCCCCGAGGCGCACTACGACCCGGTACCGGTGCTGGAACACCTCCGTCAGCCGGTGCTCGCCCTGTGGGGCAACGACAAGCAGGTGCCGCCGGCCGAGAGCGCCGCGATCATCGGCGACGCGCTGCACCGCGGCGGCAACGACGACGTGACGCTGCGGTTCTTCCCGCAGGCGGACCACAAGCTGCACGTCTCCGCGGACGGCTTCACGCGGGGCGAGCAGCTAACGCCGGGCTACGTCGACACCGTGGCCGCCTGGGTGGCCGGCCAGGGCCACCGGGTGAACGACCCGCTGCCCGGGCAGGACCGCCGCAGCCGGGCCCTGGCCGCGGTCCCCGCCCCGGAGGGGTCGGTGGCGCAGGCGGCCGCCTTCCTGCTGATGACCCTCGTCTTCGCCGGGTACCTGCTGTCGGGTCTGGTACGGCGGCTGCGCCGGCGTCCCGCCGCACCGGGCGCCGGGGCCGCGCGCTGGCTCGCGGGCAGCGGCCTGGCCGCCACGCTCGGCTTCCTCGGCTACTTCCTCTTCGTGACGACGACGCTCGCCACCGGGCCGCAGCTCGGCGGCCGTCCGGTGGTCTGGTCGGTCCTGCAACTGCTGGCCGTCTGCGCGGTGGTGGCCACCGGTGTGACGGCGGTGCGGGCGTGGCGCGGCCGGGCTCCGGCCCCGGCCGGTGCACGTGTGCGGATCGGCGCACTGCTGGTGGCGGGCGCGGTGTTCGTGCCGTGGGCGCTCTTCTGGGGCCTGCTGCTGCCGTGACCGGACGGGCCGAAGGACTGGAGGGCCGGCGCCGCGACGGGCGTCGGCCCTCTTGGCTACCGGCTACCGGCTGCGGCGCGCAGTGCGGTGACGGAGTGTCATTGATTTCCGCGGCTCAGCCTCCGGAGGTGATCCAGATCTGGTCGCCGTGGCGGCCGCAGTCGTACTGGATCAGCCACGCGCCGTTGTCGTGCGCGTCGCCGGCGACGGTCAGGCACTTGTTGCTGCGGAGGTTGACCCACTCCTGGCTGTTGTCGGTGATCAGGATCGGGTGCCACAGTTCGTTGTCGGACGAGCTGTTGCAGCCCCACTCGATGATCGGGGCGCCGTTGTCGCGCCTGGCGTGGTCGACGTTCATGCACAGCCGCGTCGCCGTGTTCTTGAGCAGGTAGTAGGCCTTGCCCTTGACGGTGCGCACCTTCTGCCTGATCCACAGCTCGTTGGACTGGCTCACGCAGTCCCACTGGTCGACGTGCGTCCCCCAGCGCGTCGAGGCCCCGGGGGCGTCGGCGCAGAGCTGGGAGCTGGAGCTCACCAGCCACTCGCCCGTGTCGCCGGCGGCGGACGCCGTGCCCGTCGCCCCGACGGACGCCGCGGCCGTCAGCAGTGCGGCGCACAGCGGTGCGAGCAGCTTCCCACGGGCCGACGGCCTCTTGCGCTTGATGTCCTGCACGGTTGTTCCCCTCGTGTTCGCGTCCACGCCGGGTCGAGCGGCGGCCACCGACGGCGGCACCGACCACGCTGGCCCGCGGCCGCTGCGACGGGAAGGCCCGGGCCCGAGGTGGAGACGCCTGGGAAATTCCCACCGCTGTGAACTGCGCCGTGGGACGCCGCCAGGCGTCGACGGAGACGGAGCCGGCGTCGCGTCAGGCCCGGCGCAGGGCGGGCTCCAGGTCCGTCGGTGCGGGGCGGTAGCCCAGGTGGGTGCGGGCGGCCGTGAGGTCGAGGGTGCGTTCGTGGGCCAGGTGGCGGACGGCGTAGACGGTCAGGCGGGGGCGGCGGGCGGATCCGGTGGTGCGGGCCAGGAGTTCGGCGGTGCGGGCCAGCGGGAGGGCGAGGGCGAGCGGGAGGTGGACGGGTGCGGCCGGGAGGCCGTGGGCGGTGAGGACCTGGCGCAGCACGTCGTCCAGTACGACCGGGTCGCGGTCGGTGATGTTGAAGGTGCCGGACGCCCGGCCCCCGGCGGCGAGCAGGCAGGCGTCGACGAGGTTCGCCACGCTGGTCAGGCTCAGCCGCTGCCTGCCGTCGCCGATCGCGAACAGCCGCGGCCCGCGCGGGGTCCGGCGCACCGCCTGGAGGACGCGCGGCAGCAGGGTGGTGTCCCCGGGGCCGTAGACGGCGTGCGGGCGCAGGATCACCGCGTCGGGGCGGGCCCGGCGCACCTTCTCCTCCGCCAGCGCCTTGGAGCGCCCGTAGGCGTCGGTGTGGCGGACGGTGGCGGCCTCGTCCTCGCGGGCCATGACGGTCGGCCGGCGCGGGTCGTAGACGCTCGCGGTCGACACGTGCACGAATCGCGCCGCCTCGGGGAAGGCGGCCAGCACTCCCCCGGTGGTCAGCACGTTGCCGCGGTGGAAGGCCTCGGGGCGGGCCCAGTCGGTGGCCAGGCCCGCGCAGTGGATCACCGCGTCGGGGTGGGTGAACGGGGCGGGCAGGGCCGGGCGGGCGGCGGGGTCCGCCAGGTCCCAGGGGAGGTAGGGCGCGCCGCCGATCAGGTCGGCGGGGACGGTGGGGCGCCGTCCCAGCGCCAGCACCTGGTGCCCGGCGGCCGTTGCGGCGCGGCACAGGGCGCTGCCGACGAAGCCGCTGGCCCCGGTGACGACGGTGATCACGGCGTCTCCTTCGTGGCCTTCGTGGCCTTCGTGGCCTTCAGGTCCTTCGTGACCAGCGCGCGCAGTCGTTCGCGGTCGGGTTTCTCGGTCCGTCCCCGTCGGGGGATCGCCGGGAGGCAGTGGATCCGGTCCGGCAGTGCCGCGTGGTCGATCGTGCGGGGCAGGTGGCGTTGGAGGGAGCGCAGGAGTTCGGCTTGCGGGAGCGAGCCGTCCGGGCACACGGCCAGCACCACCGCCTCGTCGGCGGTCTGCGGGTCGGGGACGCCCACGATGACGGCCTCGGCGATGCCCGGGAGGGCGGCGATCGCGGGTTCGTACAAGCCCGGGTAGAGGTTGAAGGAGCCGCGGATGAGCATGTCCTTGGTCCGACCGAGCAGCACGATCCGCCCTTCGGCGTCGATCCGGGCCCGGTCGCCGGTGTTGAGCTCGCCGATCGGTCCGTCCCCGAGGTAGCCGATCGCCAGGTGGGGGCCGCGCAGCAGGAGTTCACCCTCGTCGTTGAGGCGTGCCGTGACGCCGGGCAGGGGGTGGCCGGCCAGGTCGCCGTGGGGTGCGTGGTCGAGCTTCGCCTCGGCGTCGGTCACGGCGATCGGCAGCATCTCGGTCGCGCCGTAGATCACCGCGGTCCGGGCCGAGGGGAGCGCCTCGCGCAGGCGGCGCAGGATCGGGGGCGGCACGGGGGCGGCGCCGAGCAGCACCGTGCCCAGGGTGTCGGGGAGGCGGCCGGCGTCGAGCAGCCGGGCCAGGGACGCCGGGGTGGCGAAGGTGTGGGTGGCCCGGCGGCGCCGCAGGTCCCGCAGGAACCGCTTGGGCCGTACGGGCAGGGGCGCCGTCGACCAGGTGGCGCCGGCGGCGAGGAAGGCGAAGGCCATCATCAGCTGTTCGGAGTGCACGACCACCGGGGCGGGGGCGGTGGTCAGGCCCAGGCTCTCGCCGAGCAGGTCGGCGCCGGCGAGCAGCGTGGCCTGGCTGTGCACCACCGCGCGGGGGCGGGCGGTGGTGCCGGAGGTGAACACGACCAGGGCCGGGCGGTCCGGGTCCCCCGCCGGGGCGGTCTCCACGGGAGACGCGGGGGCGGTGTTCCCGGGGGACGCGGGTGCGGTGTTCCCGGGGGACGCGGGTGCGGTGTGCGCCAGGGTGGCGGCGGGGATCGCGTCCGGGGGCAGGCCCGGCAGGCGCGGACCGGTGTGGAGCAGGCGCAGGGCCGGGTCGGCGAGCGCGGGCAGGTTCAGGCCGAGGCGGCGCAGCAGGGTGCGTCCCGCCGTGCGGGCGGCGAGCGCGCAGAGCCAGGATTCGGCGGCCAGCCAGCGCGGTGCGGTGAGGCGTTCGGTGACGAGCCGTCCGCGTGCGGCGTCGAGTTCGGCGCCCGCGCCGGGGTCGGCCACCACGACGGCGGCGCCCGCCGTCATGACGGCCAGGCCGAGCACGAGGGCGTCCCGGCCGGGGCGGACCGCGAACATCACGGTGTCGCCGGCGGACATGCCCGCGGCGCGCAGTCCGCTCGCGGTGGCGGCGACCTGCCGGGCGAGTTCGGCGTAGGTGAGTGTGCCGTGTGCGTCGAGCAGGGCGGCCGCGTCGGGTGTGCGGCGCGCGTGGTCCGCGATCCGGCCGGCCAGTCCGGCGCCTGCGGTGTTCGGCGTGCCGTTCACGTCGTGGTCAGCTCCGTTTTCGTCCGGTCCGTGCGCCGTTGGGGAGCGGTCGCTTGCGCGGCCGACACCTCCAGGCGCGCGTAGGTGGGGATCAGCACCCGCCGCTTGGCCCGTCGCCGCACGATGGTCCCGGCTCCCGCCGTCAGGAGCGCCTGGAGCAGCACCCGTATCTCGGCCAGCGCGAGCGGTGCGCCGATGCAGTAGTGCGGTCCGGCCCCGAACCACAGGCGCTTGGGATCGTGCGCCGGACAGCGGCCCAGTGCCGCGGCCCGGTCGAACGGCCCGGCGGCCAGGTCGCACCGTGCGGTGGCGATGAGCACCCGGTCCCCCTCGCGCACCTCCGTCGTGCCGAGGCGGCCGGGCCGGGCGGCCCGGCGCAGCATCGCCGGGCTCGGGGTGATCACCCGCATCGCCTCGTCGATCGCGGGGTCGAGCGCCGCGCCGCCCGTCTCCAGGTCGGCCCGCAGGGCGGGCAGGAGCCCGGAGTCGTGCCAGAGCGCGAAGATCCGGGGCACGGTCGTCGCCACGGTCTCCGTCCCGGTGAGCAGGAACGCCGCCGCCAGCCCGAGCGCCTGTTCCCGGTCGAGTCCGTGGCCGCGCAGCCGTCCCATCATCGAGCCCGGCTCCGCGCGGTCGTACGCCTCGCCGGCCTGCGCCACCAGGCCGGCCAGCACCGCCTTGGCCTTCGCGACCTGACGCGGGGTCAGTTCCCTGGTGCGCAGGCCGACCATCCGTACGATCCGCTCGCCCCGCTCGAACACCTCCGCGCCGGCGGTGTCGGACACTCCCAGCAGTTCGCCGATCACCGTGCCGGCGGCGGTCCTGGTCAGGGCGACCAGGTCCACCGCGCCGCCCGTGCCCAGCCGGTCGGTGGCCTCGCGCAGCACCGGTGCGAGGACGCGGGTGCACAGCTCGGTGGCCTGGGCCCGGGTGAACAGGCCGGTCAGCGCGGCCCGCAGCCGCCGGTGCTCCTCGCCCTCCATGTTCAGGAGTACGGCCGGGCCCAGGACCGGTGTCCACAGCGCGCCCGAGGAGCCGGGGCCGTCCTTGCGGAACCCCTCGTGGTCGAGCAGCACCTGCCGGGCCAGGCCGGGGTCGCCGACCACGATCCCGATCCCCGGTACCCGCACCGCGGGGCCCCGCCGGGCGACGGCCGTGATGAACGGGTACGCCAGCGGGTGGGCGGCCAGCTGCACCCGTCGTTCCCAGAGGTGTTCGGGGCGCTTCATCGGATGTCGACCACGTCGGGGCGGTAGCGGTGGTCCGCGTACCAGGCCAGGGTGTTGCGCAGGCCGAAGGCGCGCAGGCGCCGCACCGAGCCGTAGACCCGCATGCCGGGGACCTGGCCGTAGGCGGTGGTGAGTTCGCGCACCCGGTTGACCAGGGCGCGGTCCTCGTGCACCTCCTCGATCGCGGTGCGCGGGAAGCCGCCGCTGCGCTCGTAGAGGTCGGCGGTGATGGCCAGGTTGCAGCCGGGGCACATCAGGTACGGGCCGAGGTAGCGCGGGTCGCGGTTGCCGGGCCGGAACCTGCCGAACCGGGCCGCCAGCGCGACCACCGCCGGCAGCAGCCGGCTCTCCCACAGCTTGAGCCGGAACTCGTCGGTGCGCGGCAGGAGTTGACCGGTGACCAGCTCCAGTCCGCCGGCCAGGCCGCGGCGGACGGCGGCCGTCCAGCCGGGCACCGGGAGGCAGTCGGCGTCGGTGCGGGCCAGGTACCGGGCTCCGGCGTCGATCGCGAACCGCATCCCGGTGTCGGCTGCCGCGCCGGTGCCCTTGCGCGCCTCGGTGATCAGGTGCAGCGGGAAGTCCGCGGTGAGCGCGAACTCCCGGACCACCTCGGCGGTCCGGTCGGTCGAGGTGTTGTCCACCACCACGCACGCGAAGTCCGCGTCGGTCTGGGCCGCGAGCGCGCGCAGCGTGGCCGGCAGCGAGGCCTCCTCGTTGTAGGCGGGCACGACCACCCACAGGTCGGTCACTGGTGTTCCCTCACATCCGGGCCCATGGTGGGGCCCACGGTCGAGCTCGTGATCGAGCTCGTGATCGGGCTCGTGGTCGGGCTCGTGGTCGGGCTCGTAGTCGAGCCCGCGATCGGGCCTACGGGCGGGCTCACAGCCGGGCTCACGGTCGGGCTCACAGCTGCGCGAAGACGACGCCGAGCGAAACCCCGCCGGCCAGGCCGATCAGCGCCACCCGGTCGCCGGGCCCGCAGCGGCCCTGCTCCAGGGCCCGGGCGAGCTGGAACGGCAGCGAGGCCGAGGCGAGGTTGCCGTGCCCGGGCAGCACCGGCACCAGTGGTCCGGTGGTCAGGCCGGTCCTGCGCAGGAAGGCGTCCAGCAGCGGGACGGTCACCTGGTGCACCGCCACCACCGCGAAGTCCGCCCAGGTCAGGCCGTGTTCGGCCAGTGACCGGTGGATCAGCTCGGGGCCGAGCGCCTCGAAGGCCGCGTGCAGCCGCGCGCCGTCCATCCGGAAGTAGCCCGCCTCCGGGTCCCGCGGGTGCGCGGTACCGCCGCCGGGCAGGGTACCGACCTCCCAGGCCGAGGAGTCCGCGGTGAAGGCCCGGTGGAAGATCCCGTCCGGCGCCGCTCCCGCCTCCAGCAGCACGGCCGCGCCGCTGTCGGACAGGGTGTAGCCGGGGAACGACTCGGCGAACTGGCCCCGGTCCCGGACCGACCAGCGGACCGCCCGCGACGGCAGCTCCCCGGTGCAGACCAGGACCCTGCGGTACTGCCGGGCGGCGATCAGCGCCTCGGCGACCTGGATCCCGTTGAGCACGCTGTTGCAGGCGTTCTTCACGTCGAACACCGGGCAGCGCGCCCCGATCTTCGACGCCAGGATGTGCGCGGTGGCGGGCTCGACCATGTCCTGCGAGGCGCTGGCGAAGATCAGCAGGTCGAGGTCCCGCGCGTCGAGGCCGGCGTCGGCCAGCAGCTTCCGGGCGGCCGCCGCGGCCAGGTCGGAGGCCTGCCAGTCGTCGGGGGCGACGTGCCGCGCGGCTATTCCGGTGACCGCCTCGATCAGCCCGGGGCGCGGCCGGTAGGGGCCGCTGTCGGCGATCCGCTGCTCCACCTCGCGCGAGGTGAGCGATTGTTCCGGCAGGTGCACCGCCACCGCGGCGATCACCGCGCGCACCCCGCCGCCTTGCCCGACCAACTGTCCGCTGCCCTCCGACACGTGCTCAAGCCTCCCCCGAGCCGCCCGATCATACGATGAACCCTGACGTGACCAGGCACGGTACGGTTCCCCGCACGGACATTCGAGACGGCAGCGGGGGCGGGGCGACGATGGGCGCGACGACGGCACGACGGCACGAGAGCGGACTGCTGTGGGCCAGCCGGCCCGCCCTGTGGACGCTGACCAGGATCACCATGTCCCGGCCCTTCGGACCGATCCGGCGGGTACCCCGGCTGGGCTGGGTGGCGAGCGACCCCACCCTGATCCGGGCCGTGCTCAACGACCACCAGCACTTCACCCTGCTCGGCGAGGGCGGCGTGGGCCACCTGTGGGAGCAGGTCCTCGGACCGTACGTCACCCGCCTGTTCGACGGCCCCGGCCATGCGGACCTGCGCCGGCGCGCCCGGGACCTGTTCACCGAGGACAACTCCGCCGCCCTGGTCGAACGGGCCGCCGGGCCGGTCTACGCCGACGTCACGGCGCGGCTGGCCGCCGGGGACCGGGTCGACGTGGCCGCGGCCGCCCGGCTCGTCGTCGGCCGCCTGATGGCCGACCTGCTCGGCCTGCAGATCCCCCCGGACAGCCCCGACTCCGCGTACCTGGACACCTTCGCCGCCGGCGAGCGGCTGGCCGCCCTCGCACTCGACACGGCCGCCTCGACCGAACTTCCGCCCGAGCGGATCGAAGCGGCCAAGGAGATCGTCGCGTCACTGACCAGCGGCGTCCCGGCGGCCTACGCCGGCGCCGACCCCGACACCCTCCTCGGCCGCTGCCGCGAGGCCGGGATCACGCTGGAGGAGGCCAGCGGCCTCGCCTCACTGCTGCTCGTCGCGGGCACCGAGACCGCCGCCAGCGCGATGGCCCGCACGATCGCGCTGATCCACGACACCGGACAGCAGGAACCGCTGCTCGCCGACCCCGGGCTGGTCGGCGACGCGGTACGCGAGGGACTGCGCGTCACCACGCCCGCGCCGGTGATCGGACGGCACGTCAGCGCGGACGTCACCGTGGCCGGCCGCCGGCTGCGCAAGGACGAGCGGATCCTCCTCGTCACCTACGCCGCCGACAACCTGGCCGGCGGCTTCGACCTGGCACGCCCGTACGACCCGCGCTCGCGCCAGCTCTGGTTCGGCGCCGGCCGGCACCTGTGCCTCGGCGCGCCCGTCGCCCGCGCCGAGATCGCCCGGATGGTCACGGCGGTCCGCGCGCCGGGACGCCCCTACCGGATCGTCTCGCGCAGCTACGCCCGGAAGGTGATGATCCCCTCCTACGCCTCGCTCGTCATCGAACTCGACCGCTGACGAACGGCCGGACGGGCCGGGCAGATCGGGCGCAGCACGCGATCAGATCGCGCGGGCCGGGCAGGCGGGGCAGGCGCGCCAGGCGGGCCGCTCGACCGGCATCCGCCGGATGCGCGGGACGGTTCGTCGCGGGTCAGCTGTAGTGGGCGAACACCCGGTCCCTCTCCGTCTCCCAGCTCCAGCCCGGTTCGTCCCCTCGCCGGAACGGCGCCGTCCTGGCGAGCACCTCGAACTGTCCGGACGGCCGCCGGTTCTGCTTGTTCACGACGATGGCGGTCAGCATGACCGGGACGCCCCTGTCGGCTTCGACCCGGCACGCGGCCTCCAGGAGGTTGCTCATCAGCGTGCCGCGGGGCGGGACCGAGAAGCCCGCGTCCCGCAGCGACTCGCTCAGCGCGCCGTAGCAGTCGGTGCGGCCTTCGCCCGCCCAGCCCTTGACGATCTCGACCATGCTGTCCCGGGCCGCGCACCAGGCGTCGGATCCGTGCTTCAGCCGGGGGAATTGAGTGTCGGTCATCCCCGTATGGCAGCACAGGATCGGCACGCGGCGGAAGGGCTCCGGCCGAGAGCGGGCGCAAGGGCAGGGGGCCTGGTCCTCCAGGGCGTGGTGGCCGATGATCGGGGCATGCGTTCACGGGAGCAGCAGGATGCCGAGACCCGTCCCGACCGGACCGCGCCCGCCGCGGCGCGTCCGGCCGACGCCGCCGCCGCTGGTGCGGCCGTGCCCCGCAGAGCGCGCGTGTCCCCCGGAACCGCGGGGACGGTCGGGCCGGCCGGGTCCGGCGGCCGGGGGCCCGCGGGGCGGTTGCTCGCGATGCAGCGCGCGGTCGGCAACGCCGCCGTCGGCCGGGCCCTGGAGCGGCAGGCGGGGCGCCACGCGCACGGCCCGTCCGGCGGTCACGACGAGTGCGCGCCCGTGCAGCGCTCGTCCGTGCCGGACGTGCTGCGCACCGCCGGGCGGCCGCTGGACGGGACGGTCCGCGCGGAGATGGAGGCGCGGCTGGACGCCGACTTCTCCGACGTGCGGCTGCACACCGGGCCGGCCGCCCAGCGTTCGGCGGCCGAGGTGGGGGCCCGCGCCTACACCTCCGGCAGCCACGTCGTCATCGGCGCCGGCGGTGCGGACCGGCACACCCTGGCCCACGAGTTGACGCACGTCATCCAGCAGCGCCAGGGGCCGGTGGCGGGTACCGACAACGGTTCGGGGCTCAGCGTCTCGGACCCCTCCGACCACTTCGAACGCGCGGCGGAGGCCAACGCCCGCCGCGCCCTGGCCGCCCCCGTGCCCGCGTCCGCGTCCGCGTCCGCCGGCGCGGCGCCCGTGCAGCGGGCGGCCCCCGCCCGTGCCCGTGCCGGCTCCGGCGGGAAGAGCGTCGTCCAGCGCCTCGGCGACGGTCAGGCGCCCTTCGACCACGCCCAGTACTACGCGAAGACGGGCTGGCAGGCGGCGGCCGAGAAGTTCGAGCAGCGGCTGGGCGCGTACGCCTTCGGGCATCCGAGGGCGCTCGCCGCCGCGCGCAAGACCGTGAACCGGCTGAAGCAACTGCTCATCGCCTACGCCGGCCAGGAGCACAAGGACCCGGCGCTCGCCAACAAGTCGTTCTTCAAGGACGACCGGACGAGCGCCGGGCAGGTGGGCGAGGGGATGACCACCGCCCAGATCAAGGACTTCTTCTCCCGGGACGGCAACGTCCGCGAACTGGTCACGGCCGTCTACAACGCCGCCTACTACAACAAGGGGGCGGAGCTCTCGCTCAAGGACGTCCTCAACGGCATCATCGGGCCCAGGCCGCAGCTCGCGGCGACCCTCGGCATGAACAAGGAGGACCTGAAGAAGCACTCCGCGTTCCTCAACGGCTGGTCCCGGCCGCCGCTGTGGGCCGCGGCGAGCCTCGCGGGCAAGGGCTACAACTACGAGAAGGACCCGTACGCGCTGGGCAACCTGCTGTGGCAGTCCGACCCCGAGACCTTCGCCGGCGACACCCTGGAGATGATCGACAGCCAGGGGCCGCGCAAGGAGCGCAGCGAGGCCGACAAGGAGGCCAACCGCAAGACCCCGCGCGACTACGCCGACCGCGGCGCCCCGCTCAGCGCGCGGGAACTGGCGTTCGCCGGCAAGCCCGGCCCGGACGACAAGCTGCCCTGGAACGAGGGCGCCGCCTACTGGGAGATCCAGCAGAACGAGTCCTGGCCGAAGGCGAACGCCGCGCGCGGCATCCCGGTCGTCGCCGGCATGTCCGGGACCACGACCCGGATGCTCAAGACCTTCCAGTGGATCAACGTGCCCGGGGTGGACGTCTTCGACTACCGGATGGCCCTGATGGGCTGGATGCTGCCGTCCTGGGACCACTCGCTCTACGAGATCCTCCGCGGTTCCTGGGCGGCCGGGGTCAAGGGGCCCGGCGAGTCCGCGCTCCGGGCGGGCAAGGGCGCGGCGCTGATGTACCAGCACATCGCGCCCTTCACGGAGGAGGAACTGCGGCAGAACGTCTGCGTCGACGGGCAGTTCCCGCACGAGCTGATGTACCTCGCCGAAGCCAACAAGCCCCGCACGACCGACCCGGCGGCGAGCGGCTTCATGGAGCCCGGCCAGCCCGCGGCCGCCCAAGTAGCGGGCCAGTACGGCGCCTTCGTGGCGGGCGACACCGCGCCCACCCCGCGCATCGCCCAGTGGAAGGCGGACAACGCCGGCGCCTCCACCGAGGCCGTCGCGAAGAGTTTCAAGGAGGCCCACGCGACCGCGCTGATGGCGTACACCGGCGGCGCGCACCAGATGATCAACTCGGTGGTGCGCAGCCGGCTGCTGCCCGAGGGGTACGCGCCGTACGGGACCGTCGGCGCGGCCACCGCGGGCGCCGAGGCCCTCTCCCTGCGGCAGATCAAGGGCCAGCTCAGGTGGGCGGCCCAGAACAGCCACAACCAGGAGGCGGTGCCCACCCTGGACGAGGACCCGGTGATCAGGCCGCAGCTCACGGCCGCGCGGGGCATGGACCCGGTCGCCAAGAAGGCGGCGATGGCCGTCATCGACGCGCGGATCGAGGTCCTCGCGCCGGTGCTCTTCGAGGAGCTCAAGGCGCACGCCGACATGACGATGGAGGCGCTGAACCGGCTGCCGCCCGTCACCGGCACGGTCTTCCGCGGCGACTGGAACGTCGGCGGGGACGAGTCGCCCTACCGGCTCGGCAAGCAGGCCGCGCTGAACTACCGGCCGGGCTCCGTCTTCACGAGTTCCTTCGACAGCACCAGCAGGGAGGAGTCCGTGGGGCTGGACTTCATGCGCGGGCAGAAGGTCTCCGGCACGGCGACGCACCGGATCCTCCTGGAGCTGACGCTCACCGGGAAGTACGGCCGCGACATCGACCCGTTCCACCAGTACCAGGGCACCGAGGCGGAGGTCCTCCTCATGCCTGGGGCGACGTTCCGGGTGGACAGGAGCGAGTGGCGCCGGGACCCCGGCCACGACCCGGCGAACGGCGGCAGCGACTGGTACGAGCACGTCCGGGCGACGGAGGTGTGAGCGCGGGCGCGGCGGGCCGGCCCGACGGCGTGGCGCGCCGGGCCTGTCACGGACGCTACACCGTCGGCCCGATCGTCACGAGCCCGTCTGACTGCCTTTCGCGACGAGCCGCGCCGAGGGTGCCACCCCGAGCGGCTCCGCCACGGCGACCCGATAGGTCTTCGCCACCTCGTCCAGTCGCCGGTAGATCTCGGATTCCGGCGCTTCGAGGGAGAGATCTGAAATCTCCACGGTGTGCGCGAATTGCCCGACGCGAGGTTCCACGCCGAACGTCGGGCCCTCTTCCGGCGACGCAACGATCGTCAGGATATTGCCGGCCGTGTCATGGATGGCCATTACCTTCATCCGTGCTCACTCCTTGGCTGAAACGGTCTAGGGGTTTACGGTACTGATCATCAGGCGGACGTAGGGGCAGTAATTCACGCCGTGGTTTCGTACCGTGATGTCGAGATACGGGTTGGGCCCGCCGCCCCCGGCCCCCGGGGTGCGGGTCTTGAGGAGCTCCACCCCCAGGATCATGTCCCCCGAGACGGCCCCGGACAGCCCGTGCGCCGTGGCCGTGACGGTTCCGGAGTCGAATAGCGGGTGCGGCGCCGCCCAGTAGCCCTGGGCGCCGCCGGGAGGGATCTGAACCGTATTGAAAATGAATGCGTTGAAGAGCGTTACCGACGCCACTGGTTCTCCTTCGACTTCCGATCATATTCCTGCAATGATTCGAGTACAGACCCATGTGACTGCAGAACGTACCCCAGATTTCCGGATGTTGCGCCAATGCTCGCCAGGGCAGCCGGCGCGGTTCACTGCAAGGGACTACCCGGGAGGGCCTGGTCGGCGCCGGAGGGAGTGGCGGTGGCGGCGCGCGCCGCATCGTTGGCCAGGGCGCCACCCGCACCCGGTGCCCATCGCGCAGTGGCGATGGCGGGGCGTGCCCTTCGGGAAGGCCCCCGGGCGGGCCGGTGGCCACGGGGGCAGTGCGTCACGGCAGTTGGGCCAGCACGGCGTTGACCAGCTCCCGTGCCGTGACCACCGACTCCGCATGATCGTCCGGGATCTCGATGCCGAAGGTGTCCTCCACCGCCATGATCAGCTCGACCAGGTCCAGTTCGTCGGCTCCCAGGTCCTCGACGAGCGTGTCGTCCGGGCCGATCTCGTCCTCGTCCAGGCCTAGTTGCTCGGCGACGACGGCGAGGACCCCGCGCACGACCGCCTCGACCCTGGCCTTCTCGGGCGGCGGCCTGAGTGCGGTGATGCGGATACGAAGCTGCTCCGACATCGCGAGGAAGTCCTGGTGGGTGCCCGGGTCCGCCGCAGCGAGGTCCCGGCGGAGCGCGATGGATTCGTCGAGCGCGGCGAGCGCTTCCTCGCTCCGGCCGAGGGCGGTCAGGGCCGCGGCGAGGCTGTGAAGGTTCCGGGCGAGGGCGGGCAGGTGGAGGTCGGGGTGGTGACCGGCGAGGCCGCGGTAGATGGACACGGCGCGAACGACCGCGGCCAGCGCTTCGTCCACCCGGTTGAGGGCGAAGAGCCGCAGGAACTTCCGGTCCAGGGCGGTCGCGAGGTCCGCGAGGTGGGCGTCGGGGTTGACCTCGGCCAGGCCCTCGTACATCGTGACGGCCTGTTCGGCTGCGGCGAGTGAGTCCTCGGTCCGGCCGACCGCGTTCAGCCTGGCGGACAGGTTGCTCATCACCCAGGCGAGGTCCGGGAGGTGGGCCCCGGGGTGGCCGTCGGCGAGGGTGCGGTAGGCGGCGACGGCCCGTTCGGACATGGCGAGCGCTTCCTCCGCCCGCCCGAGGGCGCCGAGTTCGACCGCCAGGTTCCCGAGGACCATGGCGAGGTCCGGGAGGTGGGCGTCGGGGCGGCGTTCGGCGAGGTCCTGGCAGGTGGTCAGGGCGCTTTCGAGGGCGGACCGGGCCTCATCGCGTCGCCCGAGCGCGGCGAGCCGGACCGCGTGGTTGCTCGTGATCCGCGCGAGGTCGGGGAGGTGGGCGTCCGGGTCGAGTTCCGCGAGGAGGCGGTGGGCGACCAGGGCCTCCTCGGCGGTCTCCAGCGCTTCCTGGTGCCGCCCCAGGTCGGACAGCCGGGTGGACATGTTGTTCAGCGCCATCGCGTAGTCGGGGAAGTGTTCGGCGAACGCCTCCTCCGACTCCTCGGCGAGCCGGTACCGGATCCGTACGGCACTCTCGATGACGGTCAGGGCCTCCTCGCGCCGGCCGAGGTCGCCCAGGCGGTTCGACAGGTTGTTGAGGGCCTTGGCGAGGGTGTGCAGATGGGGTGCCGGGTCGGCCCGTGCGAGCAGCCGGAATGCGGCGACGGCCTCCTCGATCGTGGCCAGCGCCTCCTCCTGCCGCCCCATGTCGCTCTGCCGGTTGGACAACTCGATGAGCACGTTCGCGAGCAGCGGCAGCCGGCCGGGCGAGTCCGGTGGGAGGCTGCGGCAGCGGTCCGCGAGCCTGGCGGTGGCCGTGGCGGCCCAGCCGGCGAGGCGCCGGCTGAACAGCGGGAGCAGGGCGACGAGGCGTCTCAGGTCGTCGAGTGCGATGTCGCCGTCCGTGATCCGTTCCAGGGCCGCGAGCAGCGGCCCCGGGTGCTCGGTCTGGGTGGCGACGTCGATGAGCTGCGGCGCGAGGCGGGCGCCGTGCCGGACGCACAGGGCGGTCAGGTGCTCGTCGAGCCTGCCCCGGACGTCGGGGTGGGCGGCGGCGCGGCTGTAGACGGTGAGGAGTTGCGCGGCCTGCGGCGCGTCCGCGGCCTGCGCCGGGCTGTCGGCCAGTCCGTCCGCGAGGCGGTCCGCCAGGCGCGGGTCGGCTTCGAGGCGCAGCCCGACGAACCGCTCGGCCAGCCGGTCGGGGTAGAGGCTGCCCCACAGCCGGCCCGGGACGGGGGACGGGAAGAGGGCGGCCAGCCAGAAGGCGACGGCGTCCCGCCGGTCGCGGTGCTGGTCGGCGAGCCCGATGAGGCGGCACAGGGTCCGGTCGGCCTGGTCGCGGTCGGCGGCACCGGCCAGGAGGGCGGCGGTGACGGCGTCGTCCAGGGTGTCCTCGGTCAGGCCCGGCGTCAGGCCGCCGGCCCGGGCCATGCGGTCCCAGTATCGACGTTCGTGGCCGAGCAGTCGTTTCTCCACGCTCGGGCGTGGGGCGGCGGTGGGAGTGGTGGCCGTGGCCGGCACCCCGTCGGTGTCGGGTCCGGCGGCGCCGGGTGCGTCGGCCTGGTCGAGGAGGTCGGCGAGCGCGGTCATCTGGAGGGTCAGCGCGTTCCCGAGGCCCTCCCGGGTGAGCCGGGGCACCGGAAAGGCGTCGGCCAGGACCGGCCAGTCGTGCTGCCCGTAGCCCTCGACGTACGGGAGGGCGGCGGCGAACGCCCGGACGGCGTCCTGGTAGGCCTCGGCGCGATCCGGCGGATCGGGATCGAGCGGGGGAAGGGCGAGCACCGGGGTGCCCTCCAGGTAGTCCTCCACGACGCCGCTGAGGGCCTGCGCCCGGGTCCACCAGTCGCCGGCCGTCCGGGCCAGCAGGAGGATCTTGAACGGGGTGCCGCCACCGTGCTCGGCGGCGGCCTCGACCAGCCCGGCGAGCTGCGCCGTGCGCGACTCCGCGTAGTCGACGACGACCAGCAGCGGTTTGGCCACGCGCCGCAGGGCACGCACCTCGGCGGCGGTCGCCCCGGCGTGCGGCCAGAGCACGGCCCAGCCATCGGCCGCGAGGGTGCCGGCGAAGTGGCGGGCGAGCCGGGTCTTGCCCTGGCCGCCGGGCCCGTGCAGGAGCCAGGCGCCGAACCCGCCGAGGCCGCACCAGGCCTCCAGCCGGTTCACCAGCTCCGTACGGCCGCGGAACGGCACGGTCTGCCGGTCCGCGGTGAGCAGGGCGGCCGGTGAGCCGAGCGCCTTGGCGGGCGCGGTCTCCACGGCGGCCAGGTCCTGGAACTCCACTGCTTCGAGCTGCTGCGGGCCCGCCGCGTGGTCGGCGAGGACGGCGCGGAACGACGCGTCGTGGTGCAGGACGTAGGCGGGGACGACCTTCAGTGCGGAGTGCCCCGAGTGCGCCGACTCCGCGAGGACGACACCGGTCAGCAGCCGGTCGCAGAACATCGCGGCGCCCGACAGGCCGCCCCACGGAGAGGACACGCCGTCCGGCCAGCTCGGCGGGTACGCCGACAGGTCCATGACGTACTGGTTGTTGACGAAGCCGCTGCCCGGATTCAGGTGGCCGCGCTGCTGGCTGGCCTCGATCGCCGTCCCGTTCCGCTGGGCCAGGTCGGGCACGCCCCACGTCTCGCAGTCCAGACCGGGACGGGACGTCACCGGACGCCCCCACCGCACCCCCGCCCCGGGCGGCGGCCGCCAGCCGTCGTCCGTGATCAGGACCAGCGCGGCGTCGTCACGGCCGCCCGGCGTCCCACACCACACGGGTTCGCCGACGAACTCCCGGTCACCGCCCGGACGGAACACCCGCACCCGGCCGCCCTCACGGGCCACGACGTGCGCCGAGGTGAGCACCAGTCGCGGCCCGACCACGTACCCCGATCCGGGCCCGCCCGGCCCGGTGACCGCCACGAGCCTCGTCTCGTCCATCCCCGCCCCTGTTCCCCGTCCCCGTGGGTTCCCTGTCCCCGTGGCCCCGGCGCCCGTACGTCGTCAGTGCGGGATACGGCCGCTCGTGTCGCCGGGGCCGGAGAGGCGGTTCCGCGAGCCACTGATCAGCAGGTCCTCGCCGTTGGCGCTCTTGGGCGTCAGCGTGAAGGCGACCCGGTGCGTCCTGCCGCGCGAGACCCCCGCCTCGGTCTCCGCGGCGACCGCCCAGAGCCGGAAGCCCCCCTTCGCCTTCGCGTCCGCGCGCATCTCGACCTGGAACTCCATCTCGACCGGCCCGACCGCGAACGCGATCTCCTGGTCCGCGCCCTGCGCCACGGCCTCCATCAGCTCGTCGCGCACTGCGGCGACAGCCTCCACCAGAGGAATGTCCATGTGTTCCGCTCCTGCCCTGACGTTTCCTCAAATAGCCGGTCCGACCGACACGGTAGAAGCGCGAAGCCGCGCCGCGCAGCCCGATCGGCAAAACCGGCAGCCGCAGGAAGGCAGCAATGACGATCCTCATGGTGCCCTCGGCCGTCAGCCCGGTTTGGGCAGCCGCGGCCGGAGGAGCCTCGGCCGGGGCGACCAACCCCGCAACGCGGCGCGCAGCCGGCGCACTGCCCCGAGCGGGCGCGGGTCAGGCGGCCTTGGGGAAGTCCTTGCGCTTGATCTTGGCGCGGCGCCCGTCGGGGTGGTGGAAGACGATGCCTTCCGCGAGCGCGCCCGGGGTGTAGCGGCTCTCCATCTCGGCCAGGTAGTCGCGCAGGCCCGCGTAGGTCCGGGGCACGTCCTGGTAGACCGGCACCTGGAGGTTGAAGGGGACGCAGTGGTGCTCGGTCACACCGAGCGGGTTGCCCTGGATGCGGGGGCCGAGGGCCTCGCAGGAGTGCTCGCCGTCGGGCCAGGCGGTGGTGTCGGTGGCGTGGGCGGCGGCGAGGATCCACTTGTCCTCGGCGGCCTGCTCGTCGGTGTCGACGTACCAGCCGTCCCGGATGCCCTGCTGCTTCTGGGCCTTCGTCGGGTTGCGGCGCTTCTCCACCCGGACCAGCCGTCCGGCGCGGACGGTGAGGCGGACGTTGGTGCCGTCCAGCTTCTCGGTCGGCACCCCCTCGCCCTCGAAGACCCACGCGCATTCGGCGCGGGGCCGGTCGACGACGCGGAACGCGTCGTCCCGGTCGAACAGCGTCGGGATCTTCTCCATGACCTGGATGCCCTTTCTGACGTGGCCCAGCAGTTCCTCGTGTGTGATCGCCCCGGCGGCCAGCCCGCCCGCGAGCGCGCGGACGAGGTCGGCGACCGAGACCTCCGCCTCGACCGCCACGTGCTTGAGGGCCTTCTTCTCCTCGGGCGACACCCAGGCGACCAGCCGTGACCACCCCTCGGGGGGAGTCCACCGCGCCAACTGCGCGGGGTCCTTCCGGGGGCGGCCGCGCTTCTTGACCTCGTCCATGCCAGGAGACCCTAGGGACGGCACTGAGGTTGTGTCAATTGGCATAACAGAAAATCGGCGGCACCGGGCGGGCGGAGCCGCCGGCGCGAAGGCGCGGGAGGCCGCCGTCCCGTCGTGGGGCGGCGGCCTCCCGGGTGGGGGCGCAGGGGGCTCAGCGCATGGACACCGCGTCCACGTAGACGGAGGACTGGCCGGTCGCCCCGTCGGCCGGGACGAAGTCGACGCCGAGTTCGCAGACCCTGGTGAGGTCGGGGACGGCGGCCAGGTTGAAGGACAGCCGGGTGCCGTCGGCGTCGACCGGGTAGGTGCCGCTGTCGTACCAGTCGCAGCCGGCACCGGCCTTCACGTACAGCTTGGCCTTGGTGCCCGCGGCCTGGTTGCCCCAGGGGGCGGTGCGGGCGGTCGCGGTGAGGGTGAGGTTGCCGGTCAGGTCGGCCGGGGTGGCGTAGTGGCGCAGCAGGAAGGCCTCGCCGCTCTCCAGTTGGACGTCGGCCTTGAGGGAGCGGGTGCCCTGGGCGGCCCACTCGGTGACCGGCCAGGGGCCGTTCTTGATCCGCCAGCCGCCCCAGCCGTCGGGTCCGGTCTCGAAGTCGCCGAGGGTGCTCGCCGGGGTGGTGGCGGTCAGGTTGTCGATGTACACCGAGCTCTGGCCGGAGGCGCCCGGCGCGGGGGCGAAGCGGACCCCGATCTCCTCGACGTCGGCGAGGTCGGTCACGCCCGCGAGCGGCATGGTCAGCACGGCGCCGTCCGGGCCGACCACGGTGGAACCGCTGTCGTACCAGGTCCTGTTGGCGCCGGTGCGCAGGTAGAGCTTGGCGGTCGTGCCGGCGGCCTGGTTGCCCCAGGGGGCGGTGCGGGCGTCGACGGAGAGCGTGCTGTAGGCGCTGAGGTCCTGGCGGGCGACCTTGTTGAGGTAGGTCTCCGGGCGGGTCAGGTCGACGTCGGCCTTGAGGGAGTGACTCTGCTGGGAGGCCCACTCGTCCACCGCCCAGGGCCCGTTCAGGGTCTGCCGGCCGCCCCAGCCGTCCGGGCCGGTCTCGAAGCCCTCCAGCACGGTGCCCGGTGCCGGCGGGCGCGGCGGCCCGGCCGGGTCGGTCGTGGCGGACGGGTCGATCCCGCCCAGGTTGAGCGTCCACCGGTCGTTCATCAGTGCCGGGGCGCCGAGTTGCACCGTGGGGCTCCACTTGTCGTTCCAGGCCAGGAAGTAGGTGGTGGCCGGGAACCGGGTGCGGATCGCGTCGGCCCAGCGGCCGTAGTCGTAAGCGGCGGGCGCGGGCACGTGGGTGGCGGGGTCGTTCGGCGGGCCGATCTCGGCGAAGGCGAACGGCTTGTGCAGCGCGGTCAGTTCGCCGTAGCCCTGGGCGGCGGCCGGGTCGGTCGGGTAGCAGTCGAGGCCGACCACGTCGGTGTAGGCGTCGCCGGGGTAGTACGCGGCGCGGTCGCCGGCGCCGCAGAGCGGGGAGTAGACCCAGAGCAGGTTGTGCAGGCCCTTGGCCTGGGTGAGGTAGCGGTAGGTGTACTGCCAGGCGGAGACGTAGGCGGCCCGGTCCTGGCCGCTCCACCAGAAGGCGCCCGCGCCGGAGGTGTTCATCTCGTGGAACGGGCGGAACAGGACGGGGACGCCGGCGCCGTTCAGGTCGGCGAGGCCGGTGGCGATCCTGTCGAGGGTCTGCTGCCAGGCGGCACCGACGGTGGTGGTGGGGTCGGTGAGCTGCTGGAAGCCGTCCAGGTGGGTGTAGAGGCCCTGGAGTCCCGGCCGGACCGGGTTCGGCGCGTGGACGCCGACGGAGACCAGGCCGCCCCTGGCCGACCAGTTCTTCAGGTCGGCGTTGCAGGAGGAGTCGATGGTCGAGCTGCCGTTCGAGCCGTAGTCGCAGGCGATCAGCCCGGGGTACTGGCCGGTCTGGGCCTTCAGGTCCTCGGTCTGGGCGAGTGAGAAGGCGGAGCCGCTGTAGCCGGCGAACAGGCCGGAGACCACCCGGTTGCCGGCCCGGCCCGGCAGGTGCGACAGCCAGTCGAGCACCCGGCCGGTGGCCGCGGTGGCCTGGGGATCGGATGGGGCGACGGTGGCCGTGGCGGCCGCGGTGGCGGCCGGGGCGACCGGAGTGGCCGGGGTGGCCGCGACCAGGGGGGCCAGGAGGAGCGCCGATATCAGGGCGGCGCGAGCTTTCTGAAGCATGATCAGACCGTAACGTGATCCGCTTCCGCGGCCGCCCGGGGCCCGGACGACCTGCGGATCCGCGAGCTGCTGTCGCGCCCCCGCCCGGCCCTGGAGGCCCTCCTCGACACCGCCATCACGTGACGGGGCCGCGCCCGGATGCGGGCACGGCCCCGGCGTGCCGGTCGGGTGTGCCGGTCGGGTGTGCCGGTCGGGTGTGCCGGTCAGGAGGCGTTCAGCGTGGTGTCGTCGATGACGAAGCCGGTCTGGTCGGCGGAGGAGTTCTCCACGCCGGTGAACGTCAGCGTGACGCTCTTCCCGGCGTAGGCGGACAGGTCGAGGGTCCGCTGCGTGTAGCCGTTGGCGGCGTCGAGGTTCGAGTAGGTGGCCAGGGTGGTGCCGTTGGCGGTGACGGTGAGCGTGTCGTCGGCGGTGCCCGTGGTCTTGGCCGTGTCGATGTGGAGCCAGAAGCCGAGCGCGGCCTTGCAGCCGGCCGGGACGGTGACGCTCTGGCTGAGCGTGTCGGTGTGCGCGGAGCCGTAACCGTCCAGCCAGGCGTCCCAGTTGCCGCTGTGCGCGGGCTCGCTGGCCAGGTCGTTGTTGATCACGCCGGAGGTCGCCTTCCACGGCGCCGGGCTGTTCCCGTTCTCGAAGCCCGGGTTGCCGAGCAGCTGGCCGGGCGACGGGCAGCCGGTGCCGGCCGGGCTGACCGTCCAGGTGAACGAGGTGCTGCCGGACGGGCCGGTCGAGTCGGTGGCGGTGACGGTGACGGCGGAGGTGCTGGCCGTGGTCGGGGTGCCGCTGATCAGGCCGGTGGAGGCGTTGACCGACAGTCCGGCCGGCAGACCGGTGGCGGCGTAGCCCAGCGTGCCGCCGGCGGTGTCGGTGGCCCGGATCTGGAGGGAGGCGGGGGTGCCGACGGTGCCGGCCTGGTTGCCCGGCGCGGTGACGCTGACGCCGCCGGTGGTGCCGGTGTTCCAGGCGTCGGTGATCGGTGTGGCCTGGGCGGCGGCACCGGCGTACGGCAGGCCGTACATGTCCTCGATGGTGCGCAGCACGCTGAAGTGGTCGATCTGCTCGGTGTAGGTGCCCGGCTTGACCTGCTGGCCGTTGAAGAAGGTGGCGATCTGGTTGGGGCCGGCGCTGTCGTCCTCGTCGAAGGTGGTGATCAGCAGGCTGTTGTGGGTCTTGGCCCACTGGACGTAGGCGTCCAGGTTGTTCTTCAGCCAGGTGTCGCCGGTGGGGATCGAGCAGTCGTGGATGTCGTCGCAGAGGTTGGGGATCACCCAGGAGACGGTGGGCAGTTGGGTGAAGTCGGTCGGGAAGCTGGTGAACGGCAGGCTGGCGGAGGCCGGCACGTTGGTGAAGTTGGTCCACGGGACGTGCTTGCGCGCGTACTTGCCCGAAGTGCAGACCGTCGAGCCGGCCGCGGGCAGGCTTTCCGAGTAGCCCTTGAACGTCAGGCCCTTGGCGATGAGTTGGGCGCCCTCGTTGTCGGTGCTGAAGCTGTGCGGGCAGGAGTCGTCGGTGACTCCCTGGTTGGAGCCGGAGAACAGGTCCAGGTAGTTCGGCTGGCTGGGGTGTTCGATCGCGAAGGAGTTGGTGAAGTTCGCGCCGGTGTTGGCCAGTTGGTTGAAGTACGGGGCCTGTGGGTTGCCCACGATGGAGCTCTCCGAGGTGTTTTCGAAGAGCACCACCACGACGTGGTCGGGCCGCGGAACGGCGGCCGTGGCCGCGGCGGCGGTGCCGGCGGTGCCGGTGGCGCTTGCGGGAGCGACGGCGCCGGTGGGCCCGCAGAGCAGGGCGACGGCGGCGGCGAGGCCGGTGGCGAGGCGTGACAGACGCACGGATTCTCCTCGGAGGGGCGGGTGATTGGCCGTCACTGTCCCGCAGTTGACGATGCCCTCACAAGAGCCGCGTCGGCGAAGGCCGGGTGAACGGCAGGCCGCCTCCGGCGCAAGCGACAGGGCGAGGGTCAGCCGCGGCTCCCGCCCGTGCCGGGGGGCTCGGGGTTGTTCAGCAGCAAGTCGTGTCCGAGCGGGGTGAGGTCGTGGCGGACCTGCCGCCCTTCGCGCTCCGTGGTGATCACGCCGGCCACGCGCAGGGCCGTGGCGTGGGCGGAGGCGCTCGCCGGGCTGAGGCCAAGACGCCTGCTCAGCTCGGCCGTGGTGCACGGGCCCAGGCCGATCGCGCGCAGGGCGCGGGCGCGGGTCGCGCCCATGAGTCCGGCCAGGCCGTCCGTCCGCCGGGCAACGGCGGCTCCGGCCGGGCGGGCACGGCTCGGGTACAGGACCGTCGCCGCGGGGTGTTCCGTCGGGAGGGCCGTGATGGACGTCAGGAAGATGTTGGGACGCAGTTCCACGCCCCGCCCGTCCAGGTCCCACCCTTCGTTCAAGCCGTGGACGGCGAGTTGCAGGACTTCGCCGGTCCGCCAGCGCGTCTGCGGGTGCAGCCGCTCCAGCATGACGCCGGTGCCGGCCTCGGCGGCGGCGCGGGACCGGTGTGCGATGTCGGCTCCGAGCAGCCGCCGGATGTCCGGCCAGTCCGCGGCGAAGCAGGACCGGAAGAGGGCCCAGGCGCCGTCGGCGATCAGCCGCAGCCCTCGGGTGCCGCCGTCGCGCAGCTCCCGGACGATGGGCGGCAGGCCTGGGTCGTCGCCGTAGAAGTCGAGGTCCCGGCGGATCCGGCTCTCGGGCAGGGCCACGATGGCGTCGAGCTCGTCGGCGAGCCCCTGGCGGCCGGATTCGACGTTGGCGACGAGGAAATCCGGAACCCCCTCGAAGCTGGCGTTCACCAGCTCCAGCAGGCGATCGGCCTGGTGCGGCACGTGCTGGCGCATCCGGCGCCACCAGCGGGCGCGTCCGAGCGAGGCGCCGACGCAGTGGTGCTCCGCCCCGGCGATGCCGCCGATGATCTGGTCCATCGACGAGACGGCGAACGTGGTGCGCGCCATGTCCGCGGCACCGAAGCGCAAGTCCAGCACGGATCCCCCCGGTTCCCGCCCGTCCTCCCCATTGGACGACGATCATGCCGGGTGCCGTCCGCCGTGGGGTGGTTTCGCAACTATTCGGTCCTGGCTGAACAGCTCGCGGGGCGCCGATTCCTGCTGCCAGCATCGCGGTGCGCGCTTCCGTCGCGTCCCACCTCTTCCGAAGGAGCATCACCGCCATGCGCATCCGCCCCCGAACCCCGGCCGGCCGTCTTCTCGGACTCGGCACCGCCACCATGGCGCTGGCCGCCGGCACGATGATGGCCACCGCCGGAACGGCCGGCGCGAGCCCCGGGGACAACGTCTGCCGGAGCACGCCGGTCTACGTCGGCGCCGGCTTCACCCTGTTGCCGTGCGTCTACCAGGACAGCAGCAGCTACATGCACGGAAAGGCCATCGCCACCGGTGGCCCGACCGACGTCTACCTGCACGTGCAGCTCGGCTACCGCTGCGACACCAGCGGGCCGGTCAACTGGGTTCCCGGGACGGACACGGCGACGTACATCCCGAAGGGCGGGGGCGGGGCCACCCTGTACACGGTCCCCTCGGACGGCATCGGCGCGTTCCCCGGCTGCCAGTACTTCTCGAAGACCTGGATCGTCGACAACGACCAGCAGATCGGAGACGTCGAGGCCGGCCCGGTCATCGGCTGAACCGTGCGGGCACCGGTCCCGTCATGGCCCCTTCCCCCGGGAGGGGCCAGGACGGGACCGGCGGCGTCCGTCAGTACGACTGGCTGGTGGCGCAGCGGCCGGTGTTCCCGTTGCACACGACGACGAACGAGGTGATGCCGGCGTCGATGAGCCTGTCGGTCTGGGCCGGCGTGCGGGTGGCGGTCCAGTCGCTGGAGCTCCCGCCGTTGGACTGGTGGAGGACCACGCTACAGGGGTCGCCCATGGTGGAGATCGCGAAGCCCTGCACCCAGTCGTGCCCGTTCATGAACGTGTCCTGCATCCACCCGGCACAACCGGGGACGTTGGCCGAGAAGGTGGCGTCGGCCGACGCCATCCCGGTGCTGAGGCTCAGGCCGACGGTCGCGACGGCGGCGACGGCGGCGAGGCGGGTGGCGGTGCGCTTCCTGATCATCGGTTTCTCCTGGTGTCCGACGGCTGATTGCCTCGGCCCACGGTGCCCTGGCTCCGTCCGGAGGCCGGTTTCCCGGACAAGTCCGTACGACTGCCTGCGAGTTCCGGAGGTCGGGTCGTTCTTCGAGGGCCGTGTGTGTCGTGGGTGGCCCCCCCGGGGAGTGGTGCGGTCGTGCCGCCCGTTCCCGGTTCAAGGGAACCGGCTGACGGGGCTGCCCTTCGAGTGATTCGATGACGTTCGAAGACTCATGACGCCGGCCGTTCGGGCGGCCGACGGCCGAACCTCGGGGGGTGTCGTGCTCTGTCTCGACATGGACCGCGCCGTCCTCGCGAACACCCGGTTCGCGATCTCGCCGCTCAGCACCGCGGTCGGTGCGCTCGGTCTCCTGCGTGGCAACGAGCGGCCGGGCGGCGGCGGTTGGCGGGGCAGGGTCCAGGAGGCCGTCCGCGAGCGCAGGCTCGTGCTGCTGGGCGCGCTGTTCGGCGGTTCGTGGGACTACGTGCCGGACTTCCTGACCCCGCAGCCGCAGACCCCGGAGGCTCCGGTGCAGGAGGAACTGCACGCGGTGGCCACCACGGGCTCCGCCCGTCTGCGCTGGGAGCTGCGGATCATGGCCCAGGGGGTCCGTGCGGAGCGTCTGGCGGGCCGGGTGCTCCCCGTGGTCCTGCGCGAGGCCCTGGAGCGGGGCGAGCGGGACTTTGCCGAGCTGGTGGCAGCCGAGCTGGAACGGCTGTGGGAGTCGGCCCTCGCCCCGCACTGGCCGGCCCTGCGCAGCCGCATGGAGGAGGACATCACCCACCGGGCGCGGACCACCGCCCGCCACGGCCTGGCCGGCATGCTGGCCACCCTGCATCCCCGGGTGCACTGGAACGACGACCGGCTGAACCTGGTCGGCCGCTTCCAGGCCCGGATCCCCGGCAGCACCGGCCTGGTCCTGACCCCCTCGGTGTTCCCCGCCGGCCTGCGCGTGGTCGTCGACTCGGTGCCCTCGCCCGCCGACCGCGAGCCGATGCTCGCCTACCCCTCCCGGCCCGGGCCCGCCACCGGCCCGGGGCGCACGGTCCCCGCCCTGCTCGGGGCGACCCGCGCCCGCCTGCTGTCCGACCTGCACGCCGCCCGCACCACCGCGGAACTGAGCGAGCGGCACTTCCTCGCCACCAGCACGGTCTCCTACCACCTCGGCATCCTGCACCGCACCGGACTGATCACCCGCACCCGCACCGGAGCGCACGTCCTGTACCAGCGGACCCACCGGGCCACCGACCTGCTGGTCGACCCCCGGCCCCGCTGAGGCAAGCTGATCGGGCGCGGCTCACCGCCCTGCCCCCGCTGCGTCCCGTTGGAGGCCCGATGCCCGAGCTCCCCCCGCCCCGCCGCGTCACCCTCCGGCTGCCCGCCGACCTCGCGGACTGGCTCCACGGTTTCGCCGAGATCTCCCACCGGTCCGTCGACGACGTGGTCCGGCCGCTCATCGAGGCGGAACGGGCCCGCGTCACCGCGAACTGGGACCGGCCGGAGCCGGAGTAGAACCGGGAGCGGGGCGGGGCCGTTACTGCAGGATGCCGACCGCCCGCGCCACCACCAGGACCACCGTGATCAGGGAGACCGCCGACTGCGTCATCATCAGCAGTTTCGCCCAGACCGACAGCGGCATGGTGTCCGTCGGGCTGAAGGCGCAGGCGTTGGTGAACGCCACGTACAGGTAGTCCGGGTAGGAGGGCTCCCAGCCCGGCTCCGCGATGCCCTCCTGCTGCATCTGCGGGAAGAGGAAGTCCGGGTAGGCCTTCACCCCCTGGGCGCGGGCCGCCGGGCCGCCGCGGTCCCACTCCCAGTACCAGAGCGAGAAGGCGATGATGTTGGTCGCCCACACCGCGCCGCCGGTGCCGAGCAGCGCCAGCGCGCCCGGCGAGGCGGAGGTGTGGATCAGGTCGCGCACCAGCTTCACCGCCGACCAGCCGTTGGCCAGGCTGATCACCGCCACCATGGCCAGGCTCATCAGCCGCAGCAGCCGCGACGTCTGGTCGATGCGCTTGTGCGGGTTGAGGACCGCCAGGGCCACCAGCAGTGCCAGTTCCAGGGCGGGCAGCATCCAGTGCGGGTGGATGGTCAGGCGGGTCGGCAGGGCCAGCTGCAGGCCCACGGCGACCAGGATGGCCACCGAGACCGCCCAGCGCTGCTCACCGAGAGTGACCGAACGCCACGCCGGGCGCTCCGGCTTCTCGGGCTCCAGGAGCCGTTCGATCCGCTCCAGCCTGCGGTGCAGTGCCTCGGAAAGCTGCGCCGGGGCATGGGGTTCGTGGTCACTCATGGCGCACAGTGTGGCAGGCGTCCACTCGCGCGATCGCGGGGGTACCGGGTGCGGGGACGATAATGACCGGGCTGCTGGAGAGTCGATGGAGAGGCAGAGAAGCGGATGACCCTGGTGGAAGGCCTGCGCGTCAGGTTGGCCGAGGACCTCGCCCTCGGTGAGGCGGTCGCCGGGGAGGCCGGGGCCGTCGTCGGGTTCCTCTCGCTGGGGGCCGGGGTCGAGGGCACCGTCGAGCGGGTGGACGAACTCCCCGAGAGCCACGAGGTCCGCGAGTACCTGCGTCTCAAGGCGCTGTTCGAGGACTACGGGCACACCATGCCGGCGGCCAGCCGCGAGCGGCTGGAGGCCGAGATCGCCGTGCTGGAGCCGCAGTGGGCCGCCCACCGGGAACGGGGGAAGCAGGTGACGGTCCGGGTCCGGCTGGACAACGGCCTCGTCCTCGACGGGGCGCACCAGGACGTCCTGACCCCGCTGTAAGAGGGGGCGTTCGCCGGTCGGCTACGGCCCGGCGGGGGCGTCGTCGCCGCCGGTGCGGGCCGCGGTGCCGAACGGCCAGGCCTCGATGTCGCGGTAGCGGATCGGGCCGGGGCCGCGGCCGGTGTTGCTGCCGACCAGGTGGAGGCGCTCGGCCTGCCAGGGCCGGCCCGCGAATCCGTCGAGGCCGGCCGCGGCCCGGGGCACGCTGGTGGGATCGTCGCGGCGCGCGCGTGCCAGGGTCAGGTGGGGGCGCAGCGGGCGGCTGCGGAAGGCGATGCCGCAGGAGGCGACCAGGTCGCGGACGTCGGCGGCGAGCTGGTGCAGTCCTTCCAGGTCGCCGCCGATGCCGCTCCACAGCAGCCGCTCGTCGAAGTGGCCGCCGCCGCGCAGGGCCAGTTGCAGGGCGGGGTGGGAGGCGGCCCGGCCGGCGAGCACGGACTGCAGCAACGGTACTGCGGTGGAGGGGAGTTCGCCGAGGAAGGCCAGGGTGATGTGCCAGTCCTCGATCCGGTTCCAGCGTAGCCGCGGGTACATGGCGTAGGCGGGCTGCAGGGCCCGGGCCAGTTCGTCCTTGGCGTCGTCGGGCGGGGCCAGCGCGATGAAGACGCGCAGGGTCGAGGGCTCGGGGGGAACGTCCACGAGGGATTTCTAGCACCCCTCCCCCGGCCGTCGGCCGCCGGGACCGGTGGCGGGACGGAGCCGTCCCCCCGGCGGCCGTCAGTGGTACGGCCCGTCGTTGCCGCACTGGTTGGTGAAGTCGCCCGGAGGTGCCCAGGTGCCGTTCGCGGTGAAGCGGCGGCCGGCGGCGGCCGGGTCGGTCTCCTTGCCGGCGAGTTCGTCCCAGGTGGTGGGGCCGACGGCCGGGTCGTGCGGTTTGTAGGCGTTCCAGACCGCGAGTTTCTCGTCCCGCCAGTAGCCGCCGAACCGGTCGGGCTGGTTCGCGAGGCTGTAGCCCTGGTACTCGTCGCGCTGGCGGACGGTCGTGCCGGTGGCGGTGAGCGGGTCGGCGCCGGGCGGGATCGTGGAGTCGGCGGCGGCGGCGAACAGGGCGGCGGACGTGTGGTCGATGTGGTCGCCGTCGCGGTGGCCGATGGTGCTCTGGGAGCGCAGGTAGTCGGGGTTCACGCCGTCCGTGACGGCCCGGAGTGTGGCGAGCAGGTCCTGGCGGGTGTACGCGGGCCGGCCGTCGATCGGGCGGCCGGCGAAGGCCGGGTCGTGGAGCATCCGGTAGAGGTCGCCGCAGTTGTCGCCGGAGGCCCCGTCCGCGGCGTGGATGTACAGGAAGAGCAGGTGGACCCTGGTCCCGGTGAGGGTGTCCGTGGCCACCGGGTGACCGTTGAAGACGGACTCGTTGAACGTCCAGTCGTTCGCGGTCTTCGCGGCGCGCGCGTAGGCGGCCTTGACGCCTTCGGTCCGCATGTTCGCGTAGTCGAGGCGCTCCTGGGTCGAGCCGCTGCCGTAGGCGATCTCACCGGCGGTGAGGTAGACGACCCAGGTGTCGTATCCGGCTTGGACGTCGGACAGGATGTCGGGGTTCATGAAGAGCAGGTCGTCGTCCTCGTGGGCGACGAAACTCAGCGTCGTGAGAGGGGTGTTCGCCGAGGCCGCCGGTGCCGGCCCGACCAGGCCGGCGACCGTGATGCCTGCCACGGCCAGCATGGTTCGCAAACGCTTTGCCATCGGTGCTCCTTGTCAGGGGGCCGCCTGCGCCGGTTGCCGTTCTTCGGAGCGGGCCTGTTCCGAGGCTAGGACGGGGTCGCTTACCGCTTGCTTACCGACCGCTGATCGGTCGTCGGTGGACGGGACCTCCCGGGTCGCGGGGGACGTCGTGTCCCGTGGAACGTCCCGTCGGCACTGCCCGGCGTGCCGGTGCTCGCCAGCCGGGCGGCGGGCGGGGAGACTGGGCGCTGTGACCGACGTGCGCGAGACCTTGACTTACGAGATGTTCGGGCGGGCGGTGCGCGAGCTGGCGCACACGATCGCCGCCGACGGGTACGAGCCCGACCTCGTCCTGAGCATCGCCCGTGGCGGCGTGTTCGTGGCGGGCGGTCTGGCGTACGCGCTGGACTGCAAGAACATCCACCTGGTGAACGTCGAGTTCTACACGGGCGTGGGCACCACCCTGGAGATGCCCGTCATGCTGGCGCCGGTGCCCGCGGCGATCGACTTCACCGACAAGAAGGTGCTGATCGCCGACGACGTCGCCGACACGGGCAAGACGCTGAAGCTGGTACACGACTTCTGCCTCGGCCACGTCGCCGAGGTGCGGTCCGCCGTGATCTACGAGAAGTCGCACTCGCTCGTGAAGTGCGAGTACGTGTGGAAGAAGACCGACGACTGGATCGAGTTCCCCTGGTCGACGGAAGGGCCGGTCGTCAAGCGCGCCGGCCAGGTGCTCGACGCCTGACCTGGACGAGGGCGCGGTGGCGCCCCGGGGGGAGATCAGCGCAGTTCGACGGTGATGCCCACGCGTGCGAGCAGTCGGAGGACGTCGTCGACGTACGGCGTCTCGCCCTCCGTGTCCACGGTCACCTCGGCGAGCGCGCACCGGGCGACCTCGGCGTCGTGCCAGACCAGGGTGAACGACGCGAACGGCAGGTCCCCGCCGCACGGGCAGCCGCGCAGCACGTGCCAGCACTGGGCGTAGTGGCCGCCGGGGCCGACGACCGCCTCGCCGATCGCGCACACCAGTCCCGGCACGTCGGTCACGTGCCGCCCGTAGAGGTGCCGTACGGAGCCCGTCGGGGACCGGCCGGCGTCCTGACGGCCGGCTTCCTGACGGGCGGCGGCGAAGGCGGCCCACTCCTTCCGGCCCTCGGACGGGAACGCGGCCCAGGTGCCGGCCTCGGCCGGCGGCCCCTCGAACCAGGCGTCCCACACCGGCCGGGCCGCCGGCACGGGCCGGACGGCGGGGCCCTCGGCCAGCCACAGGTCCAGCAGGGTCCCGCCGAGCACGGACGGGCGGGAGGCGATGACGTTGAGCGGCATGTGCTCCTGGTGGCGCATCACCCGGCCGGTCCGGTCCACGGCGAGCAGTGTCACCCGGTCGCCGTCGCCCCGCGGGCGCACCAGCCGGCGCAGCAGCCTCTCGCCGGGCTCGCAGCCGATGAGCCGCATCGGCGGGGACGCGGGCACACCGCGGTAGAGGCCTTCGACGCGGTGGCACGCGCCGAGCCCGCCTCCGCCCGGTCCGTTGAACAGCCGCCATTCGGCTCCCCGGGCCGGGCGCGGACGGCGGGGCTCCTGGTTGCCCTCCCTGTGACGGGCTCGGCGCCGTCAACGGCGGTGGCACCGGCCCGGGGACGGGCGCGGTGCCACCGGCTGCGGGCGGCTCCTGGGGGCGGGTTCCGGGATCTGCCCGGGGGCCGGGTCGACTTGGGCCATCAGCCCTGCAGAACGCCGGTCTGCGCCCGGGGATTCAGCGGGCCGGGGCGGCGCTCGTCCGGGTCCGCCGGGAGCGCGGGCCCACGGCCTTCCACGTGCGGACGGCGGGGGTGATCAGGACGTCGCGCAGGGCGCGGCGCGCCGGCTGCGGGGTGCCGGGCAGCACCGGGTACCGGGCGCTGGTGCCGGTCCATGTGGTGAGGGCGGCGAGGAACTGGTCCAGGAGCAGGGCGAAGCGGTGGGTGTCCAGGACCTGGTCCACCGGGGGGCCGGCGGCGGCGTCGGCCGCGGGAGGCGGTCCGGCGTGGAAGCCGCGCCGCACCGCCGAGTGGAGCCAGCAGAAGCGCCGTTCCTCCGCGTCCAGCCGCTCGCTCACGTCCTGGCGGGCCTGCGCCGCGGACAGGCCGCCGTCGGCCATCCGGGCGGCGATGGCGTTGAAGGTCTCGTCCTTGCCGCCGTCGGCCGCGAGGTCGTTCGTGAGGATCCCGCAGGTCGAGAAGGCGTCCAGGAGGTCCTGCACCATGGGGTCGCCCCAGTGCGGCGTGATGCACTGGTCGGCGAGTTCGCACCACATCGCGGCCAGCAGCATGCCGCCGTCGGCCGGACGGAGCATCAGGTACTCGCGCAGCGTGGGCGTTCGTCCCGGCTGCACGTAGTGCACCAGTTTGTCGCGTGCGGCGACGATCCATGCGGCCAGCTGCTCGCGGTAGCGCTGCCACCAGAAGTCGGGCATCATCGCGCGGCTCTCCCGGACCAGCTCCGCCAGCGCGTGGACCGCGGGATGGTCGTCGGGTGCGGGCCGGTCGCTCTCGGCGCAGACGCACAGCAGCGACCGGGTCAGCCTCCCGACCGCGTCCAGCGGGGCGCCGCGGAGGTCTCCGTCCAGCAGGTCGTCGGTCGTCCACGTCCACAGGGCCCAGCGGGCGGCCAGGCGCAGCGGGGCGCCCCCGGCGGTCGGCCACGCCTTGAGGCACAGGTCCACGTATCCGTGCGAGAGGTAGGCCTCCGGCGCCGGGTGCAGGCCGTACCGTTTCAGGAATTCGAGAGCGTCAACGCTCAGGTCGGCGCGTTCGGCTTCCCTGGGCTGCGGAATGAGGCGGACAAGGTCGCTCACCGGTCGGCTCCTCGTGCGAAGGACCCGAGCCGGCCGACGTCTTCGGCGGCCGGCTCGGCGGCGCGAGCTGTCTCACGCGCTGCACGACCAACGACCGTCCGGGCGAGCCGATGCGTTTCCGTGCCACACCCGCGAGCCGTGCGGCCGAGGTTTGAGGGTTGTGTGTGGCACATGTGTGGTCGGCGGGGTGGCCGGGGCCTCTCGTGCTGACGGACCGTCAAGAGGGCGCAGCAGTGGGGTGCTGGGACAAGGTCGGGTACGGACGGCAGGTGGCCGGGCGCACGTGCCGGATGCGGGCGCGTGCGGCGGGGTGGCCGGAGCGGCGGGCGCCGGCGGTGGCACGGGCCGGCCCGGGGACGTGTTCGGGCGCACGGTTGGCGTAGTCGGCGGCCGGGTCGTCCTCCGGAGGAAGAGGGCGCGTACCGGCGGCCGTGCGCCCCGCTTTTCGGGGGTGGTCCGGGCGGCGTCGGGTGGTGTGCGGACAGTCGTATGCCGGTCGTCCGGCAGGGTCCGACGGCCGGATGACGGCGGTATGACGGCGGCGCCTGACAGCGTCCGGGGAGGCCGGCCGGAACCGATCGGGCGGCCCGATCCCGAAGGAGTCACCCATGCGCACACCCGTCACGATCGTCGGCGCCGGGCTCGGCGGCCTCACCCTGGCCCGGGTCCTGCACCTGCACGGCATCCCGGTCGCGGTCCACGAGGCCGATCCCTCCCCGTCGGCGCGCACGCAGGGCGGGCTGCTCGACATCCACGACTACAACGGGCAACTCGCCGTCGCGGCGGCCGGGCTGACGCAGGAGTTCCGCGCCATCGTGCTGGAGGGGCGCCAGGCGATGCGGGTGCTGGACCGCGACGGGACCGTCCTGTTCGAGCAGGCCGACGACGGCACGGGCGGGCGTCCCGAGGTGCAGCGCGGCGACCTGCGGCGGATCCTGCTCGACTCGCTGCCCGCCGGGACCGTGCGGTGGGGGCGCAAGGCGACCGCCGTCCGCCCCCTGGGCGGCGGCCGGCACGAGGTGGCGTTCTCCGACGGCTCCGGAGTCGTCGCGGACCTGCTGGTCGGCGCCGACGGCGCGTGGTCGCGCGTGCGGCCGCTGCTCTCGGCCGCCCGGCCCGGGTACGCCGGCAAGTCGGTCGTCGAGACGTACCTGGCCGACGCGCGCACCCGGTTCCCGGCCACCGCGCGGGCGGTCGGCGGCGGCTCGATGATCGCGGCGTCGTCGCCGGACCGGGAGATCTTCGCGCACCGGGAGAGCGGCGACACCCTGCACGCCTACATCGGGATCACCGAGCCGCTGGACTGGTTCGCGGGCCTCGACGTCACCGACGCGGCCGCGGTCACCGCGCGCGTCGCGCGGGAGTTCGCCGACTGGGCGCCGGAGCTCCTCGCGTTGATCACCGAGGCGGACTCCGCACCGGTCCTGCGCCACCTCCACGCCCTCCCGGCCGAGCACCGGTGGGAGCGGGTGCCCGGGGTGACCCTGCTCGGCGACGCCGCCCACCTCCAGGCCCCGAACGGCGAGGGCGCCAACCTGGCCATGCTCGACGGCGCCGAGCTCGGTCTGGCCCTCGCCGCGCACCCCGGCGACGTGGAGGCGGCGCTCGCCGCGTACGAGCGGGACATGTTCCCCCGCAGTGCGGAGGCCGCCGAGTTGTTCCCGGAGGGCGGCTCCGGGGACGACGCGGTCCATCCCGTGATCGGGCTCCTCACCGGGCAGGGCCGGTGAGGAGCCGTGCCCGGGGCCTGCCGGGGCCCGGGGGGGGGGGGGGCGGCGCCCGGGGCGGGCGGCCGCCCG
>NZ_JBHYWI010000085.1:0-15261 GCF_042751525.1 Kitasatospora sp. NPDC059408
AATGTTTTCCCTGCACCCGGGCGATTAGCTCAGCGGGAGAGCACTTCGTTCACACCGAAGGGGTCACTGGTTCGATCCCAGTATCGCCCACCGGACAGCACGCAGGCCCTGATCGGGATACCGGTCAGGGCCTGCGGCGCGTTCGGAGCCGGCCGCTACGCCGCCGCCTCGCAGCCGTGCTCCGGCTCCAAGCGCCTGCCGCAGCCGCACCTGGCCGGCCGGAGCGGCCAGGACAGGTCCACCCGCTCCGGCGTCCCGGACCGGTCGAACCAGTTCTGCAGCCCCCGCGCCTGCGCCGCGTGCCAGATCGCCTGACGCAGGTGCAGCTCGGCCGCGGTGAGCCCGCCCAGCGCCGCCGGGTAGCGGGCACCGATCGTCCGCGTCAGCGCCAGCGCCGCCGAGGCGTCCGCCGCCGCGTCGTGCGCGCCGGCCAGCTCGACGCCGTAGTGCGCGCACAGGTCGGTCAGCGTCCGGCGGCCCTTGCGGTAGCGGTCCACGTGCTTGTCCAGCACCCGCGGATCCAGCACCACCAGTCCGGCCGCGCCCAGCCCGCCCGTCAGCGCGAGGCCGTGATGGCGGCGCAACTCCCGGTCCAGCAGCGTCAGGTCGTAGGGCGCGTTCATCACCACCACCGGCCGCCCGGCCCTGGCCTGCGCGGCCAGGGCCCGGGTTATCTCCGCCACGACGGCGCGGGCCGGACGGCCGTGCGCGCGCACGTGGTCGTCGGTGATGCCGTGCACCGCCCGGGCGCCGTCCGGGATCGGGACCCCCGGATCGGCCAACCAGGTCTCGGTCTGCACGGGTGTGCCCGGGGCGAGTTGGACGACCAGGGCGGCCGAGACGATCCGGTCGTGCTCGACGTCCACGCCGGTGGTCTCGGTGTCGAAGGAGGCGAGTGGGCCGGTGTACCAGTAGTGCTGCATGACTGCCCCTCAGACGTGCGGTCCGCACTCCGGTGATACCCGGTTCTGACGCCCGCTCAACCGTTTGGCGCAGGCCGGGCCGGGGATCCTGGCCTTGGGCCGCTCCCGGGGGTGGCGGGCCCGGGGGGAGGCTAGGGGCGATGGCGCTGACACAGCCGCAGCCCGACGAGGCGGCGGTCCTGCGGGGGAACCTCGCGGTGACGGCCTGCATGGAGACGCTGCAGGTCGGCTACCTGCACGCGGTCGCCGCGGCGGCCGGCTGCTCGCTCTCCCAGCCCTTCCCGGACAACGGCATCGACTGGCAGGTCAGCCACGGCTCCCGGGCGCACGAGGTCGACGACGAGGTCACCATCAAGATCCAGCTCAAGGCGACCCAGCAGATCGCGCCCGACCCGGCCGGGCCGTTCTTCAGCTTCACCCTGGACAACGACCACCTGCGCAAGCTCGCCCGGGCCCGCGTCGCGGTGCCCCGGATCCTCGTCGTCATGCTGCTGCCGCGCCGGGTCGACCACTGGCTGGCGGCCCGGCCGGACGCGCTCGAACTGCGGCACTGCTGCTACTGGGTCAACCTGGCCGGCCACCCCGTCACCGGGCAGCGCCGCACCAACGTCCGGGTGCCCACCACGAAGGTCTTCGACGACCGCGCGCTGTGCGACATCATGGCCAGGGTCGGCGCGGGCGGCAGCCCGTGACGGCCCGGCCCCGGCCGGGAGGAGCCGCACCCATGACACCACCCCACGCACCGGGCGAGCCCGACGGAGTCCTGCCCGGCGGCGGCCTGCCCGACCCGGCCACCGTCGACCCCGCGGTGCTCGCCACCCTGCTCGCCCGGCACGGCTGGGTGCGGCGCGGCGGCCCCGCCGCCCGGTACGGCCGCTGGACGCCCCCGGACGACGACCCCGGCACCAGCCTGCTCGTCCCCGCCGGCGACGGTTTCGACGACGCGGTCGACCTCCTCACCGACGCCGTCACCGCCCTGTCCCGCTCGCACAGCCCCTCCGCCCGCTCGATCCTGCTCGCCCTCTCCGTGCCCGGCGACGAACTGCGCTGGCACCGCGACGTGCCCGGACCGGCCGGCACCGCGCCCTGGGAGGACGCCGAACGGCTCGGGCGGGCGGCCCGCGCCATGCTCGCCGCCGGGGCCAAGGCCGGACGGACCAGGGCCGCCTACTTCGGCGCCCGGCTGGACACCTGGGCCGACGACTTCCTGGACCGCGTCCTGGTCGTCGAACAGGGCGCCGGCCTCACCGCCTACACCCCCGCCCCCGAGGGGCGCGCCGCCGTCACCACCCTCGTCCGCGCACTGGAGGCACTGCGCGACGCCGTCGACTACCGGCGGGTCAGCGGCGGGCCGGAGGCCTTCGAGAACGCCGTCCAGGCCGGGGTCAGCCGCGAGCTCGTGCAGTCCGTCGAGGAACTCGTGCGCGGCGCGACCGCCGCGCGGCTCGCGGTCGCCTGGTCGGCCGCCGCCGGCACACCGGGCGGCTTCGGCGAGCGCCGCGTCGTCCTCGACTTCTCGCCCGGCGACCTGCCCGCCCTCGCCGAGGCCGCCGAACTCCTGGAGCGCATCGAGCCCGCCGTCGCCGTCACCGTCGTCGGCGTCGTCGTCCGCCTCAAGCGCGCCGACCCGACCGGCCCCGGCACCGTCCGCCTGCGGATCCTCGGCGGCGCCGAGGTCCGCGAGCTCAAGGTCCGGCTGCCCGACCCCGACTACCGGCTCGCCGCCGAGGCCCATCTCGCGGGCGTCCCGGTGCGGGTCGCGGGCCGGCTGGAGAGCCGCGGCGGCTTCCGCCGGCTCACCCGGCCGCAGGGCCTGGAGCTGTGCGGATGGGACGAGGGCGACCGAGAGCGGCTGCTCAAGGGACTGACGGACGGGGGAGAAGGCGGCTAGATCGCCGTCGGTGGACGGTGGGGGCGGCGCTCTCGGTACCATCGTCACGCGCAGCGCAGTGTTGCGTCCTCTAATCCAGCACGTCAGGAGAGACCGGTGACGGACGTCCGGGTAATCATCAACCGCGAACCCGATCGGGAAGAGCGCGTGGTGACCACGGGCACTACGGCCGCCGAGCTCTTCGCCGACGACCGTTCGATCATCGCCGCCCGTGTCGGCGGCCAGCTCAAGGACCTCGCCTACGCCGTCCAGGACGGCGACGAGGTCGAGCCGGTCGCGATCGGCAGCAAGGACGGCCTGGACATCCTGCGCCACTCCACCGCGCACGTCATGGCGCAGGCCGTGCAGCAGCTCTTCCCCGAGGCCAAGCTCGGCATCGGCCCGCCGGTCAAGGACGGCTTCTACTACGACTTCGACGTCGAGAAGCCCTTCCACCCCGATGACCTCAAGGCCATCGAGAAGAAGATGCAGGAGATCATCAAGCGCGGGCAGAAGTTCTCCCGCCGCGTGGTCACCGACGAGTCCGCCCGCGAGGAGCTGGCCGCCGAGCCGTACAAGCTGGAGCTGATCGGCCTCAAGGGCTCCGCCGCCACCGCCGGCGAGGGCGCCGACGTCGAGGTCGGCGCCGGCGAGCTCACCATCTACGACAACCTGGACGCCAAGAGCGGCGACCAGTGCTGGGGCGACCTCTGCCGCGGCCCGCACCTGCCCAGCACCCGGCACATCCCGGCGTTCAAGCTGATGCGCAACGCGGCCGCCTACTGGCGCGGCAGCGAGAAGAACCCCATGCTCCAGCGCATCTACGGGACCGCCTGGCCGAGCAAGGACGAGCTGAAGGCCCACCTCGACTTCCTGATCGAGGCCGAGAAGCGCGACCACCGCAAGCTCGGCAACGAGCTCGACCTCTTCTCCATCCCCGAGGAGATCGGCTCCGGCCTCGCCGTCTTCCACCCCAAGGGCGGCATCATCCGCCGCGCCATGGAGGACTACTCGCGCAAGCGGCACGAGGAAGAGGGCTACGAGTTCGTCTACACCCCGCACGCCACCAAGGGGAAGCTCTTCGAGAAGAGCGGCCACCTCGACTGGTACGCGGACGGCATGTACCCGCCCATGCAGCTCGACGAGGGCGTGGACTACTACCTCAAGCCGATGAACTGCCCGATGCACAACCTGATCTTCGACGCGCGCGGCCGCTCGTACCGTGAACTGCCGCTGCGCCTCTTCGAGTTCGGGACCGTGTACCGGTACGAGAAGTCCGGCGTCGTGCACGGCCTGACCCGGGCCCGCGGCTTCACGCAGGACGACGCGCACATCTACTGCACCCGCGAGCAGATGGCGGAGGAGCTCGACTCCACGCTGACCTTCGTGCTCAACCTGCTCCGCGACTACGGTCTGACCGACTTCTACCTGGAGCTGTCGACCAAGGACCCGGAGAAGTTCGTCGGGTCGGACGAGACCTGGGAGGAGGCCACCCGCGTCCTCGCGGCCGTGGCCGAGAAGCAGGGCCTTCCGCTGGTGCCGGACCCGGGTGGCGCGGCCTTCTACGGCCCGAAGATCTCGGTCCAGGCGAAGGACGCGATCGGCCGCACTTGGCAGATGAGCACCATCCAGCTGGACTTCAACCTGCCGGAGCGCTTCGACCTGGAGTACACCGCGGCGGACGGCTCGCGTCAGCGGCCGGTCATGATCCACCGCGCGCTGTTCGGCTCGATCGAGCGCTTCTTCGCGGTGCTGCTGGAGCACTACGCCGGCGCCATGCCGCCGTGGCTGGCCCCGGTCACCGTGACCGGCATCCCGATCACCGACGAGCACGTCCCGTACCTGCTGGAGGTCGCGGCCGAGCTGAAGAAGCACGGGATCCGGGTCGAGGTCGACACCTCGGACGACCGCATGCAGAAGAAGATCAGGAACGCTCAGAAGAGCAAGGTTCCGTTCATGCTGATCGCCGGCAACGACGACATCGAGGCCGGGGCCGTCTCCTTCCGCTACCGCAACGGCGAGCAGAAGAACGGCGTGCTGGTCGCGGACGCCGTCGCGGAGATCGTGGACGCGGTGAAGAACCGCATCCAGGTGTGACGTCGCAGTCCGGTTGACCTCGACGCGGGGCAGGCTCCTGAGGAGTCTGCCCCGCGCGGCTTTGCAGGGGGCCTCGGGCGAATATGCTGATCAGCATGACGACTGAGCCGGAACTGCAGCGGGGCGTCGGTGAGCCGGACGGCTTCCGCCGCCTGTGGACCCCCCATCGGATGGCGTACATCCAGGGTGAGAACAAGCCCACCGGCCCGGCTCCGGACGACGGTTGCCCGTTCTGCTCGATCCCGTCGCTGAGCGACGAGGACGGGCTGGTCGTCGCGCGCGGCACGTCCGTCTTCGCGGTGCTGAACCTCTACCCGTACAACGGCGGCCACTTGATGGTGGTCCCGTACCGGCACGTCGCGGACTACACCGACCTGGACGAGGCCGAGACCGCCGAGCTGGCCGGGTTCACCAAGAAGGCGATGACCGCGCTGCGGGCCGCCTCCGGCGCGCACGGGTTCAACATCGGGATGAACCAGGGCGCGGCGGCCGGGGCCGGGATCGCGGCGCACCTGCACCAGCACGTGGTGCCGCGCTGGGGCGGGGACACCAACTTCATGCCGGTGGTGGGGCACACGAAGGTGCTGCCGCAGCTGCTGGCGGACACCCGAACTAGGGTGGCCTTGGTCGGGCCGCTGTACTGTGCGGCCGCGGGTGTGGGTTGGGGCCCGTCACCGGTACTCCCGGTGACGGGCCCCTCCGTCGTGTCGCCCGGCGGATCGCTCAGCCCGCGTCGAACTGGTCGACCTTGTACGGCCGGGTGCCCTGCGCCTCGGACTTGATGATCGAGGTGCGGTTCTTGAAGAAGCGCTCGGTGTCGAGGTCGTGCTCCTCCAGGAACTCCAGCGTGGCGGCGTGGACCGCGCTGAGCACCGGGACGGAGGCGTTGAGCGCGTTGTCCGTCATGAAGCGGCTGCTCCACGGCGGGTTCGCCCAGGCGTGCCGGAAGCCGAAGGGCTCGGGCAGGCCGATGCCGCCGCCGAGCCAGGCGAGCAGCCCGGGGATGCGGACCAGGGGTGCGCGCAGGGCCTGGCGCACCACTTCGTCGTTGTCGATCAGGGGGAGCTGGACGGTCCGCTCCTCCCAGAACTTGCCGGTCTTCTGGATCGTCTTCTCCTTGGGGGCGGGCTTGTCCCCGAAGACGCCGGCGACCGGGCCGAGCGCGTAGCCGGCGACCGTCACGGTGAGGGTGTTGGCGAGCAGGGTGACGGTGACGGTGAAGGTGATGATCAGCTTGCCGTCGAAGGTGATGAACTGGGTGGCGAGGTAGTGCCGGGCGCCGCCGCCGGAGAAGGTCTGCTTGTCGGCGATGGTCTGGACGGCGAAGTCGCGCATCCGGTCGCCGTCCATGTCGGCGCCCGCGGGGCGGGAGATCTCGTCGGCGTTCTCGCCGACTTCGAGCACCGCCCACTGCTTGATCGAGACGTTGGTCATGCCGCTGTTGGCGACCTCGCTGATCGAGAGCCCCTTGAGGTGGGCGCCGATCTTGCGGACGAGGTCCCAGGGGTGGAAGGCGCGGAAGTCGCTGTGGCCCTCGGCGGGCCGCAGCACGTCGACGAGTCGCCATTCGCCCCAGCGGCGGCCGACGCCGAGGATGCCCTTGGGGCCGGCGTAGTGCTGGACGTTGGTCTCCTGCTCGGCTTCGAGGCGGCCGAGCTTGTCGCGCAGGTCGACGGCCTTCTTGTCGAGGTCGTCGCGGGGGACGGCCTTGGCGACGGTGGCGGCGACGGCGTTGCCCTCGACGAGGGCCTGCCAGCGGGCGCGCAGTTCGCGGGTGGAGCGCAGGACGATGCGTTTGGCGAGGAACCAGCCGATCACCGGGGCGATCATGGTGATGCGCAGGTAGAGGCCGAGGAGTCCGGCGGCCGGGGGGCGCAGGGCGAGGAGGACGGCGACGGCGCCGGCGGCGAGGAGGGCGAGGCCGCCGTAGACCTCGTTCTGGCGGGACTTGTCCTTGAGGAGCCAGGTGCGGAGGTAGAACGCGGCCAGCCAGATGAGGCTTCCGGGCAGGGCGAGGAGGCCGAACACCACGGTGATGGTGGTGAGTTGGCGGTCCCGGTTGCCGCGGAACTCCTGGGCGGCGAGGCAGTGTTCGACGATCTGGCGGGTGTCGGTACCGAAGGAGGGCACGATGGGCTTGCGGGTCGCGCCGAGGGCGCGGGCGATGACGGCGGTGCTGAAGGCCTCGCCGAGATTGGCTCGGAACAGCCGGAAGCGTGGCTTCTTGTAGGTGGCGGCGCCGATCTTCTCGACGAAGGGTTCGATCTCGCCGTCCCGGTAGGCCGCGGAGGAGAGCGCCTGGGTGACGGCGGTCTGCGGGCCGGCGTCGGTCCGGGGTATCTGCGCACCCGGGGTCATGTCGAGTGTGGTCACGGTGGTGTCCCCTCCTCCCCTTGTCAGCGGCAGGTTACCGTGCCGTGGTGGTGCTGCGCGGATGATCGTCTGAAGTACCGTCACGATCGGGCCGCGTTGGTTGCCGCGTTGGCTGCCGCGTTGGTTCGAGAGGCATGATGCCCAGCTTCGCCGGTGTCGATACCCGGTGGTTCCGGTCCGGTGGGGTGGGTGCAGGATGATCGTGACTGCGATGGAAGGGGTTGCCGTGAAGGATCCGGTGCTGGTCTTCGACGGGGACTGCGCGTTCTGCTCGTCGTGCCTGGGGTGGGCGGAGCGGTATCTGCGGCAGACGCTGGCGTCGGGGGGCTGGGAGGCGGTGCCGTTCCAGTTCGCCGATCTGGCGGCGCTGGACGCGCGGGCCGGTGGCGCGGGCGAGGTCACCTGGGAGCGTGCGGAGCGCGAGGTGCTGTGGGTGACTCCGGCGGGGCGGGTGTACGGGGGTGCGCAGGCGGTGGCGCGGCTGCTGATGCGGTCGGGCGGCGCGTGGGCGTACCTGGGCGCGCTGTTGACGCTGGCTCCGGTGCGGCCGGTGGTGGGCGTGGTGTACCGCTGGGTGGCGAGGAACCGGCACCGGATGCCGGGTGGTACGCCGGCGTGCGCGCTGCCGAACCGGCAGGCCGTTCAGTCGTCGTAGCGTTCGGCGATGGCGGCGGGCATGGGTTCGTGCCGCAGGTAGGCGCGGCTGAACTCGGCGGTGCCGTGGGTGAGGGAGCGCAGGTCGAGGGGGTAGCGGGTGAGTTCGAGCTCGGGGACCTCGGCGCGCAGGAGGGTGAGTCCGGGGCCGGCGTTGTCGCTGCCGAGGACGCGGCCGCGGCGTGCGGAGAGGTCCCCGAGGACGGCGCCGAGGTAGTCGTCGGGGAGCATGACGCTGACGGCGGCGACGGGTTCGAGCAGGCGGATGACGGCGTGTTCGGCGGCGTCGCGCAGGGCGAGGGCGGCGGCGGTCTGGAAGGACGCGTCGGAGGAGTCGACGGAGTGGGCCTTGCCGTCGGTGAGGGTGACGCGGACGTCGACGAGCGGGTGTCCGGTGGCGACGCCCTTGGCGAGCTGGGCGCGGACGCCCTTCTCGACGGACGGGATGAAGTGCTTGGGCACGGCGCCGCCGACGACGTGTTCCTGGAACTCGAAGCCGGAGCCGGCGGGGAGGGGTTCGACTTCGAGGTCGCAGATGGCGTACTGGCCGTGGCCGCCGGACTGCTTGACGAGCCGGCCGTGGCCGGCGGCGGCGCTGCCGAAGGTCTCGCGCAGGGCGACCTTGGGTTCGACGGTGTCGACGTGGACGCCGTGGCGGGTGCGCAGGCGGTCGAGGACGACGTCGGCGTGGGCCTCGCCGGTGCACCAGAGGACCAGCTGGTGGGTGTCGGGGTTCTGTTCGAGGCGCAGGGCCGGGTCCTCGGCGGTGAGCCGGGTGAGGGCCTGGGAGAGCTTGTCGTCGTCGGCCTTGCTGTGGGCTTCGACGGCGATGGGCAGCAGGGGTTCGGGGAGGGTCCAGCCGTCGAGTTCGACGGGGTGGCCGGGGTCGTGGACGGTGTCGCCGGCGCGGGCGGTGGTGAGTTTGGCGGCGCAGACGAGGTCGCCGGCGACGGCGTGCGGGACGGGGCGCTGGAGTTTGCCGAAGGGGCTGCTGAGGGCGGTGACGCGTTCGTCGCCGTCCTGGTCGGCGGGGTGCGCGGGGCCGGTGAGGTGGATGCGGGTGTCGGGGCGCAGGGTGCCGGCGTAGACGCGCAGGAGGCTGATGCGGCCGACGTAGGCGTCGCCGGTGACGCGGATGACCTGGGCGGCGAGGGGGGCGTCGGGGTCGCAGGCGGGCCCGGGGCGGGTGCGTTCGGTGGGGTCGGGGAAGGTGTGGGCGATGAGGTCGAGGAGTTCGGCGGCGCCGAGGCCGTTCTCGCTGGTGGGGACGGCGGGGTGGAGGGTGCAGGCGAGGACTTCGCGGCGCATGCCCGCTTCGAGGGCGTCGGTGTCGAGGGTGTCGCCGGCGAGGTAGCGCTCCATGAGGGCGTCGTCCTGGCCGGAGATGGCTTCGACGAGGCTCTCGCGGGCGGGTGCGGTGTCGGGCAGGGGGGTGGCGTCGCCGTAGGTCTGTCCGGTGAGCAGGTCGACGCTGCCGTCGGGGTGGCCGTCGTGGTGGACGGGCAGGAACAGCGGGCGCAGGGTGTCGGGGCCGAGCTCGAAGGCGTCGTGGCAGGCGGTGAGGATGTCGTCGAAGCCGGCGCGGGCGAGGTCGAGCTTGGCGACGGCGACGGCGCGGGGGATGCCTTCGGCGGCGCACTCGCGCCAGAGGGCGCGGGTGGGGGCGGTGACGGGGTCGGTGGCGGAGACGACGAAGACGGCGGCGTCGGCGGCGTGCAGGGCGGCGCGCAGGTCGGCGGCGAAGTCGGGGTGGCCGGGCGGGTCGATCAGGTTGATCTTGGTGCCGCGCCATTCGAGGGGCAGCAGCGCGAGCTGGACGGAGCGCTGCTGCTGGTGCTCGATGTCCTCGTGGTCGGAGACGGTGGTGCCGTCGGCGACGCGGCCGGCCCGGCCGGTGGCGCCGGCGGTGAGGGCGAGGGTTTCGGCGAGGGTGGTCTTGCCCACACCGCTGCAGCCGATGAGGACGACGTTGCGCAGGTCGCGGGGGCCGGTGACGTTGGGGGCCTGGCCGGCTCGTGCGGTGCTGCGGTCGGGCATCGGGGTCTCCTCCCGTGGCGCCGAGGCTGTCTTTCGAAAGTCTAGGGTCGGGTCTCGCCGGGGCGCGTGTCGTGCGGGCGGCCGATCGTGGTGCGCGTGTGCGGGTCGGTCGGTGCGCCGTCGGGCGGTGCGTGCGCCGGAGCGTGTCGTCGGCGTGGCTACGATGGGTGCGCCGGGCGGGCTGATCCGTCCGGCCGTCTGCCGCGCGTGTTGCGCCAGGCGGGTACCAGGGAGATCGGAGCGGTCGGGAAGGCCATGCTCAACAAATACGCGCGTGCCTTCTTCACACGTGTCCTGACCCCGTTCGCCGCGTTCCTGATCCGGCTGGGCGTGAGCCCGGACGCCGTGACGCTGATCGGTACCGCCGGTTCGGTGGCCGGTGCGCTGGTGTTCTTCCCGCGCGGGGAGTTCTTCTGGGGCACCATCACGATCACGCTGTTCATCTTCTCGGACCTGGTGGACGGGAACATGGCGCGCCAGCTGGGCCGGAGCACCAAGTGGGGCGCGTTCCTGGACTCGACGCTGGACCGGGTCGCCGACGCGGCGATCTTCGGCGGTCTGGCGATGTGGTACGCGGGCAAGGGCGACAACAACCTGCTGTGCGCGGTGGCGATCGTGTGCCTGGCGAGCGGTCTGGTGGTGTCGTACACGAAGGCGCGGGCGCAGAGCCAGGGCCTGCCGTGCGACGTGTCGGGGCTGGTGGAGCGGGCCGAGCGGCTGGTGGCCAGCCTGGTGGCGGCCGGAGTCGCGGGTCTGCACGAGTTCGGGGTGCCGTACGTGGAGTGGCTGCTGCCGGTGGCGCTGTGGCTGGTCGCGGTGGGCAGCCTGATCACGGTGCTGCAGCGGATGCTGACCGTGCGCCGCGAGGCGTTCGAGGCCGACCGTGTGGCGGCCGGGAGCTGATGGGGGGCGTCCTGCGGTGACGGACCGACTGGTGTACTGGGCGTACGCGCTGGGCTGGGCGGTGCTGAAGCACCTGCCCGAGCGGGCGGCGCGGGCGCTGTTCGACCGGCTGGCGGACTACGCGTGGCGCAAGCGCGGCAAGCGGGTGCTGCAGCTGGAGGCGAACCTGCGGCGGGTCCGTCCCGGGCTGGACGAGGTGGCGCTGCGTGCGCTGTCGCGGGCGGGGATGCGCTCGTACCTGCGGTACTGGATGGAGTCGTTCCGGCTGCCGGTGTGGAGCCGGGAGCGGGTCGCCAGGGACGTGCGGGTGGAGGGTTTCGAGCACCTGCTCGGGGCGCTGGAGGCCGGCCGGGGCGCGGTGATAGCGCTGCCGCACATGGGCAACTGGGACCTCGCGGGCACCTGGGTCGCGCAGCAGGGCCATCCGTTCACGACGGTCGCCGAGCGGCTGAAGCCGGAGCGGCTGTTCGACCGGTTCGTGGAGTTCCGGGAGGGCCAGGGCATGGAGGTCCTGGCGCTGACCGGCGGCGGGGTGAACGTGATCGGCACCCTGGCGCGGCGGCTGCGCGAGGGGCGGCTGGTGTGCCTGGTGGGGGACCGGGACCTGTCGGAGGCGGGCATCGAGGTGTCGTTCTTCGGCGAGGCGACGCGGATGCCGGCCGGTCCCGCGGCGCTGTGCCAGCGGACGGGGGCGGCGCTGCTGCCGGTGACGCTCTGGTACGACGGGCCGCTGCTGCGGGCGCTGATCCACCCGGAGGTGCCGGTGCCGGCGGAGGGGGACCGCAAGGAGCGGACGCTGGCGATGACGCAGGCGATGGCGGACGTGTGGGAGCGGGGGATCGCCGAGCACCCCGAGGACTGGCACATGCTGCAGCGCTTCTGGCTGGCCGACCTTCCCGTCCGTGAGACGGTTGGGGGGACAGCGGGGGAGCAGGTGGGGGAGCGGGTCCTGCCGGTGCGCGGGGACGCGCCGGAGCCGGCCGGCGAGCCCGCGGCGGAGGCGACCGGGTCCTGAGACGCCGGGCCCGCTGCCGTACCGGAGCACGCGAAGGAGCATGAGGAACCCGTGAAGATCGGCATCGTCTGCCCGTACGACTGGGACGTCCCCGGCGGGGTGCAGTTCCACATCCGGGACCTGGCCGAGCACCTGATCGGCCTCGGACACGAGGTGTCGGTGCTGGCGCCCGCGGAGGACGACGAGGCGCTGCCGCCGTACGTGGTCTCGGCCGGGCGGGCGGTGGCGGTGCCGTACAACGGCTCGGTGGCGCGGCTGAGCTTCGGGATCCTGTCGGCGGCGCGGGTGCGGCGGTGGCTGCACGACGGGCGGTTCGACATCCTGCACGTGCACGAGCCGGCCTCGCCGAGCCTGTCGATGCTGGCCGCGTGGTCGGCGTCCGGGCCGATGGTGGGGACGTTCCACACGTCGAACCCGCGCTCGCGGGCGATGATCGCGGCCTCGCCGATCCTCCAGCCCGGCCTGGAGAAGATGCGGGCCCGGATCGCGGTGTCGGAGTACGCCCGGCGCACGCTGGTCGAGCACCTGGGCGGGGACGCGGTGGTGATCCCCAACGGCGTGGACGTCGGCTTCTTCGCGGAGGCCGAGCCGGACGAGCGCTGGACGGGCGGCGCGGCGGCCGGCGAGCCGGGCACGATCGGCTTCATCGGGCGGATCAACGAGCCGCGCAAGGGCCTGCCGACGCTGCTGGCGGCGCTGCCGCGGATCCTGGCCGAGCGGCCGGGCGTGCGGCTGCTGGTGGCGGGCAAGGGCGACGAGGAGGAGGCCGTGGCGGGCCTCGCGCCCGAGGTACGGGCGCAGGTCGAGTTCCTGGGCATGGTGAGCGACCGCGAGAAGGCGCGGCTGCTGCGCAGCGTGGACCTGTACGTGGCGCCGAACACCGGCGGCGAGAGCTTCGGGATCATCCTCGTCGAGGCGATGTCGGCGGGCGCGCCGGTGCTGGCGAGCGACCTGGACGCGTTCAAGCAGGTGCTGGACGGCGGTGACGCGGGCGAGCTGTTCCCGGTGGAGGACGCGGACGCGCTGGCGAAGTCGGCGCTGCGGCTGCTGGGGGACCCGGCGCGGCTGGAGGAGCTGCGGAAGGCGGCGTCGCGGCACGTGCGGCGCTTCGACTGGTCGACGGTCGGCGCGGACATCCTCGCGGTGTACGAGACGGTGACGGCAGGCGCGGCTGCGGTCGTCGAGGAGGACGTGCGCAGCGGGCGGCGGGGCCGGTTCGGGCTGGCCAGGGACTGATCCGGGTGTGAGCGGGGTTAGGGTCGGGCGTCCGTACTGCCGTGACCCATGGGGGCAACGATGCCGCAGATCTCCGTCGACTACTCGGCCGGCCTGGCCGGTTCCTTCGACCGCCGGGCGCTGGGCCTGGCGATCAACCGGCTCGCGGTGAGCACGATCGACGCGAAGCCGGAGGCGTGCAAGACGCTCTTCCGGGCCAACGACGAGTTCGTGGTGGGGGAGAGCGAGGGCGCCGACGCCCAGGTGTACGTCCAGTTCCAGATCTTCCCGGGCCGCACGCCCGAGGCGAAGGCGGCCCTCAGCGAGGGCGTCCTGGCGCTGCTGGCCGCGCACGTCACGCCGCCGGCCGGCACCCGGCTGTACACCGCGGTGAGCGTCGAGGACATCGACCGGGGGAGTTACCGGAACGCTTCCGCCGCCTGACCGGGCGGCCTGCGTTCCACGTTCCTCCGGCCCGGTAACGTAGCGGCCCGTGACTACGTGGATCTGGGCCGGCGTGGCCGTGGTGCTGTTCGGCATGTACCTGAGTTGGACGGCCGGTCGGCTGGACCGGTTGCACGCCCGGATCGACGCGGCCCGGGCGGCGCTGGACGCGCAGCTGGTCCGCCGGGCGTCGGTGGCGATGGAGCTGGCGACCTCGTCGCTGCTGGACCCGGCGGCGTCGCTGCTGCTGCTGGACGCGGCGCACGCGGCCCGGCAGGCCGACGACGAGCAGCGCGAGGTGGCGGAGAGCCAGCTGAGCCTGGCGCTGCGGGCGGTGCTGGCCGAGCCGGAGCAGGTGGCGGCGCTGGTGGCGGAGCCGGGCGGCGACGAGGCCGTGAGGGACCTCACGGCGGCGGTGCGGCGGGTGCCGATGGCGCGCCGGTTCCACAACGACGCGGTGCGGGCGGCCCGGGCTGTGCGCCAGCACCGGCTGGTGCGGTACTTCCGGCTGGCGGGCAAGGCGCCCTTCCCGATGGCCTTCGAGATGGACGACGCGCCGCCTCCGGCGCTCACCCCGGAGGGCGCTCCGGCCTGACGTCCGGATAGGGCCTGTTTGTCGCATCCGGTGGGGCGGGCTGGACTTGGTGGCGCATGGATGCGTCAATTCATGCGCCTACCATAGGGCGATAGCACTGGTTCATCTTCGAGTGAGGTCTCACGTGTCCACCACCCCCACCACCGCAGACCAGCCGCAGATCGGCACCGCCCGGGTGAAGCGCGGCATGGCCGAGCAGCTCAAGGGCGGTGTGATCATGGACGTGGTCAACGCCGAGCAGGCCAAGATCGCCGAGGACGCCGGCGCTGTCGCCGTCATGGCGCTGGAGCGGGTCCCGGCCGACATCCGCAAGGACGGCGGCGTCGCCCGCATGTCGGACCCCAACATGATCGAGGAGATCATCGAGGCGGTCTCGATCCCGGTCATGGCCAAGTCCCGCATCGGCCACTTCGTCGAGGCCCAGGTCCTGCAGTCGCTCGGTGTCGACTACATCGACGAGTCCGAGGTCCTGACCCCGGCCGACGAGGTCAACCACTCGGACAAGTGGGCCTTCACCACCCCCTTCGTCTGCGGCGCCACCAACCTGGGCGAGGCCCTGCGCCGCATCGCCGAGGGCGCGGCCATGATCCGCTCGAAGGGCGAGGCCGGCACCGGCAACGTCGTCGAGGCGGTCCGCCACCTGCGCCAGATCAAGAACGAGATCGGCCAGCTGCGCGCCCTGGACCACAACGAGCTGTACGCCGCAGCCAAGGAGCTGCGCGCCCCGTACGAGCTGGTCAAGGAGGTCGCCGAGCTCGGCAAGCTGCCGGTCGTGCTGTTCTCCGCCGGTGGCGTGGCCACCCCGGCCGACGCCGCGCTGATGCGCCAGCTGGGCGCCGAGGGCGTCTTCGTCGGCTCCGGCATCTTCAAGTCGGGCGACCCGGCCAAGCGCGCCGCCGCCATCGTGAAGGCCACCACCTTCTTCGACGACCCGAAGATCATCGCGGACGCCTCGCGCAACCTCGGCGAGGCCATGGTCGGCATCAACTGCGACACCCTGCCGGAGACCGAGCGCTACGCCAACCGCGGCTGGTAATCGCTTCCCCCCGCACCGAGCCGGCCCGCCGCCGCGCCCCGGCGCGCGGCGGGGCGCGCCCCCCCCACCCCCCCAAGATCGCACGAGGGTGTAGAACGT
>NZ_JBHYWI010000085.1:15271-36499 GCF_042751525.1 Kitasatospora sp. NPDC059408
CCGGCCGGTGTCCCGGCGCCGCACACCGGAGCCGGGACGCCCCACCGCCGGGCGTGGGGGGGGCGCCCCCCCCCCCCCCGCGGGCCGCCCGCCGCGCGGGGGGGGGGGGCGGGCCGCGCCACGCACTCCCCCAGAAGATCGAACGAGGTTGAAGACCGTGAGCACTCCCGTCATCGGCGTCCTCGCCCTGCAGGGCGACGTCCGTGAGCACCTGGTGGCGCTGGCCGAGGCCGACGCGCTCGCCCGTCCGGTGCGCCGCGCCGAGGAGCTGGCCGAGGTCGACGCGCTGGTCATCCCCGGCGGTGAGTCCACCACCATGTCCAAGCTGGCCCTGCTGTTCGACGTGATGCAGCCGCTGCGCGAGCGGGTCGCCGCCGGGATGCCGGTGTACGGCACCTGCGCGGGCATGATCATGCTGGCGGACAAGATCCTCGACGGCCGTGAGGACCAGGAGACCGTCGGCGGCATCGACATGACCGTGCGGCGCAACGCCTTCGGCCGCCAGAACGAGTCCTTCGAGTCCGGGATCGCCTTCGACGGCCTGGGCGACGCGCCGGTGCACGGCGTGTTCATCCGCGCGCCCTGGGTCGAGGCCGTCGGTGCCGGCGTGCAGGTGCTGGCCGAGCTCCCCGCCGCGGACGGCCCGGAGAGCCGCATCGTCGCGGTGCGCCAGGGGAACCTGCTGGCCACGTCGTTCCACCCGGAGCTCACCGGCGACCACCGGGTGCACGCCTACTTCGTACGGATGGTCGAGGAGCACCTCGCCGCGTAGCCCGCGGGGCCGTGTGCTGACCGTGTGCTCCTCACCGGTGACGACACCGGTAAGATCTCATCTGTTTCATTTCCATTTGGCGACGTAAAGGAGCTGGCGATGTCCGGCCACTCTAAGTGGGCTACCACCAAGCACAAGAAGGCCGTGATCGACGCCAAGCGCGGCAAGCTCTTCGCCAAGATGATCAAGAACATCGAGGTGGCGGCGCGTACCGGCGGTCCCGACCCGCAGGGCAACCCGACCCTCTACGACGCCATCCAGAAGGCGAAGAAGAGCTCGGTCCCGATCGACAACATCAACCGCGCCGTCAAGCGCGGTGGCGGTCTGGAGGCCGGCGGCGCCGACTACCAGACCATCATGTACGAGGGCTACGGCCCGAACGGCGTCGCGGTCCTGATCGAGTGCCTCACCGACAACCGCAACCGCGCCGCCTCCGACGTGCGCGTCGCCATGACCCGCAACGGCGGCTCGATGGCCGACCCGGGCTCGGTGTCCTACCTGTTCACCCGCAAGGGCGTCGTGATCGTGCCCAAGGCCGACGGCGTGGACGAGGACAAGCTCTTCGAGGTCGTCCTCGACCAGGAGCCCGAGGAGATCAACGACCTCGGCGACTCGTTCGAGATCGTCTCCGAGGCCTCCAAGATGGTCGCCGTGCGCACCGCGCTGGTGGACGCCGGCGTCGACTACGACTCGGCCGAGGCCAACTTCCTCCCGAGCATGCAGGTCGAGCTGGACGTCGACGGCGCCCGCAAGATCCTCAAGCTGATCGACGCGCTGGAGGACAGCGACGACGTGCAGAACGTCTTCGCCAACTTCGACATCTCCGACGAGGTCGGTGCGCAGCTCGACGCCGAGTGAGTCACCCGGTGACCGGTCCGGCGTGACCGTTCTCACTTCCCGGCCCGGTGGTCCCTGGACCACCGGGCCGGTGTCGTCGGTCGGGTTGTCCGACCGGGACGGTAGCCTTCGCAGGTCGAGGACGAGAGGCGGGGCGTGACGTGCGGGTACTGGGCGTGGACCCGGGGCTGACCAGGTGCGGTGTCGGCGTGGTCGAGGGCACGCCGGGGCGGCCGCTGCGGATGGTCGGGGTCGGCGTGGTGCGCACGCCCGCGGACGCCGAGATCGGGCCGCGGCTGCTGCTGGTCGAGCAGGGCATCGAGGCGTGGCTCGACGAGCACCGGCCCGACCTGGTCGCCGTCGAGCGGGTCTTCGCCCAGCACAACGTGCGGACGGTGATGGGCACCGCCCAGGCCAGCGCGGTCGCGATGCTGTGCGCCACCCGGCGCGGCATCCCGGTCACCCTGCACACCCCGAGCGAGGTCAAGGCCGCCGTCACCGGCTCGGGCCGGGCCGACAAGGCGCAGGTCACCGCCATGGTGCAGCGCCTGCTGCGGCTGGACGCCCCGCCGAAGCCGGCCGACGCCGCCGACGCGCTGGCGCTGGCCATCTGCCACATCTGGCGCGGCCGGACGACGAACCGGCTGGAGGCCGCGATCCAGGCGGCCCGCGCCACCCCCCAGAGAGGAAGCATCCGGTGATCGCCTTCGTACAAGGACCCGTGGCGGCCATCTCCACCGGGCTCGCGGTCGTCGAGGTCGGCGGGGTCGGCATGGCCGTGCAGTGCACGCCCAACACGCTGGCCGGGCTGCGGCTGGGCGAGCCGGTCCGGCTCGCGACCTCGCTGGTCGTCCGGGAGGACTCGCTGACGCTGTTCGGCTTCGCCGACGACGACGAGCGGGCCGTGTTCGAGATCCTGCAGGCCGCGCCGGGCGTCGGGCCCAAGCTGGCGCAGGCGATCCTCGGCGTGCACAGTCCGGACGCGCTCCGGCTGGCGGTCGCGAGCGGGGACGAGAAGGCGCTGGTGGCGGTGCCCGGCATCGGCAAGGCCAAGGCGGCCAAGCTGCTGCTGGAGTACAAGGACAAGCTGGGCGCCCCGCACGGCAGCGTCCCGGCGCAGAAGCCGCTCGCCGCCGGGCCCGCGCCGTGGAGCGAGCAGCTGCACTCCGCGCTGGTCGGCCTCGGGTACGCGCCGCGGGAGGCGGACGAGGCGGTCGCCGCGGTCGCCCCGGAGGCGGAGGCGCAGGCCGTCACCGACGTCGGTGCCCTGCTGAAGGCCGCGCTGCGCACCCTGAACCGGGCCCGCTGAAACCCACCTGACGATCTGTCCGTTTGTCGACATTGGAGCCCCCGCTGATGACCCCGTACGACTCCGACCCGGCGGCCGACCGGCTGGTCACGGCCGCCGCCGACGGCGAGGACCAGGCGGTCGAGGCGGCGCTGCGGCCCAAGCTGCTGGAGGAGTTCATCGGCCAGGAGCGGGTGCGCGAGCAGCTGTCGCTGGTGCTCCAGGCCGCCCGCAAGCGCGGCGCCGCGCCGGACCACGTCCTGCTGAGCGGCCCGCCCGGGCTCGGCAAGACGACCCTGTCGATGATCATCGCGGCCGAGCTGGGCGCGCCGATCCGGATCACCTCCGGGCCGGCCATCCAGCACGCGGGCGACCTCGCGGCGATCCTCTCCTCGCTCACCGAGGGGGAGGTGCTCTTCCTCGACGAGATCCACCGGATGTCCCGCCCGGCCGAGGAGATGCTCTACATGGCGATGGAGGACTTCCGGGTCGACGTGATCGTCGGCAAGGGCCCGGGGGCCACCGCCATCCCGCTGGAGCTGCCGCCCTTCACCCTGGTCGGCGCCACCACCCGGGCCGGCCTGCTGCCGCCGCCGCTGCGGGACCGCTTCGGCTTCACCGGGCACATGGAGTTCTACGCGCCGGCCGAGCTCAAGCGGGTGGTGCACCGCTCGGCCGCGCTGCTGGACGTGGAGATCGACCCGGCTGGCGCGGCCGAGATCGCCGGGCGCTCGCGCGGCACCCCGCGCATCGCCAACCGGCTGCTGCGCCGGGTGCGCGACTACGCCCAGGTCCGGCACGACGGCGTGGTCAACGCCGGGATCGCGGCCCAGGCGCTGGACGTCTACGAGGTCGACGCCCGCGGCCTGGACCGGCTGGACCGCGCGGTGCTGGACGCGCTGCTGCGGCTGTTCGGCGGCGGACCGGTCGGTTTGTCGACACTGGCGGTCGCGGTCGGTGAGGAGGCCGAGACGGTCGAGGAGGTCGCCGAGCCGTTCCTGGTGCGCGAGGGCCTGCTCGCCCGCACCCCGCGCGGCCGGATCGCCACCGCCGCCGCCTGGCAGCACCTCGGGATGACCCCTCCGGTCCAGACCACTCGGGGTGCCGTCCCGGCCCAGACGGAACTCTTCCCGCCGGACGAGGGCTGAACGGGTGATGAGCGGTCCCCGGTTCCCGCAGGGCCCCGGTACCGGGCCGGGCGGAGATGCCGGGGGAGAAGTCCGGGGAAACTGTGCAGGCGGAGGGTCGCCACTTTCGGCGACAGGATGCGATGCTTGGCGTTGTCCGATCAGTTCGGGGTCGCCTAGACTCCGCCGGACCGCCCCTCTCACCTGACGGGCCGACCAATACCACACAGGCCGCCGACCGGCGACCCGTAAAGGACCCTGGCTGCAGTGAACTTCATCATCCTTCTCCTCCCGATCATCGCGATCGTGCTCATGTTCCGGTCGCAGAAGAAGCGCCAGCAGCAGATGCAGAGCATGCAGACCTCGCTGGAGCCCGGAGCGGGAGTGCGCACCATCGGCGGTCTGTACGCCCAGGTGAAGGCGGTCCACGACGAGACCGTCGAGCTGGAGATCGCGCCCGGCGTGTTCGCCCACTTCACCAAGAGCGCGGTCGCGGCCGTCCTGGACCCCCAGGAGTACGACGCGATCATCAACGGCCGCCCCGCCGAGGACGAGCTGTCCGAGCCGGAGGACGCGGACGCCGACGCCGCGCCGGTCGAGGACAAGCCGCTGACGCTCACCAAGGACAGCGCCGAGAAGGGCGATGTCGAGGGCGGGGCTCCCGCGAGCAAGTAGTACGGACGGGCAACCCGCCCGGCCGCGCGGCGCAGTGCCGCGAGCCCACAGGACCTCAGGGCCGCAGATCCGCCATGCCCCCGTTCCGCCACGAGCCGGACGGGGGTCCGGTCGGCGAAGTGGCATGGACAGGGAGAAACGAGCAAGGTGGCAACACCCAAGTCGCGCCCGCGCGACGGCTACCCAGGGCGGGCGCTGGCCCTCATCCTGGTCGTCACCGTCGGACTGGTCGCCCTCATGTTCGGGACGGGCAACACCAAGCCCCGCCTCGGGATCGACCTCGCCGGCGGTACCAGCATCACGCTGACCGCGAGGTCGACCGACCCCAAGGCGATCAACAAGTCCAACATGGACATCGCCACCGGGATCATCGAGCGCCGGGTCAACGGGATGGGTGTCTCCGAGGCGGAGGTCCAGACCCAGGGCTCGGACACGATCATCGTGAACATCCCCAAGGGCGGGGACAAGGAGAACGCGGCCGACAAGGTCGGCACCACCGCGAAGCTCTTCTTCCGCCCGGTCCTGGCCGTGGCGCCCAGCGGTCTCCAGATCCCGGCGCCCACCGCCACCCCGTCCGCCGGCGCCTCCGGCACCCCGGCCGCGGCCCCCTCGGCCACCGGTTCGGCCGCTCCCAGCGCCGCTGCCTCCGGCACGCCGTCCGCGGCCGCCGCCGGCACCCCCAGCGCGAGCGCGAGCGCCACCAAGCAGGGCCGCGCGGTCGGTGAGGCCCTCGCGGCCGACGCGAGCCCCTCCACCGCCGCCACCGGCGTGACCGCCGCCGCCAGTGGTGCCGCGAGCGCCCCGGCCTCCGGCGCGCCCTCCGCGGCCGCCTCCGGCGCCCCGAGCGCCCCCGCCACGGCCCCCAACCCGGCCGACCTCGCCGCCGGGCTGACCACGGGCACCGTGCCGCCGGAGCTCCAGGCCGCGTTCGCCACCCTCGACTGCACCAAGCCCGACCAGCGCCAGCAGCTGGGCGTGGCGCAGCCCGAGGACAAGGCCGTCGTCGCCTGCTCCCAGAAGCCCGAGAAGGGCGGCGCCTACTCCAAGCTCGTCCTCGGCCCGGTGGCCGTGAAGGGCTCGGACGTCTCCAAGGCCCAGCCCAGCCTGGACACCCAGCAGGGCAACGGCTGGCAGGTGCAGCTCCAGTTCAACGGCAAGGGCACCGACGACTTCGCCGCCATCACCGGCAAGCTGGCCGCGCTGCCGGACCCGAGCAACCAGTTCGCCATCGTGCTGGACAACGAGGTCGTCTCCCACCCGTTCGTGCGCGGTGCCATCCCCGGCGGCACCGCCGTCATCTCCGGCACCTTCAGCCAGGCCGAGGCGCAGGACCTGTCCAACGTCCTCAGCTACGGCGCCCTGCCGCTGGAGTTCAACCAGGGTGACGTCACCACCGTCTCCCCGCAGCTCGGCTCCGACCAGCTCAAGGCCGGTCTGATCGCCGGCGCGATCGGCATGCTGCTGGTGGTCGCCTACTCGGTGGTCTACTACCGCGGCCTCGGCCTGGTCTCGATCGCCGGTCTGATCGTCTCGGCGATCCTGACCTACTCGATCATGAGCCTGCTCGGCGGCGGGATCGGCTTCGCGCTGAACCTGCCGGCGGTCTGCGGTGCGATCGTCGCGATCGGCATCACCGCCGACTCGTTCATCGTGTACTTCGAGCGCATCCGCGACGAGGTCCGCGAGGGCGCCCCGCTGCGCCCGGCGGTCCAGCGGGCCTGGCCGCGCGCCCGGCGCACCATCCTGGTGTCGGACTTCGTGTCGTTCCTCTGTGCCGCGGTGCTCTACATCGTCTCCGTCGGCAAGGTGCAGGGCTTCGCCTTCACCCTGGGTCTGACCACCGCGCTCGACGTCGTCGTGATCTTCCTCTTCACCAAGCCGATGATCACCCTGCTGGCCCGCCGGAAGTTCTTCTCCGACGGCCACCCGTGGTCCGGCCTGGACCCGAAGCGGCTGGGCGCCCGCCCGCCGCTGCGCAGCAGCCGTCGCCGTAGCCCCTCCTCTGCCGCCGTGAAGGAGGCCTGACACCGTGTCACGCTTCTCCAATCTGGGACACCGGCTCTACCAGGGCGAGATCAGCTTCGATTTCGTCGGCCGCCGCAAGGTCTGGTACTCGATCTCCGGCGTGATCGTGCTGGTCGCGGCGATCGGCCTGGCCATGGGCCTGCACCTGGGCATCGAGTTCAAGGGCGGCTCGGTCTACACCGTGACCAAGCCGGGCCTGAGCGTCTCGCAGGCGCAGACCACGGCCGACGAGGTCGTGTCCTCGCACCCGCTGGTGCAGTCCACGGACAACAACAAGATCCGCATCCAGGTCAGCACCGACGAGGCGAAGAGCTCGGACGAGATCCGCTCGCAGCTCGCCCAGAAGTTCTCCGTGCCGCTGGACACCGTCGAGGCCCAGGTGATCGGCCCCAGCTGGGGCAAGCAGATCTCCCAGAAGGCGCTCACCGGTCTGATCGTCTTCATGATCCTGGTGACGATCTACCTGGCGATCGCGTTCGAGTGGCGGATGGCGGTGGCCGCCCTGGTCGCCCTCATCCACGACCTCCTGATCACCATCGGCGTGTACGCCCTGGTGGGCTTCGAGGTCACCCCCGGTACGGTGATCGGCTTCCTGACGATCCTCGGGTACTCGCTCTACGACACGGTCGTCGTCTTCGACACCGTGAAGGAGAACACCAAGGGGCTCACCAAGCAGAACAAGCTCACCTACAGCGAGGCGGCCAACGCGGGCCTCAACCAGACCCTGGTGCGTTCGCTCAACACCACCGTGGTCGCCCTGCTGCCGGTCGCCGCGCTGCTGTTCATCGGTGGCGGCATCCTGGGTGCCGGCACGCTGAACGACATCTCGCTCGCGCTGTTCATCGGTCTCGCGGCCGGTGCGTACTCCTCGATCTGCGTCGCCACCCCGCTGCTGGCGCAGCTCAAGGAGGAGCAGCCGCAGATGAAGGCGCTGCGCAAGCGGGTCCTGCAGCACCGCGCCAGCCAGGCGGCCAAGGCCGAGGCGGCCGGGGGCGTCGAGGACGCGCAGGGCGAGGAGCCCGCGGACGAGCCGGCCGGTATGGTCGGTCAGCGCGGCCGGTCGGCCGGCACCTCGCGTGCCAAGGGCCGTCCGTCCACCAAGCGCTGAGCCCCGACCCGAAGGACAGGACACCGTGACCACCGCCGACACCGCACTGGCCGAGCTGCTGAACAGCCGGATCCGGGACGTCCCGGACTACCCGAAGCCGGGTGTGCTGTTCAAGGACATCGCGCCGCTGCTCGCCGACGCCGAGGCCTTCGGCGCCCTCACCCGCGCGCTCGCGGAGCGGGCGCAGGAGCTCGGGGCGACGAAGGTGGTCGGCCTGGAGGCGCGCGGCTTCGTGCTGGCGGCTCCGGCGGCCTTCGCGGCCGGGCTGGGCTTCGTGCCGATCCGCAAGGCCGGCAAGCTGCCCGGCGAGGTGTTCCGGCGCTCGTACGAGCTGGAGTACGGCTCGGCGACGCTGGAGGTGCAGTGCGACGCCTTCGCGCCCGGTGAGCGGGTGCTGGTGGTGGACGACGTGCTGGCCACCGGCGGGACCATCGGCGCCTCGCTGGACCTGGTGAAGGAGGCGGGCGCCGAGCCGGCGGGCGTCGTCGTGCTGATGGAGCTGGGTTTCCTGGACGGCCGCGAGCGGCTGGCCGGGCACCTCGGCGGGGCTCCGCTGGAGACCCTGGTCACGGTCTGAGGGGCCTGCGGGACCTGAGTGGCAGGCGGCGGTCGGATCATCCGACCGCCGCCTTCGCGTGTCCCCACCCGGGCGGCTGAACACCCGAGCGCCCGGCTCGGTACCATGAAGATTCATCCCCTCCCGGTTGTGCGCTGGTGGCGCGGCCCGCGAGGGGCCGGCCCGGTGCCCCGAGGAGTGTCCTTGCCCGACGAGGTTGTGCCCACGGCCGCAGCGGCCGCCCCCGAAGACCGTCCCACGCCCTCGGGGGCCACCCCGGCACGCCCGGCGCCGACCTCCTCGCGTTCGTTCCCGCCCACCGGACGGGGCTCCACCACCGGCGGCATGCGCGCCCGCCTGGCCCGCCTCGGCGGCCAGCGCTCCAGCGTGCTCAACCCCGTCCTGGAGCCGCTGTTCCGCTCGATCCGGGCGAACGACCCGAAGGCCGACCCGGTGCTGCTGCGCGACATCGAGCGCGCCTACGCGGTGGCCGAGAAGTGGCACCGCGGCCAGAAGCGCAAGAGCGGCGACCCGTACATCACCCACCCGCTGGCCGTCGCGACCATCCTGGCCGAGCTCGGCATGGACGCCCCGACCCTGATGGCCGGGCTGCTGCACGACACCGTCGAGGACACCGACTACGGCCTGGAGACCCTGCGCAAGGACTTCGGCGACTCGGTGGCCCTGCTGGTCGACGGCGTCACCAAGCTCGACCGGGTCAAGTTCGGCGAGGCCGCGCAGGCCGAGACCGTCCGCAAGATGGTCGTCGCGATGGCCAAGGACCCGCGCGTCCTGGTGATCAAGCTGGCCGACCGCCTGCACAACATGCGCACGATGCGCTACCTCAAGCGGGAGAAGCAGGAGAAGAAGGCCCGCGAGACGCTGGAGATCTACGCCCCGCTGGCGCACCGGCTGGGCATGAACACCATCAAGTGGGAGCTGGAGGACCTCGCCTTCGCGATCCTCTACCCCAAGATGTACGACGAGATCGTCCGGCTGGTCGCCGAGCGCGCCCCCAAGCGGGACGAGTACCTGGCGACCGTCATCGACCAGGTCCAGGGCGACCTGCGCGGCGCCCGGATCACCGCCTCCGTCACCGGACGGCCGAAGCACTACTACTCGGTCTACCAGAAGATGATCGTCCGGGGCCGGGACTTCGCCGAGATCTACGACCTGGTGGGCATCCGGGTCCTGGTCGACACCGTCCGCGACTGCTACGCGGCGCTGGGCACCATCCACGCGCGGTGGAACCCGGTGCCGGGGCGGTTCAAGGACTACATCGCGATGCCCAAGTTCAACATGTACCAGTCGCTGCACACGACGGTGATCGGGCCCGGCGGCAAGCCCGTCGAGCTCCAGATCCGCACCTTCGACATGCACCGGCGGGCCGAGTACGGCATCGCCGCGCACTGGAAGTACAAGCAGCGCGCGGTGGCCGGCGCCTCCAAGGTCCGCACCGACACGCCGACCCAGGTCCGCAAGGACGACAAGGCCGGCGCCGTCAACGAGATGGCCTGGCTGCGGCAGCTGCTGGACTGGCAGAAGGAGACCGCCGACCCGGGCGAGTTCCTGGAGTCGCTGCGCTTCGACCTGGCCAGCAACGAGGTCTTCGTCTTCACCCCCAAGGGCGACGTGATAGCCCTGCCGGCCGGTGCGACCCCGGTCGACTTCGCCTTCGCGGTGCACACCGAGGTCGGTTACCGGACCATCGGCGCCCGGGTGAACGGCCGGCTGGTGCCGCTGGAGTCGACCCTGGAGAACGGCGACGCCGTCGAGGTGTTCACCTCCAAGGCGGAGAACGCCGGCCCCTCGCGGGACTGGCTGGGCTTCGTCAAGTCGCCGCGCGCCCGCAACAAGATCCGCGCCTGGTTCTCCAAGGAGCGCCGCGAGGAGGCGATCGAGCACGGCAAGGAGGCGATCGTCCGGGCGATGCGCAAGCAGGGCCTGCCGATCCAGCGGATCCTGACCGGCGACTCGCTGGTCACGCTGGCCCACGAGATGCGCTACCCCGACATCTCCTCGCTCTACGCCGCGATCGGCGAGGGGCACGTCGCCGCGCAGAACATCGTCCAGAAGCTGGTCCAGGCGCTCGGCGGCGAGGAGGGTGCCACCGAGGACCTGGCCGAGACCGCGACCCCGACGCACGACCGGCGGGCCGTGCGCCGCCGGGCCAAGGGCGACCCGGGCGTGATCGTCAAGGGCGTCGAGGACGTCTGGGTCAAGCTGTCCCGCTGCTGCACCCCGGTGCCGGGCGACCCGATCGTCGGCTTCGTGACCCGCGGCAACGGCGTCTCGGTGCACCGCGCCGACTGCGTCAACGTCGAGGCGCTGAGCCAGCAGCCCGAGCGGATGATCGACGTCGAGTGGGCCGCCACCCAGTCCTCGGTCTTCCTGGTCGCGATCCAGGTCGAGGCGCTGGACCGCTCGCGCCTGCTCTCGGACGTCACCCGGGTGCTCTCTGACCAGCACGTCAACATCCTGTCGGCGGCGGTGCAGACCTCGCGCGACCGGGTCGCGATGAGCCGCTTCACCTTCGAGATGGGCGACCCGAAGCACCTCGGCCACGTGCTCAAGGCCGTCCGCGGCGTCGAGGGCGTCTACGACGTCTACCGCGTCACCTCGGCCCGCAAGTGACGTAGGCGACGCCCGCGCAGCAGGCAGCGCGGGCGTCGCGGGGCATGAGGAAGGCCCCCGGGGCTCTTGGAATCCAAGAGCCCCGGGGGCCTTCGCCGTTCAGCGGGCCGAGGGGATCAGCCGCTGAACTCCTCCTGGCTCTTGTGGGCCTGCTCCAGCAGCTCCTGGACGCCGGCCAGCTCCTTCTCCAGCTTGGTGACCTTGGAGGCGTTGCCGGCGGCGCGGGCCTTGTCCAGGTCGGCCTGGATCTTCTCGGCCTTGGCCTGGAAGAGGCCGACCATGCCGGCCGCGCGGGCCTTGGCCTCCGGGTTGGAGCGCTTCCACTCGCTGTCCTCGGCCTCGCGGATCGCCCGCTCGACCGCGTTCAGCCGGCCGTCCAGCTTCGGACGGGCGTCGCGCGGCACGTGCCCGATCGCCTCCCAGCGCTCGTTGACCTCGCGCAGCGCGGCCTTGGCGGCCTTGAGGTCGGTGATCGGCAGGATCGCCTCGGCCTCGACCGCCAGCGCCTCCTTGAGCTTCTGGTTCTCCACCTGCTCGGCGTCCCGCTCGCTGAACACCGCGGAACGGGCCTGGAAGAAGACGTCCTGCGCGCCGCGGAACCGCGCCCACAGCTCGTCCTCGACGTCCCGCTGGGCGCGCCCGGCGGCCTTCCAGCGCGCCATCAGGTCGCGGTAGCGGGCCGCGGTGTCGCCCCACTCGGTGGACGAGGACAGCGCCTCGGCCTCGGTGACCAGCGACTCCTTGGTCTGCCGGGCCTGCTCGCGCTCGTTGTCCAGCGCCGCGAAGTGCGACTTGCGGTGCTTGGAGAAGACCGAGCGGGCGTGCGAGAAGCGGTGCCACAGCTCGTCGTCGCTCTTGCGGTCCAGGCGGGGCAGGCCCTTCCAGGTGTCCACCAGGGCGCGCAGCCGGTCGCCGGCCTCCCGCCACTGGGTGGACTCGGCGAGCTGCTCGGCCTCCGCGACCAGCGCCTCCTTGGCGGTGCGGGTCTCGTCCTGGGCCTTGGCCCGGGCGGCCTTGCGCTCCTCGCGCCGGGTCTCGATCTCACCGGCCAGCGTGTCCAGCCGCTTGGCCAGGCCCTCCAGGTCGCCCACCGCGTGCCCCTCGGTCACCTGCGCGCGCAGGTGCTCCAGCGCGGTCTGGGCGTCCTTGGCGGCCAGGTCGGTGGTGCGCACCCGCTTCTCCAGCAGGCCGATCTCCACCTCGATGCCCTGGTACTTGCGCTCGAAGTAGGCCAGGGCCTCCTCGGGCGAGCCGGCCTGCCAGGAACCCACGACGCGTTCGCCGTCGGCCGTCCTGACGTAGACCGTGCCCTGCTCGTCGACACGGCCCCACGGGTCGCTGCTCATAGCGCGTCCTCCACATGACGTCGCGCCCGCGCCGGGGCGGCGCGCGTCCGTCGTCCACAGTTGATGTGCGGCGGACCGAAGAAGTCCGCCGTCCCCGTCCGCCGTGTCCTGCTCGCCGAGGGTGACGGCTAAGGCGGGTCCGGGCACCCTACACAACGCCAACATAGGCGACCAGGCCCGGTGCTGTCCGCATCCGGGCCGGGCGATTTCGGGCCGGGGCCGCGCCGGAGCGCGCTCGGGAGCGCGCCGGGGCGGGCCCCGGGGCTCGTCAACCCTTGGCCGTGGTCACCGAGTTGAGGGTGACGTCGGCCATCGGGTGGCCGTCCGGGCGGCCCTCCAGGGTGCCCGCGGCGGCGATCTTCTGCAGCACGTCCAGGCCCCCGGTGATCTTGCCGAAGGGGGTGTACTTCGGGTCGAGCTGGGTGTCCTTGTAGACCAGGAAGAACTGGCTCCCGTTGGTCCCCGGGCCGGAGTTGGCCATCGCCACGGTGCCGGCCGGGTAGGTCGCGCCGGCCAGGTTCTCGTCGGCGAACTTGTAGCCGGGGCCGCCCATGCCACCCGGCACGGTCGCGCTGGCGGTCGGGTCGCCGCACTGGAGCACGAAGATGCCGCCCGTGGTGAGGCGGTGGCACTTGGTGTGGTCGAAGTACTGCTCGCCGGACAGGAAGGCGAAGGAGTTCGCCGCGTGCGGGGCCTTGGCCGCGTCCAGCGCGATCGTCACCTTGCCGCAGTTGGTGTCCAGCGTCGCCGTGTAGGTGCCCGAGGCGTCGAGCGTCATGGCCGGCTCGGCCTGCCACTGCTTGCCGTTCGGCTTGCCCGGCGCCGGGTCCGTGCAGCCCTCGACCGGCTTGCGGGTCGGCGCGGGCGGCGCGCTGGCGTCGGTCGCCGCGGGCTGCGTAGGCGCGGCCTGGGCGGTGCTCGACTTGTCCTTGTCGTCCGAGCCGAAGGCGCCCGTGGCGAAGAGGGTGCCGCCGCCGGCCAGGACCACCACGGCGAGCGAGGCGCCGAGGATCGTGTTGCGGCGCTTGCGGGCACTCGCCGCCGCGACGCGGCGCTCCATCTGGCGCTCGTACTTCTCGCGGGCGAGCTGCCGCCGCCGCTGTTCGCTGCTGACCACCGGCCGTGTCTCCTGAACGATGTGCGCTGGGCCTCCCGCCCGATCGCGGGCGAGGAGGGATGGTGAAGGATTCCGGAGCGGATCATCGCATCCATCGGCGGCCAAGTGTAGGGACCCGGCCCGTAAGAAGGCGGTGAACCTGTCAGGCGAACCGCGCCCGGCACCCCAATCTGGTTCGCAACCGGACCCGCACCGCCGGTAGGCTGCCCCTAAATCACTCTTGGCAGCATCCGTACTGGCAGCCGTCACGGCCTGTCGCCGCACACCGAAGGACGCGCGTGTTCATCGCCGGATTCCCCGCTGGAGCCTGGGGCACCAACTGCTACCTGGTCGCGCCGGGGCCCGGTGAGGAGTGCGTCATCGTCGATCCCGGCCACCAGGCCGCGGCCGGCGTCGAGGAACTGGTCCGCGAGCACCGGCTGAAGCCCGTCGCCGTGCTGCTCACCCACGGCCACATCGACCACGTCGCCTCGGTGGTCCCGGTCTGCGGCGCCCGCGGCGTCCCGGCCTGGATCCACCCCGAGGACCGGTACATGATGGCCGACCCGGAGAAGGCGCTCGGCCGCTCCCTGGGCACCCAGCTGATGGGCGAGCTCACCGTCGGCGAGCCCGACGACGTCCGCGAGCTCACCGACGGCAGCGTGCTGGAGCTGGCCGGCCTGCGGCTCACCGTGGACCACGCCCCGGGCCATACCGGGGGGTCGGTGACCTTCCGGACGCCCGGAGCCGAGGACCTCCCCCCGGTGCTCTTCTCGGGCGACCTGCTGTTCGCCGGCTCCATCGGGCGCACCGACCTCCCGGGCGGGGACAGCGAGGCGATCATGCGGTCGCTGGCCCGGGTGTGCCTGCCCCTCGACGATTCCACCGTGGTCCTCTCCGGCCACGGCGGTCAGACCACCATCGGCCGCGAGCGCGCCACCAACCCCTACCTCCGACAGGCAGCGGGGGCGGCCGGCGCCCCGGCTTTCCCGCGACGAGGAATGTGACGGAAGAGAAGTTGAGCACCTTCACCGCCCCCAAGGGCACCTACGACCTGCTGCCCCCCAGCTCCGCGACCTTCCTGGCGATCCGCGAGCGCATCGCCGCGCCCGCCCGCCGGGCCGGTTACGGCTACATCGAGACCCCGGTCTTCGAGGACGTGAAGCTGTTCTCCCGCGGCGTCGGCGAGTCCACCGACATCGTGACCAAGGAGATGTTCTCCCTCACCAAGCGCGGCAAGGAGGACCTCGCGCTGCGCCCCGAGGGCACCGCCTCGGTGCTGCGCGCCGCGCTCCAGGCCAACCTGCACAAGCTGGGCAACCTGCCGGTCAAGCTCTGGTACTCCGGCTCGTACTACCGCTACGAGCGCCCGCAGGCCGGCCGCTACCGCCAGTTCTCCCAGGTCGGCGCCGAGGCCATCGGCGCCGAGGACCCGGCCCTGGACGCCGAGCTGATCATCCTCGCCGACGACGCGTTCCGCTCGCTGGGCCTGTCGAACTACACGCTGCTGCTCAACAGCCTCGGCGACAAGCAGTGCCGCCCGGTCTACCGCGCCGCCCTGATCGACTTCCTCTCCGGCCTCGACCTGGACGAGGAGACCCGCCGCCGCGCCGAGATCAACCCGCTGCGCGTCCTCGACGACAAGCGCGAGTCCGTCCAGGAGCAGCTCGTCGGCGCGCCGATGCTGCGCGACTTCCTGTGCGAGGACTGCAAGGCGTACGACGAGAAGGTCCGCGAGCTGCTCACCGCCAACGGCGTCGCGTTCACCGACGACCCCAAGCTCGTGCGCGGCCTGGACTACTACACCCGCACCACCTTCGAGTTCGTGCACAACGGCCTCGGCGCCCAGTCCGCGATCGGCGGCGGCGGCCGCTACGACGGCCTGTCCGAGATGATCGGCGGCCCGGCGCTGCCGTCCGTCGGCTGGGCCCTCGGCGTGGACCGCACCTACCTCGCGCTGGAGGCCGAGGGCGTCGTCCTCGACCTGCCGGCCGCCACCTCCGTCTACGCCGTCGCGCTCGGCGAGGAGGCCAAGAACCTGCTGTTCGCCAAGGTGGTCGAGCTGCGCCGGGCCGGCGTCGCCACCGACCTCGCCTTCGGCGTCAAGAGCATCAAGAACGCCATGAAGTCCGCCGACCGGTCCGGCGCCCGCTTCGCCCTGATCGCCGGGGACCGGGACCTCGCCGAGGGCGTCGTCCAGCTCAAGGACATGAGCACCGGCGAGCAGTCCCCCGTCGCCCTCGACGCACTCGTCACCACCCTGAAGGAGAAGCAGCTGTGATCCGCACGCACGACGCGGGCACGCTCCGCCCGGAGCACGCAGGCACCACCGTCACCCTGGCCGGCTGGGTCGCCCGCCGCCGCGACCACGGCGGCGTGGCCTTCATCGACCTGCGCGACGCCTCCGGCACCGTGCAGATCGTGGTCCGCGACCTGGACTCGGTGCACGGCCTTCGCGCCGAGTACTGCGTCAAGGTCGTCGGCGACGTCCGGGTGCGCCCCGAGGGCAACGAGAACCCCGACATCCCGACCGGCGCCGTCGAGGTCGTCGTCAGCGACATCGAGGTCCTCTCCGAGGCCGCGCCGCTGCCGTTCCCGGTCGCCGAGTACGAGCCGGGCACGGTCAACGAGGAGGTCCGGCTGCGCTACCGCTACCTGGACCTGCGCCGCGAGGGCCCGGCCAAGGGCCTGCGACTGCGCTCGAAGGTCAACAACATCATCCGCCGGGTGATGGAGGAGAACGACTTCCTCGACATCGAGACGCCGTACCTGACCCGCTCCACCCCCGAGGGCGCCCGCGACTTCCTCGTCCCGGTTCGCCTGCAGCCCGGCCACTGGTACGCCCTGCCGCAGTCGCCCCAGCTGTTCAAGCAGCTGCTGATGGTGGCCGGCATGGAGCGCTACTACCAGATCGCCCGCTGCTTCCGCGACGAGGACTTCCGCGCCGACCGGCAGCCGGAGTTCACCCAGCTGGACATCGAGGCCTCGTTCGTCGACCAGGAGGACATCCTGGCCCTCGGCGAGAAGATCGTCGGCGCCATCTGGCGCGAGGTGCACGGCTACGAGGTCCCGAACCCGCTGCCGCGGATGACCTACGCGGACGCCATGTCCCGCTACGGCTCCGACAAGCCGGACGTCCGCTTCGGCCAGGAACTCACCGACCTCACCGCGTACTTCAAGGGCACCGAGTTCCGCGTCTTCCAGGCCCCGTACGTCGGCGCCGTGGTCATGCCGGGCGGCGCCTCGCAGCCCCGCAAGGCCCTCGACGCCTGGCAGGACTGGGCCAAGGCGCGCGGCGCCCGCGGCCTGGCCTACGTCGTCATCGACGCCGAGACCGGCGAGCTGCGCGGCCCGGTCGCCAAGAACCTCTCCGAGGAGCACCTGGCCGGCCTGGCCGCCGCCGCCGGCGCCAAGAACGGCGACGCGATCTTCTTCGCGGCCGGCAAGGAGCGCGCCTCGCAGGAGCTGCTCGGCGCCGCCCGTCTGGAGATCGGCCGCCGCTGCGAGCTGATCGACGAGTCGCAGTGGGCCTTCCTCTGGGTCGTCGACTTCCCGATGTTCGAGCCGATCGAGGACGACAAGGGCGAGTTCCAGGGCTGGCACGCGGTGCACCACCCGTTCACCGCCCCGACCGCGGAGTCGCTGGCCACCTTCGACACCGACCCGGGCTCGGCGTTGTCCAACGCCTACGACCTCGTGCTCAACGGCTCGGAGCTGGGCGGCGGTTCGATCCGTATCCACCAGCGGGACGTCCAGAAGCGCGCGTTCGACGCGATCGGCCTGTCCGAGGAGGAGGCGGCCTCGCAGTTCGGCTTCCTGCTGGACGCCTTCAACTACGGCCCGCCGCCGCACGGTGGCGTCGCCTTCGGCCTGGACCGGATCGTCACCCTCCTCGGCGGGTACGACACCATCCGGGACGTCATCGCCTTCCCGAAGACGTCCACCGGCGGCGACCCGCTGACCGGCGCCCCGACCCCGATCACCCCGGCGCAGCGCCGCGAGGCCGGCGTGGACGCCCAGCCCAAGGTCCGCGAGGACGCCAAGTCCGAGGCGCAGCCCAAGGGCTGACGCACCATCGGCTAACCTGCAACGGCCCCGGACGGTCCACCCACCGTCCGGGGCCGGTCCACAAGGACGTGTGACACAGGGAGGGTTGACCACCCATGAAGGTCAGAACCAGAGTCGAATGTCCGGACGACGCGCCGGCCACCCGGCGGGTCCACATGGCGGCGTTCCCGGGCCCGGACGAGGCGGACCTCGTGGACGCGCTGCGGCGCGACCCGGCCTGGCTGCCCGGGCTCTCGGTGGTGGCGGTCGACGACGGCGGGCTGGTGATCGGGCACGCCCTGCTGACCCGGCTGCGGGTCGGCGCGGACGGCGAGGGCCTCGCGCTCGCGCCGGTCGCGGTCGCGCCGGAGTGGCAGCGCAAGGGCGTCGGCGAACTCGTCGTGCGCGCGGCGCTGTCGGCGGCCGAGGAGGCGGGGGAGAAGCTCGTGGTCGTCCTCGGCGACCCGGCCTACTACCGCCGGTTCGGTTTCGCGCCGGCCCGGCTGCACGAGGTGACCGGCCCGTTCGAGGTGCCGGAGGCGTACTTCCAGACGCTCGCGCTGCCCGGGTACGACGGCGCGCCGCGCGGGCTGTGCCGCTACCCCGAGCCGTTCGAGGCCGCGGCTTAGGGCGTGCCCTGGTCCCGGCCCGCGGAGCCGAACGTGGCCCGGCTGCTGTGCACGAACGCGGCCATCGCCGGGGTGAGTTGGCGGTCCCTGGGCCAGTAGAGCCCGACCTGGCTCGGACTCAGGTCCGCCACCGGCCGGTACGCGACGTCCTCGCGCGGTGCCAGTCGGCTCATGGTCTCCGGTGCGATCCCGATGCCCTGGCCGCACACCACCGCGGCCAGCCACTCGTCGGTGTTGTGCGCCACCGCGCCGATCCGCACCGGACGCCCACGCCGCTCCTCGCCGGCGAGCCAGTACTCGCGCCAGTGCCCGGCCTCGTGCGGGATCGCGACGAACGGCTCGTCCAGGAGGTCCGCCAGCCGTACCTCCGCCAGCGATGCCAGCCGGTGCCCGGCGGGCATCGCCACCACCCGCGGCTCCTCGCCCAGCACGGCGACGTTGTACTGCGAGGCCAGGTAGGGCGGCGCGTGCCAGAGGGTGAGGTCGATCTCGCCGGTGGCCAGGCCCGAGGTCGGGTCGAACCAGTTGTTCTGCCGCAGCTCCACCTGCCAGCCGGGCATCCGCCGGGAGAAGTCGGCGACCGTGCTGCGGGTCATCAGGTTGATGATGCCGCCCTCGAACCCCACCCGCAGCGTCGCCACCTGCTCGGCGGCCGCCGCCCTGGTGGCGCGCAGCGCCTCGTCCCAGCCGGCCAGCATCGCGCCGGCGTGCTGGGCGAGCGCGCGGCCGGCCGGGGTGGGGGTCATGCCCCGGCGCGAGCGCTCGAAGAGTTCGACCCCGAGCAGCGTCTCCAGCTGGCGGATCTGCTTGGTCAGCGTCGGCTGGGAGACGAACAGCCGGGCCGCGGCGGCCGTGAGCTGTCCCTCCTCGCAGACCGCGGCGAAGCTGCGCAGCAGGCGGGTGTCGATATCCATGCCCCAAGGTTATGGAACCGGAAATTGGACCGGTCCGGCAGGTCTGGGCGAAGGTTGATCGTTCGGTCTCGCGACCGGTGATCGGGGGAGTGCGGCAGCGGCGGTTCAGGGGGCCGCCGCTGCCGCCCACGTCCGCCCACGACCTGCGGATCCGGCCTTCGGCGCCTACCGTGAGGGATCATCAGCGGTTGGACGGAGGATCCCGGGTGGCCAAGGTGCAGCGACTGGCGAAGCGGCCGTACGAGCGGGAACTGCTGCGGCTCCAGCAGGAGCTGGTGAAGCTCCAGGAGTGGGTGCGGGTCGAGGGCGCCCGGCTGGTCGTCGTCTTCGAGGGCCGCGACGCGGCGGGCAAGGGCGGCGCGATCAAGCGGGTGACGGAGTATCTGAACCCCCGCATCGCCCGGGTCGCGGCGCTGCCGACCCCGACCGAGCGGCAGAAGAGCCAGTGGTACTTCCAGCGGTACGTCGAGCAGCTGCCGGCGGCCGGGGAGATCGTGCTGTTCGACCGCAGCTGGTACAACCGGGCCGGGGTCGAGCGGGTGATGGGCTTCTGCACCGACGAGGAGTACTGGCAGTTCCTGCACCAGTGCCCGACCTTCGAGCGGATGCTGATCGAGGCCGGCATCCTGCTGCGCAAGTACTGGTTCTCGGTGAGCGACACCGAGCAGGAGCGGCGCTTCCGGGACCGCTTGGAGGACCCGATGAAGCGCTGGAAGCTCTCCCCGATGGACGTCGAGTCGATCACCCACTGGGAGGACTACTCGCGGGCCAAGGACGAGATGTTCGTCTACACCGACACCCCGGACTCGCCGTGGCACGTGGTGGAGAGCGACGACAAGCGCCGGGCCCGGGTCAACATGATCGCCCACCTGCTGTCCACCGTGTCGTACCACGAGGTGGCCGCGCCGAGGATCGCCCTGCCGCCGCGCCCGGCCCCGCGCGGCTACCAGCGGCCCCCGCGCGACCTCCAGAAGTACGTTCCGGACCACGCTGCCAGACTGGAGTAGACGGGGCTTCTCCGGGCGCCGCACTCCTGCGATCGGGCCCCCGTGGCGCCCTGCGACGTCGGGAGGCGTGCTCATGTTCGTCCGTACCGTTTATGCCACCGGGCACCCCGATCGGATCGACCGGACCCTCGACGGGCTCCGCACCGAGGCCGTCGGGCTGCTCGCCCCGCAGCCGGGCTACCTCGGCTACGGGCTGTACGCCGACCGGGCGCTGGGCAAGATCACCATGAGCTCGTGGTGGGACACCGCGCAGGCCGAGCGGGACAGCGACCGGGAGCTCGGCGAGCGCCGGGCCGAGCTGCTCGCGCCGCTGGCCGGCACCGTGGCCACCGACGTGTGGGAGGCCGTCGCGGCGGCCCCGCCCGGTGACGCCGGGCCGGGTGCCGGGTTCCGGCTGGTGCGGGCCGAGGTCGACCCGGCCAAGGTGGACCGGCTGGCGGAGGTCTTCCGGGAGCGGGCGCTGCCCCTGCTGGAGAAGACCGACGGCTTCGTCACCGGCGCGATGCTCGTCGACCGGGCGCGCGGCCGGGCCGTGGTGGGCACGATCTTCGCCGACCGGGCGAGCCTGGAGGCCTCCCGCGGGCCGCAGGCCGACGCCCGGGCGCAGGCCTCGGCCGCCGTCGGCGCCACCATCGTGTCGGTGGAGGAGTTCGAGGTCGTCCTGCTGGACCGCCGGAAGCGGTAGGCCTGTCCGCACCCTCGCATAGGCTTCCGGTGTGGACGAACCGGACCTCTTCACCGCCGCCGCCGAGGAACGCCAGGCCAAGGAGCCCGGCCGGGCCCCACTGGCCGTGCGGATGCGCCCGCGCACCCTGGACGAGGTCGCCGGGCAGCGCCGGCTGCTCAAGGCCGGCTCGCCGCTGCGCCGGCTGGTGTCCGGCTCGCGCGGGCCGGCCGCGACCAGCTCGGTGATCCTCTGGGGCCCGCCCGGCACCGGCAAGACCACGCTCGCGCACGTCATCAGCCAGGCCGTCGAGGGGCGCTTCGTCGAGCTGTCCGCGATCACCGCCGGCGTCAAGGAGGTGCGCGCGGTCATCGACGGCGCCCGGCGGGCCGTCGGCATGTCCGGCCGCGAGACGGTGCTCTTCCTGGACGAGATCCACCGCTTCTCCAAGGCCCAGCAGGACTCGCTGCTGCCGGCCGTCGAGAACCGCTGGGTCACCCTGC
>NZ_JBHYWI010000086.1:0-35269 GCF_042751525.1 Kitasatospora sp. NPDC059408
GCCATGCGGCTTGGGATGCCGCATGGCCGGTCGCGCGGTTCCCCGCGTTCCTGCCGGTCCGCCGCGGGCCCGGACGTCAGTTCGCGCGCTGGTCGACGAGACGGATCAGTTTGCCCGTGCGCGGGTTGATGTCCAGTCCGTCCGGGCCGACCCACTCGAAGGCGAGCGGGTGGATGTTCCCCTTCCGCACTTCCGCGCCGAACATCGGCCGGGCTTCGTCCAGCACGGCGAGCAGCTCCCGCTCGAAGTCGGCCGACCGGGCCGGGCCGGCCACCCGCAGGAGCAGTTCGTCCTTGGCCTCGCGGCGGCGGAGCACGACCTGCAGGTCGCCGACCGCACCCTGGCGGTCGGCCCGGGCGGCCATGGCGCGCAGGTCCTCCAGGTAGACGGTGACCACGCCGACCCGGGCACCCTCCTCGGAACGGCCGAGCAGCCGGAAGCGGCGTCGCGGGTAGTCGACCCACTCGGCGATGTCGCCGACCGGGTAGCGGATCACCGGCATCAGGCGACGCACCAGGTCGGTGGCGATGACCCGGCCCGCACGGCCCTCCTCGGTGATCGGCTCGCCGCTCTCGGGGTCGAGCAGCTCGATCACCTTGTCGGTGCCGAACACCTCGTGCACCCGGGTGTCCGGCTCGTCCGCCACCGGCCCGGCGAGGATACCCGCGTCCACGCTGGCGTAGCCGATCGAGCGGACCCGCGCGTTCGGGAAGGCGGCGGCCATGAGCGCCAACTGGTCGCCGTAGAAGGCCTCTCCGGCGAACAGCGCCAGCCGGACCTGCGGCAGCGTCCCCACGGTCTCGGCCACCTGACGGGCCAGCCGGCACAGCGAGGTCGGCGGCGCGGAGATCACCGTGGCGCGGAAGTCGCGCAGGGCCTCGATGGTGAAGTCCAGCGGCGCCGCACCGCCGATCGGCAGCTGCACCACCGGGACCGGCGCCTCCTGGAAGGCGTTGAGGGTGAAGACGAAGCTGGAGTACAGCTCCCCGGCGTAGAACAGATTGGCCACCCGGTCGCCCGCGCGCACCCCGGCGGCGGGCAGCCCGCCGCCGAAGCGCCGGGCCATCGCACGCCATTCGTCGCGGGTGTAGACCGAGACGCGCGGTGCGCCGGTGGTGCCGCCGGTCTTGAAAACGATGCCGTCCTGGTGCGGGCCGGTGAGCAGATCGCTGCGCTCGATGCCGTGGGCGCCCCAGTAGGCGGTGTGGTCGATCAGCGGCAGCGCCGACAGGTCGGCGACGTCGCCGGGCAGTCCGGCGTAGAGGTCGCGGTAGAAGGGCGAGTGCTCGCGTACATGGGCCAGGAGATCGGCCAGCTGAGGGTCAGTCATGTCATCCAAACCTGCGATGGGATTACCAGTTGATCGTAACCGCATCGTCGCGGGTCGGGGCCGCCGCGGTCACCCGTCGAGGTGTCCGAACCCCCACGGTGTGAGGCGGGCGCTCCAGGTGAAACGCCGGCATGGCGGCGGCTACGCCCCGCAGGGACCGCCACCCTCGGGCGTTGCCGTCGCCCCGGCAGCGGATCGGCCGGCCGTGGGCAGATCGGCGATCGGGCTGCGGGGTGTGCCCGCGATGCCTGAGACTGATGTTCGGTCCGAGGACGGACAGTTGACACACAGTCAACTTGACGGTGTCTCCGTGATGCCGATTGAGACAGGAGCTGCCCATCATGAGCAAGCGCACCTCGCGATCGACCCCTCTCGCCACCGCCGTCGCCGCCACCGTCGTGGTCCTGGCCGTCGGCCCTGCGGCCGCGGTGGCCCCGGCGGCGGTGGCCGACACCGCTCCGGCGGCCCCGGCGCCCCTGGTGCTGGCGACCCCGGCCGGCACGCAGTTCAGCGAGCCCACCGGGGTCAACGACAACGGTGTCGTCGTCGGGTGGCTGTACGGAGAAGGCACCAACTCGGCGCGCCGCGCGATTCGGTGGAACGCGGACCTCACGCCCACCGTGCTCGCCCCACTGGAGGGTGACACCGAGGACCAGGCCTTCGGTGTCAACGACGCGGGCACCGTGGTCGGGTCCTCCCGCCGGCAGTCCGGGACGCACGCGGTGACCTGGGCCCCCGACGGCACGGCCACCGCCCTGGATCCGCTGCCCGGTGACACCGACGCCCGGGCCGCCGCGGTCAGCAGCACCGGCGTGGTGATCGGTTCCTCGTGGGCGGACGCCGGACAGCAGCACGCCGTGGCCTGGGCTCCGGACGGGATGGCGGTCGAGCTGGAGCCGCTGGGCGACGACGTCCGCACCGTCGTGTCCGGGATCAACAGCTCGGGCGTGGCCGTCGGGTACTCCCAGGGCGCCGACAGCGTGGGTCCGCGGCACGCGGTGCTCTGGAGCCCGGACGGGACCCCCGCCGCCCTGAACTCCCCGACGGGCTGGGCCGACAGCGGGGCCGTCGGGATCAACGACGCCGGTGTCGTGATCGGCTTCGGCGGGCCCAGCCCCGCGGCCACGCTCGGCCTGATCTGGCATGCCGACGGTTCCATCACGCAGGTGGCCGACTTCGGCCGGGTGACGGCGGTCAACGGCTCGGGCACGGTGGCGGGCACGGCCGCCTCGGCCGGCACGCTGGGGAGCGCCACGAAGTGGGCCCCGGACGGTACGGCGACGCTGCTCGGGCCGAAGGCGTCGGGCCCGGTTTCCAGCTCCGCCACCGCGATCAACGACGACGGCACCGTCGTCGGGTACTCCTGGACCGGCGACCCCGCCCGCGAGTTCCAGACGGCGCTGCGCTGGAACCCCGACGGGACGACCACCGTGCTGTCCCAGCCGGACGTCGCGTCGGCCAGGTTCGTCAACAACCCGGGACTCGTCGTGGGAGTCTCCCTCGTCCACGGCATGCGCGGCTACGCCGCGCACTTCGCAGCGGTCTGGAAGTAGCCCGCCCCGCCCGGGCCGCCCCGCCCTATCAGTGCGGCACCGACAACCCCGACGGCTGGGACCACCACGGCGCGCGCCGACGCCCTCGCCGCGTTCGGCGGTCTCGCACCGCACGGCCTGGTCGCCCCCCGGGACGCACCCAAAGACGCGGCGGCGGGAAGGCGCCTCCGGGCCGCCCGGACTGCCGGCCGGCCCGGAGGCGGTGGCGAAACGGGCTGTGGAGCCGATGACGGAGTTCGATGTCGCCGAGCTGCGGCGTCCGCGCGCCGCTCGGTGGCCGCAGAGGTGACCGGGTCTCAGCCGATCCGGAAGGTGGCCGACACGATCTGGAAGTAGCGGTTGGCCTCGTCGAGGCGACCGGCCGGCGCGGAGACCCAGAAGTCGTAGCTGCGGCCCTGCTCGGTCCAGGAGATGTCCTGCACGCGCCGGGCACCGAATCCGTCCTCCGGGTAGCCGTCCCAGGTCCACAGCCACAGGGCGGCGTCGGCGGTGCCGTGGAAGACCGTGGGCTGGACGCTGCCGCCACGGTAGCCCGGGTTGGTCCGCGGGCCGGCGGCGTCCTGCTTCCGGAGTTCGGCCAGCATGCCCTGACCGCTCGGGGTGGTGGGGTGGACGCCGATCCGGAAGGCGTGGTCCGGCGAGAGGTAGAAGACCCGGCCGGCGGCGTCGGTGTCGCGCACCCAGCCGTCGGGGACGGCCAGCGAGAAGCCGGCCGGGTCCCGGCGGATGCCGGACCCGGCGGGGACGGCCACCGGGCCGGTGCCGCCCGGGACGGCCGGGGAGGACGCGGCCGGGGACGGCCCGGCCGGGCTCACGGACGACGCGCCGGCCGCGCCTGCCGGGGACGACGTCGCCGGGGACGGCACCGGTTCGGCCTGTGCCTCGTGCTTCCCGGGGCGCAGGCCGGGGTCCAGGACGAGGACACCGCCGGCTGCGGCGGCCGTTGCCAACGCGGCGGCGACGCTCCAGCGGAGTCCGGTTCGGCGGCGGGTCCGCCGCACGGCGGGGCGGGCTGCGGGCGTGGCAGGCAGCCGATCCCCGGCGAGGGCGCCCGGTGTGACGAGCGTGCCGGGAGGCTGAGCCACGGTGTGCGCGCCACTTGCGGCTGCGGGCCCGGGCACGGCGTGAACGGGGGCTCCACCGTTCCTGACGGTCAGGCCCGGGCCGTGCTCCGTCCCGTCTGCCGGCTTCGCGCACCCCGCCGCGGTGTCGTCGAGCAGCAGCTCCGCGACCTCGGCCGTGGGCCGCTCCAGCGGTTCCTTCTCCAGCAGCGACCCGATCAGCGGCGTGAGCGGACCGGCGCGCAGCGGCGGCTCCGGCGGGTCGGCGGCGATCGCCATGACGGTCTCGATCGCGGTCGCCCTGCGGAACGGAGACAGCCCCTCCACGGCCTGGTACAGGGTGACGCCCAGCGCCCACAGGTCGGAGGCGGGGGTCGGGGTGCCGCCGCGGACCAGCTCCGGTGCCAGGTAGTCGACGGATCCCACCAGTTCGCCGGTCCTGGTCAGGCTGGAGGTGCCCGCGATGGTGGCGATGCCGAAGTCCGTCAGCACGACCCGGCCGTCGAGCGCGAGCAGGACGTTGCCGGGCTTGACGTCGCGGTGCACGACGCCGGCGGCGTGGGCGGCCCGCAGCCCGGCCAGGATCCCACGCCCGATCCGGGCGGCGTCCGCCGCGGGCAGCGGCCCGTCCTCGGCGAGGACCGCGGCAAGGGTGCGGGAGGGGACGTACTCCATCACCACGCAGGGGAGCCCCTCGTGCTCCACGACGTCGTGCACCACCACGACGTTGCGCTGGCTGATCCGGGCGGCGCTGCGCGCCTCGCGGAGGGTCCGCTCCAGCAGGGTCGCGGTCTCCTCGGGCGACAGCTCCGGGCGGATCCGCAGCTCCTTCACGGCCACGTCGCGGCCCAGCAGCTCGTCCTCGGCCCGCCACACGGTTCCCATGCCGCCGCTGCCGATCCGCTCCAGCAGCCGGTACCGGCCGGTGATCAACCGGTCCTCGCCCACCTGGGCACCTCTTTCGTCCTCTGCCCGCCCGCCGCGGTGATCCGCCCGTGACGGGTGATCCCCGAGATTCTCGGCCGCCGGGGGCGCGGACGCCAATTTCCGGGGAGATCCCACCTGGTTCCCGTGCGCGCCCGGGCCGGCGTCCCGCAGCGTCGTGCCGTGCCGGCACACCAAGGAACCGACCAGCGACGCGGGTGGCACCGTCGGGGTGGAGCCCGGTATGCAGATCTCCGGCGCAGACGAGCCCGAGCACGGCGAGCCGCCGGCCGGCCGTCAGGAGGCGGTGCCTGCCCGGCCGCGGCCCCTGCGCGCCTGACCTCACCGCCCGCCGCCGAGCCGCCCTGCCGCGTCGGCGCCGCCTGCCTGCTGCCCGTCGGTCTCTGGTCGCCCGAACGCCTGCGACGACCTGCCGCTGCCGGACGGCCGTGCGGCCCGTCCTGTCGGCGGTGGGCCCGGCCGGTCCCGGAAGGGGATGCGTGAGCCGACGACGGAGACACGGCACACTCCCGGACGATCACCTTCCACGACGATGCCATCACCGTTGGTTAACTTATCGCGCGGGTTTCCCGTTGCCCTCGCACGACCAACCGAGAGCGGGAGAAGGATGCGGACCGGAACTCCCAGCCGTGAAGGGCGTAACGAGGCGCAGCCGAGAATCTGGCGCAACGCGCTGTCACCGCAGGACTGCCGCGCCGCCGTCGAGGCCATGGCCCGGTCCGCCGCCATCACCGGCCCGGTGCTGCGCCGCAGCGAGGACGTGGTCGACCTGAGCATGCGCAGCTGCTCGGAGCACCTGCTGGCGCCCGAGCGGTCGAAGCCCGTCGTCACCGCGATGCGGGAGGTGGCACGGAGGACGATCGAGGACGAGGGATGGCGACGGGCCGCACTGGACGGCCCGAAGTTCTGCAGCTATGCCGAGCGCGGACTCTTCCGCGCCCACCGGGACAGCTCCGACGACCCACTGGATCCCGCCGTCGTCCGCCATCGACGGCTGTCGATCGTCTGCCTGCTGAACGACGCGACACCGCACGACGGCCTCCCCTCCTTCGATGGCGGAGCGCTGGTCCTCTACGTTCCGCGGCCCGACGGCACCGTGGCGCCCGAGAACATCCGGCTGGAAGCCGGCTCCATCGTCACCTTCCGCTCCGACGTGCTGCACGAGGTGCGCCCGGTGCGCACCGGTGTGCGGTACTCGGCGGTGGCATGGCTCTACGACGTGGACGACAGCAGTACCAGCGAGGAGAAGCGATGAACAACCTTCACGACGAGCTGAACGACCGTCTGGAACTGCGGATCACCACCGATCTCCTCGGCGAGTACCGGCCGGAGCTGGCCCACTTCCTCAGACGGCTCGGCCTCGGGCACCTGCTCGACGAGGTCCTCGCCCCGCTCACGGCGAGGGCCCGCACCAGGATCGCCGTGGCGTTCGAAGAGCGTCCGTGGCCGCCGTCCGGCATCGGTGCGAGGACCCTGCGTGGCATGGCGGTGGCGGTGGTCAGCGACAACGGGCAGTCGCTGCTCACCCCGGCGTTCCTGTCCGTGCGGGACGCCACCAATGTGGGGCTGGCGGCGGCGATGACGAAGTTCCTCTTCGAGGACCTGGCGGGCGCGGGCGTGGACTGGGTGTCCCTGTTCGTCAACGAGCAGTCGGCGGTCGTCTCCGGTGAGCTCGCCGACGTCGGCTTCGTGCCCCGGCAGGCCCGGATCCTGACCGGCGGGGCCGAGTTCACGGCGTATTCGGCGAGCCCGCCCGCGGTGCTGAAGGAACTCGGCCTGGACGCCACCCGTCTCGGCGATGCGTTGGCCCTCAACCTCGACCGGGCCCGGATCTCCCGGCTCACGGGATTCCACCTCGCACTCGCGGCGGGGATCGCGCCGCACTGGGCCGGCGACACGCGGTGGGCCGAGGTCTTCCCCGGGTTCGACGAACTCCTGATGACGTTGCCGCCCGGCGGCATCACGGGCACCCCGGGACCCACGATCGGCATCGGGGACGAGCCCGTCGAGTGACCCCGACCATCGACGTCTTCATCCGGTCCTACCACCGGGACCGGCAGTGGCTGGCCCTGGCGCTGCGCTCCATCGCCCTGTTCGCGTCGGGCCACCGCCAGGTCGTCGTGGTCGTGCCGCGGTCGAGCCTGGAACGTATGGAGCCGTCGGCGATCGAGTCGACGGGCGTGCGTCTGTCCACGTGCCGCGACTACGCCGACGACTACCTCGGCCAGCAGATCACCAAGCTCAACGCGGACCGCTACACGGACGCGGACATGATCCTGCACCTGGACTCGGACCAGGTGTTCACGGCGCCGTGCGAGCTGACGGCCCGTCTGTTCGACTGCGGCCGGCCACGGATGGCCTTCGACTCGGGCGGTGCCCGGCCGGAGTCGGACGGCTGGCGGCGGTGCCCGACCGCATTCTTCGGTGAACCGGTGCGACCGGACGTGACCGAGCCGCCGCCCCTGGTCGTCCCCCGGCACGTGTATGCCGGGCTCCGTGCCCACTGCCGGGACGCACACGGCCAGTCGATCAGCGACTACGCGCACGCCGCCGGGTTCGGCAGGTTCTGCGAGTTCGCGCTGCTGCGCGGGTTCGCCCTGACCCGGGAACCGGAGCGGTACACCTGGGTGGACACCGCCCGGCACGGCCGTCTGCTGCCGGAGTGCCGAAGCTTCTGGAGCCGGGCCCGGACGCCCGCCTCGGTGGTCGGCGACCTGCCGCCGGAGCTCGCCGCCGCCGGTCCGCAACCCGCCGTTCCACCGCATCGGTGACGCCGGCATGCGCTCCTCGGTGCCCGTTTCCGTCGTCGTCTGCGCCTACCAGGAGGGTGACCGCGTCACCGAGACCATCCGGTCGGTGGCGAGCGCGTGCGTGCGGCCGCGGCAACTCGTCCTCGTCGACGACGGCAGCACGGACGGCGGCTGCGAGCGGGACTGGCCGTCGTGGGTGCGGACGCTGCGCGGGGACCATGTCGGCGTGGCCGCGGCCCGCAACCGCGGCGCGCGGGCTGCGGACCAACCGGTCCTCGTCTTCCTCGACGCCCACTGCGCGGTGGACGACCGGTGGCTGACACCGCTCGTGGCCGCGCTCGAGCGCACGCCGGACGCGCTGGTCGGACCCGCGGTGCGGGACGCCTCCGACAGCCGGTTCGTGGGCTGCGGGGCCGAACTCGTGGACGCCCTGCTGACCTACCGCTGGCGCCCGGTGGCCGGGCCCGGACCCATCGAGGTCGGTCTCCTCCCCGGCGGCTGCCTGGCGGTCGTCCGGGACCGCTTCCTCATGGAAGGAGGCTTCGCGGCCTTCAGCGGATTCGGGCTGGAGGACGTGGAGCTGGCACTGCGGTGGTGGCGCGCGGGGCGTCCCTCGCTCGGCATCCCCGGGGCCGTCGTCACCCACCGCTTCCGGACACTTCCGCCGTACCGGCCGGAGCAGCAGCCGTGGCTCCAGAACATCCTGCGCACCGGGCTCTTGCACCTGCCCGGTCCGCAGCTGCGGGCTTCCGTCCTGGCCTGCGCACGCTTTTCCACCTTCCCCGGCGCGATCGCCACCGTCCTCGCCGAGCCGTGGGTGGCGGCGCAGCAACGGCTCCTCACCACCGAGCTGCGGCCGATCGCCGACTACCTCGACCAGTGGGCACCCCGGGCCTTCGGCCCCTGAGGCCGGATCCACCTCGTCGCGTCCGTGTCGGCCGTGCCCGGGGTCCGATCGGCGGGAAGGCGGGCTCGGAGCCGGAGCTCACGGTGAAGGCCGGCCCGGCCGGCTGGAGTGCCCGCAGTGCGTCAGCGACCGTGTCGGGTATCTCGCTACAACTTCACCTCAGCCTATGACTCAACGCCTATCGCTTGATCTTCGAAGGGAACCCGGGCTTGGGCCGGGCGGGATGCGATCCCTGGCACACAGGCGCGGAACGTCGGAGGTCTCCGCACCTGGCCCGGATTCTGTGCGGCCCGGTCGAGGTCGGCCTTCAAGCGGGCGCCGGAGACGTAAGCCCGGCAGACGCAGCCGTGTGCATCCGTGCGCGTCGGCTCCTCGCTTCCGGCGTCCTTCGGACACGGACTTGGCAGGGACATTGCCGGGGCCGATGATGTCGCCGGGGGAACCTCGCCGGCCCGGCGGGGGAGTGCGCTCTGGAGGAGTGGGGATGGCGGCAGGTGTCCCGGGGGTTCCGTGGGACAAGGGTTTGTCGGCGAAGGACCGTTTCGAATACTGGCGGGACACACTGGGCAAGACCCGGGAGTGCGAGGCGACCAGTGCTCACGCGGACAGCTTCGAGGCGGAGTTGCGGTGGTCGGAGCTGGGGCCGGTGGCGATGTTCTGGACGTCGTTCCGGTCGGTCCGCTTCGTCCGCAACGAGCGGATGGTGCGGCGCTCGGACCGTCCGGAGCTGTATCACCTGACGCTGCTGACCTCCGGCGCCCAGACCTTGAGGCGCGGGGAGGACCAGCGGGACAGGTCCGGGCCCGGGGAGCTGTGGCTGGTGGACAATACGACCCCGTACGACGTGCGGGTCTTCGGCACCGGCCCGGAGGACGCCCGCGCGGCCGGGGTGGGAATCGACATCCCCCAGTCGCTGCTGCCGGTGCCCGGCTGCCTGCTGCGTGACCTGCTCGGCCGGAGGCTGCCCGCGAACGAGGGCTCGGGTGCGCTGCTGGCGGAGTTCCTGCTCGGGCTGGACCGTCAGGCCCCCACGCTGCAACCCGCCGAGCTGTCCCGGCTCGGGACGGTCGTGGTCGACCTGGTGGCGGCCTGGATCGCCCGGGAACTCGACGCCGTCCCCACCCTGCCGCAGGAGACCCAGTGGCGGGCCCTGATGGAGAGCGTCCGCGGGTTCATCCGGCACAACCTCCACGACCCCGACCTGTCTCCAGCTACGGTCGCCGCCGCGCACCACATCTCCCTCAGCCACCTGCACCACGTATTCACCCGGCAATCCGGCGGCGAGACGGTCGCCGCCTCGATCCGCCGACAGCGCCTGCAGAGGGCCCACCGCGACCTGGCCGACCCCGCACTGCGCAGCGCCCCGATCCACCTCATAGCCGCCGCCTGCGGCATGCCCCGCGCGTCCGAGTTCAGCCGCGCGTTCAAGGCCGCGTACGGGATCCCGCCACGCGAGCACCGACACCAGGCGCTACTCGCGGAGCCGGCACGCGAATCAACCCGGGCACGGGGATGCCCCGGTTAGCCCTTCGGGACAGCCGCCCGGCGGCCGAGACCGGTTGTGCACGAGGATCCCTGCCGGGTGGCTCTCCGGCGTCGGCTGGTCTTCTGTCGCTCGTCCGCTTCCACCGGCGAGGCCCGGGTCCGGACCCGGGCCGGGCGGCCGGCGGTCCCGGGGCCGCCCGGAACGGGCGAGCGTCACGGGCCGGTGTTGTAGCTTCCGGTGATCGAGACGGCGAGGACGGCGCCGTGCGCCGGGTAGGCGTCGGCGGCCAGCCGCGCGTGGCTGTACTGCTGCCAGTCGACGTAGTGATGTGTCTTGACCGTCGGGTACTTGAGCGCGGTGTCGTGCGCGGACGTGCCGTCGTCGAGGTTCGGCAGGTGCGGGCCCTGCACCACCTCGACCGATCCGCTCGGCTTGCCCCTGGTCATCGAGTCGGCGGGAGGGACGAAGTCGGAGGTGATCGGCACGTCGTAGCGCACGCTCGCCGATCCCGGCAGAGGGGCTCCGTCGGGCGCACCGCTCGTCGGCGACGGGCGGGAGTAGTCGTACGCGGCGACCAGCCCGGGCCGAGGCCGTGGGTAGCTCGGGTAGCCCCTCCAGTCGGCACGCCACTGCGCGGCGGTCAGCGCCGCGTCGAGCTGCCCGAGGCGTTCGAGGAAGTCGCCGTCGAACGCCTCGTACATCGTGGTGGTCCTGGTGCACGTCACCGGGAGCCACCGCTGCCGTGTGAAGGTGAAGGCCGTGGTGGTCGAGTCGGTCGTGCAGACGTCCGCCACCGTCGTCCCCAGGTACGCCGCCCACGGCAGTGCGGCCCGCAACCGGTCGATCTGGCCGTCGAGTTGGACGGTCAGCGCCCGGTCCGCCGCCCGCGCGGTGGCCGAGCGCGCCGCCTTCCCGACGTCGGGCTGCGGCTCGGGCCGAAGCGACAGGTACACCCACACCGCCAGCCCGACGGCACCGGCGAGCACCACCTTCGCGACCACCGCGCAACCACGTCGTACACGTTCGGACATCAGGCCCGCCCCCCTTTGTTTCCCCTCGCCCCGACGATCAGACGGGGACGTTCTTGATCACGGATTTGGCCAACGGCGGGAGCCGGCCCGGCGGCGGCCGAGCCACGGTGGCCCGGCCGTCGGACCACCGGCCGTCCCGAGGAGCATGCCGCGCCCGTGGGCCGCGAACCCCTGGACGAAGGCGCTGCCGGTCGTCGGTCGTCGAAGACCCGACCGGCGCCGCTGAACCCTGAACGGCAGCCACCGCGACGGCAGGCTGACCGCCCGCCAGGCCGCCCTTCCGGCCGCGCTCCACCGCCCAGGCGGGACGGGCTGATCTGTCCGTCCGCACCCCCGCCGTAGAAGGCCGGCTGCTCCCCGGTGTCCTCCGGGCACTGACTTGGCAGGGACATTGCCGGGGTCGATGATGTCGCCGGGGGAGCCTCGCCGGCCCGGCGGGGGGAGCGCTTTTCTGGAGGGGTGGGGATGGCGGCAGGTGTCCCGGGGGTTCCGTGGGGCAAGGGTTTGTCGGCCAAGGACCGTTTCGAGTACTGGCGGGAGACGCTGGGCAAGACGCGGGAGTGCGAGGCGACGAGTGCTCACGCGGACAGCTTCGAGGCGGAGTTGCGGTGGTCGGAGCTGGGGCCGGTGGTGCTGTTGGGGTCGTCGTTCCCCTCGGCGCGGTTCCGGCGCACGGAGCGGATGGTCCGGCGTTCGGACCAGGAGCTGTATCACCTGACGCTGCTGACCTCCGGAGTCCACGGGCTCAGGCGCGGCCAGGACCAGACGGAGACCTTCCGTGTCGGGGACCTCGCCCTCATCGACAGCTCCACCGCGCACGACGTGCGGATGCTCGGGGACCGGTCCCCGAGCGGGGGAGGTCCAGAAGTCACCGCCGTGGGCGTCGACATCCCCCGGTCGCTGCTGCCGGTGCCCGGCCGCCGGGTGCGTGACCTGCTCGGGCGTAGGCTCTCCGGCCGGGAGGGAACGGGTGCGGTGCTGGCGGACTTCCTTCTCAGCCTGGAGCGCCGTGCCGCCTCCTTGCAGCCCGCCGAGTCGTCCCGGCTCGGGCTGGTCGTGGTGGACCTGGTGGCGGCCTGGGTCGCCCGGGAGCTCGACGCCGTTCCCGCCCTGCCGCAGGAGATCCAGCGGCGGGCGCTGATGGAGAGTGTGCGCGGGTTCATCCGGCACAACCTCCACGACCCCGACCTGTCCCCGGCGACGGTCGCCGCCGCGCACCACATCTCTCTCAGTCATCTCCATCACCTGTTCACCCGGTACTGCGGCGGCGAGACCCTCGCCGCCTCGATCCGCCGCCAGCGCCTGCAGAAGGCCCACCGGGACCTGGCCGACCCCGCGCTGCGCGGCGTCCCGGTCCATCTCATTGCCGTGGCCTGCGGCCTCCCGCGTGCGTCGGAGTTCAGCCGCGCGTTCAAGGCCGCGTACGGGATCCCGCCCCGCGAGCACCGGCACCAGGCGCTGCTCGCAGAGCCGGCGGACGGTCGGGGCGCCGACGAAGGCGGTGCCCCGGAAGTCCCCTCGGGGCAACCGGCCGGCGGCGACGGCCGCGGCACCGGGAACGTCCGTGCATGAGGACCTTCCGATGGCGTTCGGGGCTGGGGCCGCCACGGCGGCCCCAGCCCCGGGGTCCTTCAGGTCCCGACGAGTCACAGGCGGGGTGCGGTGTCGCCGGGCACCTCCGTGCCGGAAGCACGACGGTGACCGGTTACTGCCGGTGGTCAAGTCCGGTGACGCGGTCAGCCCTTGACCGAGACGAGCTGGAACTTCTCGTTGGCCCAGCCCTCGTTGCTGCAGTCCCACAGGACGATGGGCGTGTTGTTGTTCCAGACGGGGCCCGCGCCGGTGACGTTGAGGCAGCGTCCGCTGGCGGGGTTGCGCAGCTGGCCGGTCGGCGTCCACTCGAACTTCTCGTTGGCCCAGCTCTCGGTGCTGCAGTCCCAGGCGACGATGGGGGTGCCGTTGTCCCACACGGGGCCGGCGCCGAAGACGTTGAGGCAGCGGTTGCTCGCGTAGTTGTAGATGTGGCCGTCGGCGGTGAGCTGGAAGTGTTCGTTGTTCACGTCGGCGCAGTCGACCAGGATGAGTTTGGTGCCGTTGGGCCAGACGGGGCCCGCGCCGGTGAGGTTGAGGCAGCGTCCGCTGGCGGGGTTCTTGATGAGACCCACCGGATTGGACATCTCGTTGTCGGCGATGACACGGAACTTCTCGTTGGCCCAGCCCTCGTTGCTGCAGTCCCAGGCGACGACGGGGGTGCCGTTGTCCCACACGGGGCCCGCGCCGGTGACGTTGAGGCAGCGTCCGCTGGCGGGGTTGCGCAGCTGCCCGGTCGGCGTCCACTCGAACTTCTCGTTGGCCCAGTCGGCGTTGCAGTCCCACAGGACGATCGGTGTGCCGTTGTTCCAGACCGGGCCCGCGCCGGACACGTTGAAGCAGCGGTTGCTCGCGGGGTTGTAGATGTGGCCGTCCGCGGTGAGCTTGAACTGCTCGTTGTCCGCTCCGAGGGTGCAGTCCCAGACGCCGATCGGCGTGCCGTTGTTCCAGGCGGGTCCCGCGCCGGCGGCGTTGAGGCAGCGTCCGCTGCCGGGGTTGAGGACGGCGTAGGAGCGGTCGGTCCGGGCGGTGATCCAGGCGCCGAGGTCGTCGGTGCGGGTGGCGGTGGCGCCGGTGCGGGTCTCGGCGGCGGGCGCGTCGAGGCAGCCGCCCTGCCAGGAGCGGGTGGCTACGGCGGCGAGTTCCGTCTTGCCGCCGTTGTCGCGCAGCAGCGGAGCTCCGGCGTCGCCCTGGCAGAGCGGGGCCTGGCCGTCGGCGGGGGCGGTGTCGAGCGTGGTCGCGCCGACCGCGGCGGCGGTGTGGGCGGTGGTGTGGAGCTTGCGCGGCACCCACTCGGTCGCGGTGCGGCCGTAGCCGGGGATGCGCAGGCTCTGGCCCGTGGCCGGGGCGGTGGTGGCGAGTACGGCCGGGGCGATGCCGCTGACAGGGACGGCGAGGCGGGCCATCACCAGGTCCCGGTCCGGCCGGGGGACGAGTTCGACGACGTCGTCGACCATCCCGGTGGTCGTGTTGGCGAGGTCGGCGCGGCCGATGGTGGCGGTGGTCTTGTCCTTGGGCGCGCCGGCGGTGACGGTGGACAGGTCGTTCGGCGTGTCGGTGAAGCAGCTGGCCGCGGTGAGCAGCCAGGACTGGTCGACGAGGGTGCCGGTGCAGGCCCGCTTGCCGTCGCCGATGTTCAGCTTGGCGGTGAAAGCGGTTGCGGGGTCGACGGGTTGGGCTGGAGGCGGGGTGGCGCTGGAGCCGGTGACGCGCAGCTCCAGCACGACGGCCCGGGCCTTGGGGTCGAGCGACTCACCGATGCCCACGGTCCCGTTCACACCGACGTTCACCGTCTCGGTGGGCTTCTGATCCGTTGAGAGGCTCGCCCGCACCGAACGCCCGTAGGTGGAGACCCGGTAGGCGTTGGGGACCGACAGCGCCAGATAGCCGGAAGCGCCCGGCGCGGCGAAGCAGATCGCGTCGTCGGGGTTCGGGGGCGTGGTGATCGCCCGCACCCTGATCTGGAAGCTTCCCGCCGCTCCGCAGTCGGTCAGCAGGATTCCGCCGTCACCACGGGCCAGGGTGATCCCCCGGGCCGCCAGGATCTGCGTCGAGCCCGGATAGGCGAGGGTCTCCACCGCGGCCGGCGGAGCATCGGCCGGTGCGGGAGCCGGTGACGTGTCACCGGCCGCCGCGCCCGCTGCGGTCCAGCCGGCGGCCAGGGCCACGACGGCGGCGGTGGCCGCGGCCACGGCGCCGCGAACACGTGAATGGTTTCTCATGATTCCCTATTTGATCGGCGGAAATGTGCTACCGGAAAACGGATCCAGTGGCGCCGGCCTGCCCTGTTGAGCCTGCGGCGGACAGTTGCCCGGCCTGGCATGCGGGGCCGCCGAAGAGATCTTCTGTGGCGGCCTGCGGATGCCGTCTTGGCCGCATTTCCATGAATTGATCTCCTACGGACGAAGCGGAATGGCCGGCCCTTCGTCGGGTCCCTGAGAAGTGTGCCAAGGCGCGGAGTCCGCTTGTTGGCGATGCGTCTGCCGCTTCTTCGGATCGCGTCCGCTGTTCGGCCGGCGCGGCGGCCCAGCACGAAGGTGCCGGACCCGTCCTGACCAGGGGATCGCGTGCAGGCAGTGCGCCGAAGTTCTCACCCTGCAGCCATCCGAAACCGACCAAACGGGCATTTACTCTGCTTTTGCTTCCCCTTGAACTGATCTCCGAGGTGGACTCTCATGTCTCCTCGTCGGCCTCCCTCGCCGCCGAGCGGCAGGAGCCTGTGCGGCCGGGCGGGGCGGAATGTGAACATCCATTAATTCCCGGCTGGCCGGATCGGATTACCGGATCTTGCCGGTCGGCTATGGATGCGCGCTGCCAGAAACCATCCGAACCCACATATTCTGCGAGGTATTCGTGAGCTCAGGTACGAGAGGCTTCGGGATCCGGGGAAGGAGGACGGGCCTCAGGCTGCTGTGCCGCACGGTGCTTCCGATCGCGCTGCTCGCCTCCCTGCTCTCCGCGTCCCCGGTGGCCGCCGACGAGACCCCACCCGCGCCGCCGACCCCTCAACTCACCGACCGCGGCCGGGTCCTGCAGGCCTGGAAGGACGGCGGAGCGAGCGTCAAGGCCGCCGCCGAGATCGCCCTGACCGGCACAAGCGACCAGGTCCGCCTCTTCCTCGGCACCCCCCAGAACCCCCAGGACGGCGAACTCGCCAAGGCCGAATCCAAGGACAACCGCGCCGCCGCCCTCCAGATGGTCACCGTCGGCGGCCCCCGGCTGCGCGCGGCCGCCGAGGCCGCGCTCGCCGGCACCGACCAGGACGTCGTCGCGTTCGTCACCACCGGCTGGAAGGCCCCGCTGGAGCAGGACCAGCGGGTCATGGTCTCCCAGCTCGCCGAGAGCGGCGGCCCGCACACCAAGGCCGCCGCCCTCGCGGTGCTGGACAAGCCGATCGCCGACGTCCAGGCCTTCCTCGACAAGGACCGGTTCCCGCTGGGCGACAGCGACGAGCGGGTCACGGTCTCGCAGCTCGCCGAGAGCGGCGGCCCGGCGACCAAGCAGGCCGCCCTGCTCGCCATGGAAGGCGACGCGGAGGACGTCCACACCTTCCTGGAGACCGGCCGGTCCATCGCCGCGGCCCGCGACCAGGAACACGCCACCATCGACGAACTGGTGCAGCAGGCCCAGGCGGCCGGCGACGAGGCGGTCCGCCGCAAGGACGCCGCCAAGGAGGCGTCCGACCGGGCGGTGGAGGCCGCGGAACTGGCGAGGAAAGCCACCCAGGAGGCCACTGCCGAAACACTCGCCGCCAAGAACGACGCCCAGCGCGCGGCTGCTGCAGCCGACCGCGCCGCCGAGGCCACCCAGCGCGCCGCCGACGCCGCCAGGGCCTCGATCGCCGCCGCCCAGGCCGCCGTTCGGGCCGCCAACGTCGCCTCCACGGCCGCCGGCCGCGCCGCCGCCGCCGCGGGCAGCGCCGCGCAGGCCACCGCCCGCGCCTTCGCGGCAGCCGCCGCAGGCAAGGCCGACGAGGACGCGGCCGCCTCGGCCACACAGGCGGCCCGGCAGGCCGGATACGCGGCCAAGGCCGCCGACCGCGCCTCGGGCGCCGCCTTCCAGGCCGGAATCGCGGCCGAACGGGCCGCCTCCGCGGTCGCGAACGTGAACACCGCGGCCGACGCGGCCGACGAGGCGGGCGGATACGCCGACCAGGCCGGCGCCTCCTCGGCCAAGGCCAGGCAGGCCGCCGCCCAGGCCCGCCGCAACGCCGCCGAAGCCACCCGCTCCGCCAACGCGGCCGCGAGGCTGGCCAAGGACGCCGGCCAGTACGCCGCCGAAGCCCGCGACGCCGCCAACTCCGCTGCCGACCACGCCACGAAGGCCGCCGAATCCGCGCGCAACGCCACCGCGAACGCCGGCAACGCCGCCAACGCGGCCCAGCAGTCCGCCGCCCACGCCGAGAACGCCAGGCAGGCCGCCACGGCGGCCGGCTTCGCCGTCGCCAAGGCCCGCGTGGTCGACCAGCAGGCCCGAATCGTCGAGGCCGAGAACCTCAAGGCCCGCACGGCCCGGGGCATCGTCCAGGCCCAGGACATGAAGGCCGCCTACGACGCCAGCCAGCGCGAGGCCGACGACGCCAAGACCCGCGCCCTGCGCCTGGACCAGGAGGCGGTGCAGCTCGCCGCCCGAGCCTCCCAGCCCGGCACCGACCCCGCCACCGTGGTAGCAGACGGCCGCAAGATGGCGCTCGCCGCCCTCAAGGTCCGCGGCCCGTGGGCCAAGTCCGCCGCCGAGTACGCCCTCGCCGGCAGCGACGAATCCGTCATCGACTACGTCCGCACCTCCTGGCAGACCTCCAGCCAGGAGGACGAACGCGCCGAAACCCAGTACCTCGCCGACAAGAGCGAGTACGACAGCGTCCGCACCGCCGCCGCCACCGCACTCACCGGCGACGCCGCCCAGATCCACGCCTTCCTGCAGACCGGCCGCCACACCGCGGCCCTGTCCCAGTACCGCGTCAAGGCCTCCCAGCTGATCGAGAGCGGTGGCCCCCACCTCCAAGAGGCAGCCAAGGCCGCCCTGGAGACCAACACCCCCGATTCCCTCCTCGCCTTCCTCACCCGCGGCCGGTACGACGCCAAGTCCGCCGACGACCGCGTCAAGGCCTCCCAGCTCGTCGAGACCGGCGGCGACGAGGTCAAGTCCGCCGCCCAGATCGCCCTCGAAGGCCCCTACTCGCTCCTCACCGACTTCCTCACCACCGGCCAGTACCGGGCCCAACAGCAGGACCAGCTCACCGCGGCCCACACCGCCTCCATCGACAACGCCATCAACGGCGCCGCCCAGCTGGCCGCCCTCGCCGCCCAGAACGCCGCCCAGGCCGCCCAGTCCGCAGCCATCGCCGCCGGCGCCGCCACCGACGCCGGCAACGCGGCCACGCAGGCCAACGCCGCAGCCACCGCGGCCGCAGACTTCGCCCGGCAGGCCAAGACCGCAGCCGACAGCGCCCAGGCCTCAGCCACCAAGGCGAACGGCTACGCCGCCACCGCCCGCGCCGCCCAGGCCACCGCCGCCCAGGCCGCCCGGTCAGCGCAGTACTCGGCCGTCTACGCCGAGGCCAGTGCCGCAGCCGCCCGCGAATCCGCCGCGCAGGCGTACACCGCCGTCGCCAACGCCCGCCAGTCCGCGGAGAACGCCAGCAAGAGCCGCGACGAAGCCCGCGCCATCGCCGACAGCGCCCAGAAGGAGGCCGTCACAGCCGCACGGGAGCAGCTGCTGACCGCCGCGGGCGTCCGGGTTACCCAGGCCCTCATCCAGGCGATCGGGGACCCCAGGGAACAAGCCTTCAACCTCTGGTACGACCAGTTCTCCACCTTCGGCCACATCGTTCTCGACGTCGCCAGCTTCCTTCCCTACGTCGGCCCCGTGGCCGCCGGAGCCAACTGCGCGTGGTACGCCGGAGAGTACTTCGCCGACTACGCCAGCGGCGAGGACCTCTTCTGGTCCTGCGTCAGCATCGTCCCCGGCGCCCGGCTCCTGCGGTTTGGCGGCAAGTACTTCAAGTGGGCCGCAAAGCTCGACGCAGCCGGCAGCGCCCTGTCCAGGTGGACCAACAACCTGATCAGCAAGGCACCGATCCTGCGCCGGCTCGTCGACGCACCGTCCTGCCCCAACGGCGTCCCCGGCCTTCCCAACAGTTTCCCCGCCGGCACCGGCGTCCTCATGGGCGACGGAACCACCCGCCCCATCGAACGGATATCCACCGGCGACACCGTCACCGCCACCGACCCCGCAACCGGAACCACCGGCCCGCGGACCGTCGACGACACCATCTACACCCCCGACGACACCAACTTCACCGAACTCACCGTCACCACCCCCGACGGCGCCGCGAAGTCCACGGTCACCTCCACCGACCACCACCCCTACTGGGTCCAGAACACCGGCCAGTGGACCGACGCCGCCGAAGTCCGCCCCGGCGACACCCTGCGCACCGACACCGGCGCCACCGCCCAGGTCGCCTCCACCCGGCACTGGACCGGCCTCGCACCCGCCTACAACCTCACCGTCCACGACCTCCACACGTACTACGTACTCGCAGGCACCACCTCCGTCCTCGTCCATAACTCGACCCCCTGCTTCATCCCCAAGGACATCTTCGATCGACTCCCCACGTGGATCGAGAACGCGGATTACCGGCAGAAGACGTGGGGGCAGGCCTTCAGGATGGGCGGCGACGGGATTTCAATCCGAGAGCTGTTCGGGCCCATGATGCACAGCGGAGAACTTCCGGGAATGTCGAAAGAAATCGAAGATTTTCTTTTCGCGAAATTCGGCCAGAAAAGCTGGCCGCACACGCACGTTGAGACGATACTCGCATGGATGATCCGGAAGTCCATTCAAGGGGCGGGGGGGAATCCTGGAAACCTTGGGATTCATGTCGTGATCAATAATCTCAAGGGGATGTGCGGTAAAGGTGCGCCAGCGTGGGCTATAAACTGCTTCAACGCCGTTCAGCAGATTCTTCCAGTTGGCCAGACCCTTACTGTGTGGGTCAATGAGGGTGGTAAAATGCGCAGTATTCCCATCGAGGGCTTGGCGATACTGGAGAAGGCGGCGGAGTGATCCTGACCATCCATGTTGACGGCGAGAGCCGCCGCCCGAAGACCCGACAGGAAGAGGATCGCCTTATCGGCAGGGTGCTGGGGGGCCTGAAGTACGGGGACAATGCCTGGTTTGCACTGGATTTTAATCGCGCCGACGAGGAATCGTTCCCGGATAGCGCACTCATCGTTTCGGTGAACACATCGACTGGATTCGGTGGGGTTGTCTGGCTTACGAGTCGGAATTATCCGAAGCAAGGCGGAGTCTATGACTCTGTCTGGGTGTCCGATAATCCTGCGCCACCGACAAGCGATCCGAATGTACTCTCAGAGCCGCATGCCCCCATTGTCATGGATCCAGCCAGTACCTTTCCGGTTGCTGAACTGCGAAAAGTCATCGAGGAATTCTGTCGGGATAAAACAGGGGAAAGGCCAAGCTGTATCGGCTGGGTCGCAGGAAATATCGGCGGCGAGCGTGCGGACAAGGAGCATGACGCAGACCTCGACAGCCAGGCCGCTGCCAGCGCGCAAGCCGTGCTGGACGCCCTGACGGCATACATCGAGTCCGGAGACCACCCCGCCAGCTAGAACCGACCGTACCGTCGTGGCGAGGCTTCAGTCTGCTGAAGCCTCGCCACGTGTACTTCATGGCCTTGGAATTCCTCGGCCCGGTTTCACCATGGCCCGCCGCCACACCTCCCGCTGCCGTTGGCCAACGATCCGCTCAGACAACAGATCGAGCCGGTTATCGAACGGGCGAGCCAATCAACCTGGTCGCGACAGGTCAGAGGTTGCGCCACGTGTGCTCACCCTCGGCGACGCGGCGTTGGGCTGCGACCCCGACGGCGTCTACTACAGTCCGTCCGGCTACGCGTCGACGCCCTAAGCGGAGGTCGTGCCCGGATGCGCGAGCACGTCGAGGACTTCGTCCGGTACACGGCCGACCCGGACCCACGGGTACGGCAGGCCGCCGTCCCGGCTCTGGGGATGTTCCTCAGCGCTCCTGGATGCCCCTCTCTCGGGTCACGCGGAGGGCTGTTCGGCGCGCGTCCTGAGGGCGTCGAGCTCCCGGCGCCAGCCGCCGGTGTTGTCCTCGACCGCCTTGTCGCGCAGTGCCTCGGACCCGGCCAGTTTCGCGAACCCGCTCTCGACCACGCGCAGCCGCGTCTTGCCGTCCTCCGGCGTCAGCGTGAACTCCACGAGGGTGCTGTTGTCCTCGCGCAGTTCTTCTCCGGGAACGCGCTGGCCCAGCGGTAGGCCAGGTAAGTCGGCGGTTCGACCTTCTCCACGCGCACCGCGAAGTCGCCGTACTACGGGTTCTTCGCCACCACCTCCTCGCCTTCCCTGGCCACGGTGCCGGGAAGGCTCGCCTTGTCGGCCACCCGGAATCCGGGCTCGGCCACCAGTGACTGGACTCGCTCCAGTGATGCCTCGATCAGCGTTTCGCGTTCGATCCCGCGCCGCAGACCGGACATCCTGCTGGCCGACCGGGGCTACGACCACGACAAGTACCTCAAGGTTCCAACCTGGGTGCCTACCGCTGGGGCGTCGAGCGCACCATCGCCTGCGCTCCAGCCGACGGGTGAGCGGTTCGATTGGCCGGTGCCAGGTGAGTTTGACCGCCCGGTTTGCGGGTTTACGGTCCGGAACTCCCGCTCCGCCGCCCTCTTGGCCGGCACGGTAGCCGATGGGCGCCGACTGACCCACGAGGACCTGGACACTCTGGTCTCGGCGTCGAGCCGGTCGGGTGCGCGGGTGGTCGATTACCTGCGCGGTGTCCTGCGCGCCCACCAGGCGCTGCCCGAACGCGATGACCCCCCTCCCACCTCGAATGCGACCTGGCCCGCGTCACCACCCGCCGGCCCGAGCATGCCCCGTTGCTGCGGGCCTACGTCCGCTGGTCGCCACTGCCCCGCGCCCGCCGCCGCAGTCACCGCGCCTACGCCCTTCGAGAACGCCGTCACACTGGCCAACGCCATCGTGTCCCGCCACACGGACGCCAGCACCGAGGGGGGCTGGAGTTATTCACCCAAATGCGGACACAATGGTTGACAAGTAGCCATTCGACGAGGTGGTGAACCTCAATGTCCGGTGGCACACCTGCCAAGCGCACGACAGAGGGGTTGCTGCGAAGTCGCATCGACGCGCTGATCGCCCAGATCGACGCGGCTCAGTCCAGCCTCGCCTCGATCGAGCCCGAGGAATTACGCGAGCGCATCGAGATCCGCCTTCGGATCGAGCTGGGTCGACGCCGCAAGGAAGCCCGGGAACTGTCCGCCGCAGTGTCGGACGGCCCGCCGGGCCAGGTGTGGACCGACCTTTTCGTACTGCAGACCGACCTGACCGGACTCTTCGAGGAGATCCTCGCCCTGGTTGAGGGCGCTGCGCTGCGGGCAGCCGGCGCGGACGAGGGCTACTGCGGCCTGGCCGACGCGCTTATCGACGAGATCGTCAAGAAGACCGACGTCCCCTGGGGCGCCTTCACCGTGCTAGGCAGCCGGGAGTTCTACGCGCGCAGTACTCGGGTCATCCGCGTAAGGTACCCGGGCCGGTCCTTCTGGGAACTGCCCGTGGCGGTGCACGAGCTCGGTCACTTCCTCGGTCCGGAGCTGAAGCGGGCCGATGGCGCGCGGTCGGTGCACCCGTTCGAGGGCCTGCTGGAGTCTGCCCGGGCAGACGAGCCCCACTACTGGTCCTGGCTCCACGAGATCTTCTCCGACGTGTTCGCTACCCATGTTCTCGGTCCGTGCTACGGCCTGACCTGCGCCTTCGACCGCTTCGATCCGGTGGAGGCGCGCGACGACTCCGCAACGCACCCCGCACCGAACACCCGGATGGCGGTGATCACGGCGGCGCTCGACGGAAGCGGGGCAGTTGAGGACTACGCCTGGGTCCGGGACGCCATGGTGACGGCCTGGCAGTCGAGCACTGGGGAGGCGGGAACGGCGGATGGGAGGGACGGGCGGGGCGTGCTTCCCGAGCCGTTCAGCAGTTGGTTCGCCGCCTCCTCGGACCTGATCGCCGAGTTCCTCCCGACGGCCGGGTACGACGGTTGGCTGCACGCGATGCTGCTGGCCCATCGACTGACTGCCGCCGACGCGTCCCACAACACGTCCCTCGACGTGTCCGGCGACAGCTCGGACGGCCAACGGATTCGCAACGTGGTCAACGCGGCCTGGCTGGTCCGCCTTCGCGGTGTCGACGACAGTGCCGACCGGCGCATCGCCCGGCAGGCGCGGAGGTTGATCGCTTCCGGCGGTTCGGAGGTGGCGTGATGCCCTTGTCGATGATGTTGCAGGGGCGGATCGAGGCGCTGGAGAGCCATCTCAACCGGGCCCGTGACGCCGCCGAGAGCCGGCTCCCTCTGGAAGGCTCCCCGGTGCGCGAGGAGGACTGGAAGAACGCATTCGAGAGCGTCCATGACGAGTCGCAGATCGAGCTCGTAAAGCTGGCGAATCTGAGAGATCGGCTGGACGGCGATGACGGCCTCGCCCTCGGGGAGGGCTGGCGGCAATTCGCCACCATTCAAGAGGAGAGCGAACGGATATTCCGGGAGTGCCTGGAGCTGCTGGGCGGACTGGTGTTCCGTGATCGGAGGCTGGACGGCGATATCTGCCATCTCGCGGATGCCCTGATGAGGGAGCAGGCAGCCCACGTCGGAAAGGCGCCTGCGATTGCGATTCCCTCGCACGATGCCGCTGTCACGGCGGCACCGAGGCGCATCGCTCATGTGCGGTTCCCGGAGTGGGATGTATGGACGCTGCCGCTCGTCGCGCACGAGTACGGCCGGCTGGCGATCACCGAGAGCAAGACGATCAAAACCTTCATGGAGGAGCTGGAGGCCAATGCCGTCCGTGAACTGGGGGTGGGGCGGCCGGAGGTCGAGCAGCGGGTCCGGCTGCTGCTCGCGGATGCCTTCGGGGCCTTCACGACCGGGCCGGCCTATGCCTGTGCACTGATGCTGCTGCGGCTCGACCTGATATCGGCGACGCCTGCTTCCCGGGCGCTGGTCGACCAGCGGGTGCGCATGGTCTGCGGGATGGTGGATGCGGCTGACGATGCCGTGGACCACCGAATCCAGAACGGCATTCACGGAACTCTTGCCACGTGGTGGAAGGAGGCGATCAATTCCCTGCCGCCGCCCCTGCCCGGGCCGGGCGGGCCGCTGGACGGCCTGACAATCGATCCAGGGTCCGTCTACAAGCAATTCTCCCAATACTCATGGCCTTATGTCGGATATGACCAGGAGAACTGGTTGAGAGCGCAGGAGTGGGGCACGGCATGGCTGAAACAGCTCGAATTGAATAATGATCCGGTGAAACCGAAAATCGTGGAAACGGACAAGCTGCGCGACGTGCTCAATGCCTCCTGGTACGTGCGGATGCGCCGGCCGGAATGGACGACAAAAGGAGCCGGCATCACCCGTAGCCTTTGTCAGGAAATCGCGGACGCCCAGCAGAGGCCGAGAAAAAAGAAGTCCGGCCGCGCCACGCCCAAGCCCAAGCCCGAGCCGGCGAGGTGGTAGCGATGACCGATGCGATCGCACCACGGTCCTCCGCCGCGGACCCCCGGCGTCCCGTCGCGGGCGCGCAGCACTGGGATCGCGCCGGCTCCCCGGTGGAGCAGCTGATCGCCGAGCTGGCGAATGCTCGCGAGGCGCTCATGACCGGCCGCGAAGCCGAAGCCGCCCGTTTGACGGCCAAGCTGCTAGCGAAGATCACTGCCGCGCTGGCGAGCCGTGTCCCCGAAAGTGAGCAGCCGCGGCTTCGGCTGCTTGAGGCCAGTGCGATGACCGTGATCGGGTGCGCGCTGCTGCCGATCGATCGCGGTGCGGCACATCAGGCTTTCGAGGCGGCTGCCGACCGCTTCGAGACCGCCGACCTGTCCCGTTCCAATGTCGATCTCCCGGCGCTGGCGGACTACGGAACGGCGCTGGCAGAGCTGGACCGGACGGACGAGGCCGTCGATGCGGTCATCCGTGCCCTCGAACGGCGGCTGCCAGTCCCCGTGGACGTGGTTCTGCGGATCGCCGACGCGTCGGCCAGTGGGAAAGGGTCGGCGGAGCAGGGGACGCTTCGGGGCGCTGGGTCCGGGCAGCGACGGCGCGGCGAGCTCCTGTCAGCCGCGTGGGAGGCAGGGCTCGTGGACCCGCGTTTGGCCGAACGGCTTGCCGAGGTCGAGCGGGACAACGACCGGCCTGCTGGGGCCGCAGCCTGGTACGACGAGGCGGGGACGGGCTACATGGGCCAGGGCCGGCTGGAGGAAGCGCTCAGGTGCTTCGACCTCGCGGTCGCTCTGGCGCCCGAGCACCCGGACCCCCGAACGGGCCGAGCCTACGTGCTCGCCCAGCTCGACCGGCCCGAAGAGGCGCTGCCGGCGGCTCAGGACGTCGTGGCGCGGGACCCCGAACAGCACCGGGCCCGCGCGCTGGCCGCGCAGCTTATGGCCCTGGACGGGCGTCCAGACGAGGCGCTGCGCTACCTCGAACCCGGGTTGGCCCACCCCCCTGTCGACCCGGAGCTGTTGGAGGCCCGTGCGCGTGTGCTGGCGATGGAGGGCCGTTGGTCGGAGGCCCGTGACGCGGTGAGCGAGGCCCGCGAGTTGTGGCCGGCCCATGCCGACCTGCGGCGCCTCGATGCTCAGCTGCTGGCACTGCAGAACCAGTACGAGGCAGCGATCGAGGTGCTGCGCGGGCTCGTCGCGGATGGTGCGGCCGACCGGGACGACCGGCTCCAGGTGATCCAGCTCATGGCGAACCTCGGCGCGTTCGAACGCGCACTCGCGGAGACCGACAATGCACTGCTGTCCCACCCCAGGTGGGTACCGCTGATCACAGCACGGGCGCTGCTTCTCAACGAACTGGGCCGCCCGCAGGAGGCGCTCGGCGCGGCGCAGCAGGCGCTCGCGCTGGACGACAGCTGGGCGCCGGCCGTGGACGCCGAGGCCGAGGCGTTGGAGAGGCTCGGCCGGCCGGAGGAGACGCTCAGCCTACGTCGGCGCCTGGTCGACCTGCTGCCGGACGATCCGGACGCCCGAGCCGCGCTGGCCGGTCTGCTCATCGAGCGCGGAGACTACACCGAGGCAGCTGCCGTGGCGCAGGCGGGCGTGGCCCAGCATCCGGACGACCTGGTGTTCCCGGCGCTCCTGGGCCGGGCGTTGATGCTGGCCGGGCGGTTCGAGGACGCCAGGCCGCCGTTGGAAGAGGCGGTGCGGCGGTCGGAGGAGAGCATTGAGGCCGCGGACAGGGGCATGTCTGAGCGGGTTCGGAAGGCCACCGCACAGACACATGCCGATCTGGGACAGACACTACGCCTTCTGGGCGACCCTGCGGCCGCCCGTCCGCAGCTGGACCGGGCGCTGGAACTCGACGGGGACAACCCGTACTTCCTCGCCAACCAGGGTCAGGTACTCGCGGAGTTGGACGACCCGGACGCCGAGAAGCTGCTGCGCGAGGCCCTGAAACAGGACGACAAGCTCGGCTGGATCCACGCGGAACTCGGAGACCTGCTACGCCGTCGGGACCGGTCGGCCGAGGCGCTCGCATCGCTGACCAGGGCAATTCAGCTGGACCCGGAGAATTCCTGGGCCTGGGCCTGTAGAGGAGCCACCGAACACGGGCTCGGCGAGTACGAGGCCGCACTCGTCTCGCTCGATCAGGCGCTGCGCCTGGACCCGGAATACGCATGGGCATGGGCGCTGCGGGGCAGCGTCCTCATGGACATCGACCGGCCGACGGAGGCCGAGGCGGCTTTCGGACGGGCCGTGGAACTCGAAGGGTCGGAGCGCGGATCGCCGCTCGGCTGGGCGTGGACGGCCCTTGGCTGGCTCTTCGAGGTGCTCGGGCGCCGAACCGAGGCCGGTGAACGCTTCCTGACGGCGCTCGAAGCCGACGAGGACGAGATCTGGGCCGAGATCGGGCTGGCCGACCTGCTGCTACAGGAAGGAGCTGCGGAGGCCGAACCACGGTTCAGAGCGGTGCTGGCCCGAGTGCCGGGAACCGACATGATGGAACTCGCCGAGCTCGGCTGGTGTCACCTCCGCCTGGGGGAATTCGCGCAGGCGAGCCGTGAGTTCGCCGAGGCGCTGCTGCTCGACGAGGAGGTGCACGCACTCCACTTCGATCTGGCGCTCGCGCTGCTCGGCACCGGCCCGGCCGAGCGCGCCCTGGCGACCTATGAACAGGCTGCGGCCAAGGTCCGGGCCGTACCGCACGACGGACGGCGCAGGTCGCTGTTCCGCGTGGCGGATCACGACCTGTCGGTGGTGTTGGCCCAGCCCGGTTTCGCGGCACCCGAGGTGCCCACGCTGGCCGCGATCCGCGCGCTGCTGCGGCCGGACGGCGCGGGCAAGAGAGAACCGGACCGGACCGTCACGGGAGGAACGTCATGACCACAGCACCCATCCCCCGTTTCATCCCCGCCATCTACACCTGCGCTGCGCACGGCCAAGACCTCACCGAGTCCGTCAAGCAGAAGGCACTCGGCGACCCGACTGTGGTGGCCAGCTTCGGCTTCTCACGGGACACCGGGCGGTCACCCGGGCCGCAGAAGTTCCGCGTGATCGTCCAGTGCCCCGGTAAGAGCGGTGATGGTCGTACCGGTTTGGCGCGGCGCCTGACGGGACCGGGTCGGCGGGCACAGGGGCTCGCGGGAGCCGACAGCGGATCCCACGACGTCCAGTGCGACGGAACAGTGCAGCCATGAACACCCCGACCTCCGACACGCTGCGGTGGCAGAAGGCTGCCGACGCGCTCGCGCCCGACCAGTCACTGCAACGGGTCGCGGCCAACGCGAAGTTCGTCATCGCGACCGTCACGGTGGTCGGCACCGCGCTCACCGCCCTGGGGCTGGTCAGCGTGGACCAGCTGTCGCACCGTCCGCTGGCCCGCGCGTTCGCGTTGATCGCCATCGTCCTGACCCTGGCCGCGGTGCTTATGGCGCTGCGCTACCTCGTCCTGCGCAGCCGCGCGGTCGCCCTGGACAACCTGCTCGATGTGGAGGCCTGGTACAAGGAGGAGCTGGGGCTTTCCATCTGGGTGAGGGCGGCCGGCTGGCTGCTGTTCTCCGCGGTCCTCTGCGCGGGCCTGGCCGGGCTGACGGCAGCGGTGACCGCGGATCCCTGGTACCAGGTCGGCCTCCAGAGCTCCGGTCTGGCGGGCACGACCAGCCTGAGTGCGACGGCCTCCGCAAACGGTGTGAGCCGCGGCGCGCTGGCCCAGGCGACGGTGACGGCCAAGGACGCAGGCGGAGTGGAGACCGTGGTGCTGCGGACCGCCCGGACGGCCGACTCGGGAGGCACCGCACGCATCGACGCCACGGTGCCGGTCACCGGGCACTACCAGTCGTTCACCATCGTGCTGACCTCGCAAGGCCAGCAGCGGGCGACGATGACCGTCCCGGCGACCTGACGGGCCAACACGGCTGTTCTCGGGGCGACTACTCGCCGGTACCGGTCGGCGGCGCGGGAACGCTTTCGCCGGCAGGATCATCGCGGGGCACGAGCCCGGGACGCCAGTCGTTTTTCACCCTGAACTCCGACGGCGAACCCGGCATCGCGTACCTGGCCCAACAGCAGAATCGGCGCGCCGGCCGTCGCGTATAGCGACGCGGACCGCCACGATCAACTGGCCGTCGCGCTGAAGCCCAGCGGCGGCCCATGGCAGTTCGGCACGGCCGATCCGTCGACCACCGGGACCCGCCGCCAGGTGCGGACTTCCTCGGGCGGATGAAGGCGCAGGGAACGGCGGTGTCGGCGGAACTCAAGCCCGGCCCGGACGGCACCTGGGACTGTTCGGATCGTTGTCACCTGGGCGCGACACCGCGGTGCGTGGCCCCGCCCCATGGCGGGGCCGGCGCTTCTGCGGCGTTCTCAGGCCGTCACCGTCACCGTGGTGGTCTCGGGGCTGGCGCTGTTGCCCTGGTAGACGGTGTCGCCGCTGTAGACCGCGGTGATGGTGTGGGTGCCGGTGGTGCGGAAGGCGGTGACGGTCCCGGTCGCCGCGCAGTTGCCGAGGGAGAGGAACAGGTGTCCGGTCCCGAGGGTCGTGCCGGTGGTGGTGTCGGTGAACGTGACCGTGCCGGTCGGCCTGGTCGTGGCGCTCGTACTGGCCGGGCAGACGATGTCACTGAGCACGACCGGAGCGCCGACCCGGGTGCGGGAGGGCATCGCGGTCAGGGTCGTCTTCACGGGCTTGCCCGGGGTGGTGTAGCTGATGGTGATGCTCGGGGCGGCGCTGGTGATGGTGGGGCCGGTGCCGCCGGCGGGGACGAGCGACGAGCCTCCGCCTCCGCCGCCCCCGCCGCCGCTCGGACTGATGAAGGGGTTGATGTTGCCTCCGCCGCCTCCGCCGTAGTAGCCGCCGGCGCCGGCACCGCCGGTCAGGGAGGCGCCCGGGCCGCCTCCGGTGCCGCCGGTACCGAGCGTGCCGGGCCCACCGCCGAAGAACCCGCCCCCGCCGGTGCCGCCGGCCCCGCCCTGGGTGGACGTGCCCGCCCCGCCGCCGTTTCCTCCGTTGCAGGTCGCGTTCGTGCCCGGCTGGCCGGCGTCTCCGCCCGCGCTTCCGGTGCACTGGCCGGCCCAGCCGGCTCCGCCGCCGCCCGCGGCCACGATGAGGCGGGAGTCGGTGGTGGTGAGGGGTGTGGTGCCGGGCTGGGTGCGGACGTCGGAGGCGCCGCCGCCGCCTCCGCCGAAGTGGGTGCTGCCACCGCCGTTGAACCCGCCGGTGCACTGCGCGCTACCGGCGCACTGGGCGCCGCCGGTGGCGGTGCCGCCGACTTCGACGTAGAGGGTCTGCCCCCCGGAGAGCCCGGTGAGGGTGCCGGACACCTGGGCGCCCCGGCCGCCGCCGACGCCGTTGTCCTCCACGCCGCCGGCCCCGCCGATCGCCGTGACGTCGACCTGCGTGACACTGCCGGGCACGGTGAACGTCTGCTCGGCGCCGGTGGAGGCGAACGTACAGGTGGTGGTGGGGCCGGACACCGTGCAGGTGCCCTGTGCGTGGGCGGGCGCGGGCAGCGCCAGCGGGGCGACGGCCGCGGCGCAGAACACGGCGGCCGCCACGGCCGCCACCCGGCTCCGACGCCCGGACGAACCGGCATGGTGCCCGTGCGTTGAGCTCGGCCGGTCGGCGACCTCGGACAGTGGGAACGTCACGATCAGCTCCAGAAAAGGGAAGAGGGTCTCTCGGCGAGGGATCGCCTTCCGTTACTGTCGATCACATGGGCGGGGTCGCGGTTGCCCACCGAGCTGACACACCGCCGGTTCACACCGGCGGCCCCTGGCCGGGCGTTCGGCAGCACCCGAGCTGGCCGGATGCTTGAGGGTGACTGGTTGGTGGCAGACGCCGAATCGGTCAAAGGGGGCTGCCACCTTTATTCACCAGTACGAACATCTGGTTGCTGCCGCGAGCAAGGCAGAAGCTCTGTGGCGGAGGCGGCCGGTGCCGTGCGGGGCATTCGCAGCCCTGGCTCATGTCGCCGTGACTGATGCTCCCGGGCCGGCCAGGCCATCGGCAGTTGCCCTGTACACGCTGGATTTTGAGACAGCGGCTGACCGCATGCGAGAGAACGCGCCGCTCGACGGAGCAGGGCTGAAAGGCCCTGATACGCCGTCGGCGAATGTGGCCCGGGCGCCGCGCGAATGCTCGTAGGCGCTTCCATCTGATCGGCTTGTCGGCGGCTGGCCGCCTCCTACCCGGTGCCGTCACGGGACTTACGCACCGGGGGAGTTGCGCGGCCTGTCGAGGAGATACAGAGAGGGCTTCCTCGCCAGCGGCCATGCCGGCCTGCCACATGGCCGGGGCCGGTCCCATGTTCGAGGGACCCGAGGTGTGCGGCCGTCAGCGCTCTCTCTACCCGGCCCAAGCGCCGCCCCAGAGCCTGTGCGGTCGCGCCCGTCCCTACACTCCGGCACTGACATCTCACGCGGTCCGAGACCCACAGGAATCGAACAAATGGTCTCCTTGGTTGCGGGGCGGTCCGGGCAACACCCCCGGAATTTCCTCTCAGAAGCCTTGCCGGGACTGTGACCTGGGCAAATCCCCTTGGGTCGGTCGCACAGCAGCTGTCCTCCCGGTCAGGTGTCGACAAGAGCATGAACCGGCTCCCGCGCCCCGGGCGCCACCGTGTTCACCACCGGCACCCCTCGCACCACCTGTACGGGCGAATACCGCGATGACACCGTGGACAGCTCGGACGCACGGCACCCCCGCTCGATCAGGCAGGCGTACCGACCCACGCCGAAGGCCCCACCGAGCCGTGGAGACGACCCGGCTCGCCAGCCGCGGTGCCGCCGCTGCGACCGACCTCGTAAAACCCTTGCAGGTAAAAGGAGTTCACATCGATGCCCGCTACCATGCGGCTGCTCCACACCTCGGACTGGCACCTGGGCCGGACCTTCTATCGCGAACCGCTCATCGAGCACCAGCGTGCCTTCCTCGACCACATGCTGGCCGCCGTGCAGGAACACGAGGTGAACGCGGTCCTCGTCGCCGGCGACGTCTACGACCGCGCCATTCCGGGGCTGGACGCGGTCGCCCTCTACGACCACGCCCTGAACGGCCTCGCCGACCTCGGCGTTCCCGTCATCATGATCAGCGGCAACCACGACTCCCCCCGCCGTCTGGGTGTGGCCTCCCGCCTGATCGAGCGTGCCGGCATCCACCTGCGCACGGACCCGGCCACCTGTCACCTGCCCGCTGTGCTCAACGACGCCCACGGCCCCGTCGCGTTCTACGGCCTGCCCTACCTGGAACCGGCCATGACCCGCGACGAGCTCGGCGCCGGCGCCCCCACCCACGAATCCGTCCTCGGCGCCGCAATGGACCGCGTCCGCGCAGACCTCGCCACCCGGCCGGCGGGCACCCGCGCCGTCATCCTCGCCCACGCCTTCGTCACCGGCGCCGCAGAAAGCCGCGAGAGCGAACGCGACATCACCGCGGGCGGAATCCCGACGGTTCCCGCGTCTGTCTTCCACGGCGCCGACTACGTCGCCCTGGGCCACCTCCACCGCCCCCAGAAGATCACCGACCGCATCCGCTACAGCGGGTCCCCCCTGGCCTACTCCTTCGACGAGGCCCGCTACGCCAAGACCATGTGGATCGTCGACCTCCACCCCGGCGCAACCCCCGCCATCGAGCCCCTGCCCTGTCCCGTGCCCCGTCCGCTCTCGACCCTCACCGGCCGCCTGGACGACCTCCTCGGGGACCCGGTCTACGAGACGCTGCGCGATGCATGGCTGCACGTCACCCTGACCGACCCACAACGCCCCGTCCACGCGATGGACCGGCTGCGCGGCCGCTTCCCCCACGCCGTCCACCTCGACTTCGCCCCCGAAGGCGGAACCGACACCACCACCACGTCCTACGCCGCCCGCACCCGCCACCGCACCGACCTCGAGATCACCCGCGACTTCATCAGCTACGTCAGGGGAGGCCGCGAACCCGACCCCGCCGAGGCAGGCCTGCTCCTGCGCGCCGTCGAGGAAGCCCGAGTCGAGGAAATCGTGAAGGAAACCGCCTGATGCGTCTTCACCGTCTCACTCTTCAGGCCTTCGGGCCGTTCCGCACCCGCGAGAGCGTCGACTTCGACACCCTGCGCCAAGGCGGCCTCTTCCTGGTCCACGGCGCCACCGGAGCCGGCAAGTCCACCGTCTTCGACGCCGTCTGCTTCGCCTTGTACGGGGACGTCCCCGGCAAGCGCCACGCGCTGTCGCTGCGCAGCCATCACGCGGATGCTGCCACCGTGACCCAGGTCGAGCTGGAATTCACCATGGCAGGGCGCAGGCTGCGGATCACCCGTACGCCCCAGCAGGAGAAGCCGGGCCGTGTCACGCTTCGTTCGGCCACCGCCCACCTGATGGAACGGCACGCCGACACCGCCTTCGGGCAAGAGGTGTGGAAGCCGGTGGTCTCCGGACATCAGGAGACGAACAGCGAGATCAGCGCACTGCTGGGGATGAGCCGTGACCAGTTCTGCCAGGTCGTGCTGCTACCCCAGGGTGAGTTCGCCAGGTTCCTGCGGGCCGACGCCACCGAGCGGGGTGCCGTCCTGAGCCGGCTCTTCGGCACCCACCGGTTCACCGCCGTCCAACGCTGGCTCTCCGACCACGCCAAGGAGACCGGCCGCCTCCGCGACGAGGCCCAGGCGGGGGTGTGGCGTGACGCGGACCGCATCCAGCACGCCGCCGCCACGGTGGGCATCACCATCACCGCACCCACCCCTTCCCCCGACGCCCCGGACCTCACCCCCGCGCAAACGCTCGGCTGGGCTCACTCACTGGGCACCGCCGCCGACACGGCCCACCACGGCGCGCTGGCCGTACAGGCGACGGCCCGCGACGAGCACGGCGCCGCGACGAAACACGCGGAGACCGTCCACGCCCTCGCCGAGCGCCAGCACCGCCACCGCACCGCGACCCGGGCGCTCGCTGAACTCCGCGCGAAGGACGACCACTTCGGGGCACTGGAGCAGACCCTGGAGCGCGCCCTGCGCGCCGAGCCGGTACGCGCACTGCTGAACGCCCTCGACGCCGCCGACCGCGAACACACCGCGGCCGCCGAAGCACGGGACAAGGCCACGCAGAACCTGCCCGAGCCCCACACCCAGGCCGGCGACGCGGATCTGGCCACCGTCGAGAACCAGCTGGCGAACGACCTCGGACAGCTGGACGCCCTGCGCCACGACGAGCAACGAGCCGCCGAACTGACCGCCGCCCTGGCGGCCCTGGACGCGGAACTGGAGCAGGCCGAAGCCGACCAGACGGAGATCGCCGACCGACTGCAGCACGCGGACGAGGAACGCACCGAGCACACCGCCCGGCTGGAGGCGGCCCAGCAGGCCCACGTCGAAGCCGTCCGGCTCGGCGCCACGCTGCCACAGCTCGCACGCCAGCTTGACGCGGCCCGCCGGCGTGACACCCTGGCCGGCAAGAGTGCCAAGGCCCGTGCCAAGGCCGAGAAGCTGAAGGAAGCCGCACTCGCGGCCGGACGGCAGTACAGGGAGCTGCTCGATCGGCGCCTCGAAGGCATGGCCGGTGAGCTCGCCGGACAGCTGGAGGCCGACCGACCCTGCCCCGTGTGCGGCTCCCCGACCCACCCCAGGCCCGCCACTGCGGGGGAGGGCCACCCCACCCGGGAAGACGCCGCACAGGCCGACCAGGAATTCCGCAAGTCCGACAGGGCCTGGCAGAAGGCCGAAGTGGACGCCACGAAGTACGCCACGGAAGCCGAAGCGGCCCGGGAACAAGCCGGCGACGCCACGACCGCGGACCTCGAGCAGACCCACCGTGACGCCGAGCGCACCCATGCCGAACTGCTCGGCGCGGCCGCCGACATCGCACCCGCCGAAGAGCAGCTGAGGCTCTTCGACGAACAGCACGCCGAGCGCACCAAGGAACTCACGGCGATCGGCAGACGGATCGGCGACTACATCGGGCGCCAGGAAACCCACGCCGGTGAAGCCGAACTCCTCGGCCGGCGGCTGAAAGAAGCACTCGACGGGCACCCGAGCGTGGCCGACCGCATCACCCACCTGACCGGACAGCGGGCAACGATCACCGCAGCCCGCACCGCCATCCGGCACGCCGACACCACGGCGGCCAACCTCGCCCGGGCACGCAGCGGCGCCGAGGAGCAGGCCACCGATGCCGGCTTCGACACGCTCGACGACGTGCGGAAAGCACTGCTCCCACGGGGCAGGACCGACCACATGGCAGGCGAGCTCGCCACCTGGCACACCGAGCAGGCCACCCAGACGGCCACGCTGGCGGACCCGGTCGTCGCGGCGGCCGCACAGCAGGACCCCGCGGATCCCCAGGCCGCCGACACGGCCCTGGCCGAGGTCACCGAACACCTGGCCACCGCCACCGCCGCCGAGACCGCAGCCCGCACCTGCCGCGAAGCCCTGGCCTCACACATCGACAGCCTCACCGCGCACACCACCCGTCTGGGCCCGCTGGCCGAGGAGCACGCGCGCGCCAGGCACCTGGCCGAACTCGCCGCCGGAACCTCCACCGACAACCAACTGCGCATGCACCTGGAGGCCTACGTCCTCGCCGCCCGGCTCGAAGACGTCGCACGAGCGGCCAACACCCGCCTGAAGCGGATGTCCCTGGGCCGCTACCTGCTCTCCCACACCGACACCCGCTCCGGCAGGGGCCGCTCGGGTCTGGGGCTGGAGATCCTGGACCAGTGGACCGGCCAGACCCGCGACACCAAGACCCTCTCGGGAGGGGAGTCGTTCTTCGCCTCCCTGGCCCTGGCCCTCGGTCTCGCCGACATCGTCGCCCACGAGGCCGGCGGCAGCCGCCTCGACACCCTCTTCATCGACGAGGGCTTCGGCAGCCTCGACGAGGACACCCTGGACGAAGTCCTCCAAGTCCTCGACGAACTGCGCTCCCACAGCCGGGCCGTCGGAGTGGTCAGCCACGTCGCGGACCTGCGCCGGCGCATTCCCACACAGATGCACGTGCGCAAGCACGAAAACGGTTCGACCATCAGGGCCCTGGAGTGCGCACCGGCCCACTGAGCCGACCCGCGGCAGGGGGGGCCCCCCCCGCCCCCCCCCGGCCCCC
>NZ_JBHYWI010000087.1:0-14308 GCF_042751525.1 Kitasatospora sp. NPDC059408
TTTTAATGATCCGCCCACCACCGATATATACACTCAATAAATCGTCGGCTGCGTCTGTTGTTTATAAGAGACAGGCGGCCGGCGCCGCGGCGCCCCGACGCAGCTCGTCGTGGTCCAGGGCTCCCTGGCCGGGACCACCGTCGCGCTGCAGGGCCAGACCATCACCCTGGGCCGGGCGCACGACTCCACCATCGTGCTGGACGACGACTACGCGTCCTCCCGGCATGCCAGGATCTATCCCGACCAGACTGGGCAGTGGACGGTCGAGGATCTAGGCTCCACCAACGGCACCTATCTGGACCGGCAGCGCCTGACCGCGCCGACCCCGCTCCAGCCGGGCATGCCGATCCGTATCGGCAGGACCGTCATCGAACTGCGGAAGTAGTAGCGCATGAGGGACAGCATCCCGTCCATGACCCAGAGGGGGGCACAGGTCGCATGACCCTGGTGCTGCGCTTCGCCGCCGGCTCCCACAAGGGACTGATCCGGGAGGGGAACGAGGACTCCGGCTACGCCGGGCCGCGGCTGCTGGCCGTGGCCGACGGCATGGGCGGCGCCGCGGCCGGCGAGGTCGCGTCCTCCGAGGTGCTCGGCTCCATCGTCCGTCTGGACGAGGACGTGCCGGGCGCCGATCTGCTGACCCTGCTCGGTGACGCCGTCCAGGGCGCCAACGACCGGCTCCGGCAGATGGTCGAGGACGACCCCCAGCTGGAGGGCATGGGCTGCACGCTCACCGCCATGCTCTGGACGGGCCAGCGGATGGGCCTCGTGCACGTCGGCGACTCCCGTGCCTACCTGCTGCGCGACGGGTCGCTGGTGCAGATCACCCAGGACCACACCTGGGTGCAGCGCCTGGTCGACGAGGGCCGGATCACGCCCGAGGAGGCCGAGACCCACCCGCAGCGCTCGCTGCTGATGCGGGCCCTGGACGGCCGCGGCCAGGTCGAGCCCGACCTGTCGATCCGCGAGGTCCGGGCCGGCGACCGCTACCTGATCTGCTCCGACGGCCTCTCCGGCCCGGTCAGCCACCAGACGCTCGAAGCCACCCTCGGCAGCTACTACGCGCCCGAGCAGACCGTGCAGGAGCTGATCCAGCTCGCGCTGCGCGGCGGCGGCCCGGACAACATCACCTGCATCGTGGCGGACGTCATCGACGTCGGCGCCACGGACACCATGAGCGGCCAGTTCAACGACGTCCCGGTGGTGGTCGGCGCGGTCGCCGACGCCCCGCCGTCCTCGGCCGCCACCGACCGCTCCATCGCCGACACCCCGGCCGGCCGCGCCGCCGGCCTCGGCCGCGCGCCCCAGGGCGCCTTCGGCCCCGCCGAGGGCTACGACGGCGGCTACGACGCGTCGGGCGGATTCGGCCCCGCCGAGGGCTACGAGGGCGAGTACGGCGGCTACAACGGCGCCGAGCCCTCGGTCTACGGCACCGAGGACTTCGACGAGGAGGAGCCGCCGAAGCGCAAGCGCAAGGGGCTCAAGGTCTCGCTGGCCGTCCTGGTCGCCCTCGGCGTGCTCGGCGGCGGCGGGTACTTCGGCTACCAGTGGACCCAGGGCCAGTACTACGTCGGCGCGGAGGACGGGCACGTCGCCGTCTACCAGGGCATCAACCAGAACCTGGCCGGCCTGAGCCTCTCCTCGGTGCACACCGAGTACAAGGACATCGCGCTCAAGTACCTGCCGACGGACCAGCAGGCGCACGTCACCAAGACCATCTCGGTGAACAGCCTGAACGACGCCGACGCGACCATCAAGGAGCTCGACGGCTGGGCCAAGCTCTGCAAGAAGGTCAGCGACGCGAAGACGGGCACCACCGGGCAGCCCGCGGGCACCCAGACCACCCAGACGACGTACGCCGACCCCGCCGGGTTCGTGGCCGCGCCCGCGCCCACGCCGAGCGAGAAGCCGAGCGAGAAGAACCGCGCCCCCGTGGCCGCGGTGCCCACCCCGACGCCCACCTCCTCGGCCGCCCCGAGCGCCCCGGCCACCCCGCCGCCCGTCACCACCCCCGCACCGGCCCCCGGCGCGGCGGGCGACGTGCCCGGCCTGAGCGACGAGGACCGGCAGCGCGCCGAGTCCTGCCCGAAGCAGTGACCCCCGTGACCCGACATAGGCCCGCCCCCGGCCGGCCCGCCGGCCGGCAGGGAGCGGCCCACCAGTGAGCACCTACGACCTGAGCAGCGGCGCGGGCCGGCCCGGCCGGCGCCGGACGCCGGCCGCCCGGTTCGACGGCCGGCGCCGGGGCAACACCACCATCACCCCGCAGGAAGCGCCCAACCGGCGCAACACCGAGCTGGCCCTGCTGGTCTTCGCCGTCCTGCTCCCGGTCCTCGCCTACGCCAACGTGGGCCTCGCCATGGACTCCGAGCTGCCCGGCGGCATGCTCGGCTACGGCCTCGGGATGGGCTCGCTCGCCCTCGTCGCACACCTGCTGGTCCGCCGGTTCGCGCCGTACGCGGACCCGCTGATGCTGCCGCTCGCCACCCTGCTGAACGGGCTCGGCGTGGTCATGATCTGGCGGCTCGACAAGGCGGGCAAGCTGCTCAGCGGCAACTTCAAGGCCGCCGAGAACCAGCTGATGTGGTCCGGCCTCGGCGTCGCGCTGTTCATCGGCGTCATGGTGTTCCTCAAGGACCACCGCGTGCTCCAGCGCTACACCTACATCTCGATGGTCGCGGCCCTCGTCCTGCTCGCCGCTCCGGCGTTCTTCCCGGCCCGCGCGGAGGACTTCGGCGCCAAGATCTGGATCCGGATGGGCGGCTTCTCCATCCAGCCCGGCGAGTTCGCCAAGATCATCCTCACCGTCTTCTTCGCCGGCTACCTGATGGTCAAGCGGGACGCCCTGGCCCTGGCCAGCCGCCGCTTCGCCGGCCTCTACCTGCCGCGCGGGCGCGACCTCGGACCGATCGTGGTGATCTGGCTGCTCAGCCTGCTGATCCTGATCTTCGAGAACGACCTCGGCACGTCCTTCCTGTTCTTCGGCCTGTTCGTGGTGATGCTCTACGTCGCCACCGAGCGCACCAGCTGGATCCTGTTCGGCCTGCTGATGTCGGTCGGCGGCGCGACCGCCGTCGCCATGACCGCCGGCCACGTGAAGACCCGGATCGACGCCTGGATCGACCCGATGGCCGCCTTCGCCCCGCACCCGCCGAAGGGCTCCACCGAGCAGATCGGCCAGTCGCTGATGGCGCTCGGCTCCGGCGGGGTGACCGGCTCCGGCCTCGGCCAGGGGCGGTCCTGGCTGATCAACTTCGCCGCCAAGAGCGACTTCATCCTGGGCTCCTTCGGCGAGGAGCTCGGCCTCGCCGGCCTGATGGCGATCTTCCTGCTCTACGCGCTGCTGGTGCAGCGCGGCCTGCGCACCGCGCTCGCCGCCCGCGACCCGTTCGGCAAGCTGTTCGCCGTCGGCCTCGCCTCCGCCATGGCACTGCAGGTCTTCGTCGTCGCCGGCGGGGTCACCGGGCTGATCCCGCTGACCGGTATGACCATGCCGTTCCTCGCCCAGGGCGGTTCGTCAGTGGTCGCCAACTGGGCGCTCATCGCGATCCTGCTGAAGATCAGCGACAGCGCCCGCCGACCCGGGGTCGAACCCGCCCCCGCCACCGAGGGCCAGGGAGGACCCGCCAGATGAACAAGCCGATCCGCCGGGTCTCGATCTTCTGCCTCGTGCTGATCCTGGCCCTGATGCTGCGCACCAACTGGGTGCAGGGCGTCCAGGCCGACGCCTGGGCCAGCAACGCCAACAACAAGCGCCAGCAGTTCGACCGCTACGCCCACCCGCGCGGCAACATCGTCGTCGGCGGCCAGCCGGTCACGAAGTCCGACTTCGTCAACGGCCTGCGCTACAAGTACAAGCGCTCCTGGGTCGACGGCCCGATGTACGCCCCGGTCACCGGCTACTCCTCCCAGGTCTACGGCTCCAACGGGCTGGAGAACCTGGAGGACGGCGTCCTCTCCGGCACCGACGACCGGCTGTTCTTCCGCAACACCCTCGACATGCTGACCGGTGAGCAGAAGAAGGGCGGCGACGTCGTCACGACGATCAACGCCAAGGCCCAGAAGGCCGCCTGGGACGGACTCGGCAACAAGAAGGGCGCGGTCGTCGCGCTCGACCCGAAGACCGGCGCGATCCTCGCCCTGGTCTCCACCCCGTCCTACGACCCGGGCACCATCTCCGGCAGCGAGGACTCGGACTCCAAGTCCTGGACGGACCTCAACGCCGACCCGAACAAGCCGATGCTCAACCGGGCGCTGAAGGAGACCTATCCGCCCGGCTCGACCTTCAAGCTGGTCACCGCGACCGCCGCGTTCGAGAACGGCCTGTACCAGAACGTCGACGACGCGACGAGCACGCCGGACCCGTACACCCTGCCGGGCACCGCCACCGTTCTCAAGAACGAGAGCCCGAACGAGAAGTGCGAGAACGCCACCGTCAAGTCCGGCCTGGACCAGTCCTGCAACACGGTCTTCGCCAAGATGGGCGCCGACCTCGGCAAGGACAAGATGCGGGCGCAGGCCGAGAAGTTCGGCTTCAACAGCACCGTCGACACCCCGGTCCGCTCCGAGAAGAGCATCTTCCCGAACAGCGCCAGCCTGGACGGCACCGCCCAGGACTCGATCGGCCAGCACGACACCCGCGCCACCCCGCTGCAGATGGCCATGGTCTCCGCGGCCATCGCCAACAACGGCAGCCTGATGACGCCGTACCTGGTCGACCAGGAGCGCTCGGCCTCGCTGACGACCATCTCCAAGCACACCGAGAAGCAGTTCTCCCAGGCCATGAGCCCGGCCACCGCGCAGAAGATGCAGGACCTGATGGTCTCGGTGGTCGAGAACGGCACCGGCACCAACGCCAAGATCCCCGGCATCCAGGTCGGCGGCAAGACCGGCACCGCCCAGCACGGCGAGGACAACGCGGGCCTGCCGTTCGCCTGGTTCACGTCCTGGGCCAAGACCTCGGACGGCCAGTCGGTCGCGGTCGCGGTCGTGGTCGAGGACGGCTCCCAGAACCGCGACGGCATCAGCGGCGGCCGCCTCGCGGCCCCGATCGCCAAGGCGGTGATGCAGGCCGTGCTCGGCAAGTGACGGGCAGGGCCGCGGGTGAGTGGAATGTCACGATCGGCACCCCCGTTCGGATACCGGTCTGGTATCGGCCTACGGGTGACTCCGGTCCGACGTGGTACGACCGGTAGCGTATCCGCCAGCAGCGGGTGTGCCCGTTGCCGCCCGCGAGGCGGCGCACGACCCGGCCGGAGAACCGGTCGCGGGCCGCGCGGCGTCACCCAGAGCGTGCGGGGACACCTACGTCACAACCTCACCGGCGGGTGAGGGAGAGGGTCGGAACTATGGAAGAGCCTCGTCGCCTCGGCGGCAGGTACGAGCTCGGCGGCGTCCTCGGACGCGGCGGCATGGCCGAGGTGTACCTCGGCCATGACACCCGGCTCGGCCGTTCCGTCGCAGTGAAGACGCTCCGGGCCGACATGGCCCGGGATCCGTCGTTCCAGGCCCGCTTCCGCCGCGAGGCGCAGTCGGCGGCGTCCCTGAACCACCCCGCGATCGTCGCCGTGTACGACACCGGCGAGGACTACATCGACGGCATCTCCATCCCGTACATCGTGATGGAGTACGTCGAGGGGTCCACGCTGCGCGAGCTGCTGCACTCCGGGCGCCGGCTGCTGCCGGAGCGCGCGCTGGAGATGACCATCGGCATCCTTCAGGCGCTGGAGTACTCGCACCGGGCGGGCATCGTCCACCGCGACATCAAGCCCGCCAACGTGATGTTGACCCGGCAGGGCAACGTCAAGGTCATGGACTTCGGCATCGCCCGCGCGATGGGCGACGCCGGGATGACCATGACGCAGACCTCGGCCGTCATCGGCACCGCCCAGTACCTCTCCCCCGAGCAGGCCAAGGGCGAGCAGGTCGACGCCCGGTCCGACCTCTACTCCACCGGCTGCCTGCTGTACGAGCTGCTGACCGTCCGCCCGCCGTTCGTCGGCGACTCCCCGGTGGCCGTGGCCTACCAGCACGTCCGGGAGGAGCCGCAGCCGCCGTCGGTCTTCGACCCCGAGGTGCGCCCCGAGGTCGACGCGATCGTGCTGAAGGCCCTCGCCAAGGAGCGCGACTACCGCTACCAGAGCGCCGACGAGATGCGCGACGACATCGAGCGCTTCCTCGACGGCCTCCCGGTCGCCGCCGCCCAGCAGGCGGCCGCCTACGGCATGGGCGCCGCCGGGTACGGCTACGACCAGAACGGCTACCCGCAGCACGACCCGTACGGCCAGACCAACGTGCTGCCGCAGCAGCCCGGCGGTCCGACCACCGTCCTGCCGCAGGTCGGCCAGCCCGGCTACGGGCAGCAGGGCGGCTACCCGGACGACGGCTACGGCCAGACCTACGCCGGCGCCCCGGCGGGCGGCGGCCACGACGACGGCTACGGCTCCGAGGGCGGCCGGCGCGGGGACCGGCCGAAGAAGAGCAACACCTCCTGGATCGTGCTGGCGGTCGCCGCCGTACTGGTCCTGGTCGGCACCTTCTTCGTCGCCCAGGCGATGTTCAACGGCGGTGGCGGCAGCAAGGAGCCCGCGAAGCTCGCCGCGCCGAGCCTGGTCGGCAAGAGCCTGGCCGACGCGAAGACGGCGGCCGCGCAGGCCGGTCCCAAGCTCGTGGTGACCGAGGGCGACAAGATCGCCTGCCCGGACGCCAACGTGAAGAAGGACCAGGTCTGCACCCAGAACCCGGCGGCCGGCACCCAGGTCGCGGAGAACGGCACGATCACCGTGCAGGTCTCCTCCGGCCCGGCCAAGGCGAACGTCCCGCCGGTGACCGGCAAGACCAAGGACCAGGCGACGCAGGCCCTCGGCGCGGCCGGCTTCACCAACGTCACCACCGAGTACAAGGACGACGACACCGCCCCGCAGGACACCGTCACCGCCCAGGACCCGGCCGCCAACAGCCCGGCCGACCCGAGCGCGCCGATCAAGCTGACGATCTCGCAGGGCAAGAGCAAGATCGCCGTTCCGTCCGTGCTCGGCATGCAGAAGGACGCCGCGGCGGCCCAGCTGCAGGGCGCGGGCTTCCAGGTCGACATGTCGAAGACGGTGGCGACGACCGACCCGACCAAGGTCGACACGGTCGCGTCGCAGACGCCCGCGGCCAACACCAAGGCCCCGGCCAACACGAAGATCCAGCTGGTCGTCTTCAAGGCGCCGGACAAGGCCCAGGTCCCGCCGCTGCAGAACGTCAAGCTGTCGGACGCCGTCAGCCAGCTCCAGAAGCTCGGCCTCGGCTACGCCGTGACCGGCCCGTCGGACCCGAACGCCGTGGTCATCATGACCAACCCGCCGGCCGGCACCATGCTGGACCCGAACACCCAGGTCAACCTGGTCACGAGGCCGGCCGATCCGCCCAAAGGGGGGGACCCCGGCCCCTCACCCTCCAACCCCAAAGGGGGGAACAACCCCTAAGCCCTTCTTCCCCTTCTTCTGAGGGGTCCTGAGGCTTGGTGGGGGTTGTCACGACAGCACCGAGGGCCCGCCGCAGCGACTGCGGCGGGCCCTCGGGCGTTCTCCGGCGGGCAGGAGCGGCTCAGGAGTGCCGCAGCTCGGGCGGCGGGGTCCGCCCGGCGTCCACGGGATCCACCCGGACCAGGCTCCCCCACACCGCCATCCGGTAGCGCGAGGTGTAGACCGGCGTGCAGGTGGTCAGCGTGATGTACCGGCCCGGGGTGGTGTAGCCGGAGCCGGTCGGGACGGGCGCGACGATGCCGGTGTCGTACTTGGACGTCTCCGGCAGGGTGTTGTCGACCTTGTAGACGTACCACTTGTCCTTGGTCTCGACGACGATCGCGTCGCCCCTGCGGACGGCGTCCAGGTCGTGGAACTTGGCGCCGTGGCCGTCCCGGTGCGCGGCCAGCGCGAAGTTGCCGGTCGCGTCCCAGGGCATCGCGGCACGGTACGGCTGCTCGTACACCCCGGCGACGCCCTCGGCCAGGGTGTCGGTGTCGGCGCCCATCCGGATCAGCACCTGGTAGTCCTTGCCCATCGCCGGGACGTGCAGGAAGCCGACCCCGTCCCCGGCCGCGTAGGCGGGCGCGGCGGCCGTCGCTCCGGGCGTCGGCGAGGGCGTGCCGGTGGGGCCCGCGGCCCAGGCGCTGCGCAGCTTGTCGGAGGCCTCGGACGCCGAGCGGTCCGCCTCGACGTTGGTCCACCAGAGCGAGTAGGCGACGAACAGGCCGAGCACCAGGCCCAGGGTGATCAGGAGCTCGCCGAGGACCCCGAGGACGGCCGGCGCCCGGCCCCTCCCGCGCCGCGCCGGCTCCGGTCCGGGCGCGCCGCCCGGACCGGGTTCCGGGAAGGCCTCCACCGCCGTCTCGTCCTGCGTCACCGGTGCTCCCCCTCCGTCGCCTGCGGCCGGGTGGCTACCCGCCCGCGATCGCGGCCGGCTTGCCCTGGCTGCGCGGCCGTTCCTCGGTCATCTTGCCAAACAGGATGAGGCGGAACTTGGAGGTGAACTCCGGGGTGCAGGTGGTGAGGGTGATGTACCGGCCGGGGCCGGTGTAGCCGGAACCGTTCGGGACGGCCTTGATCACGCTGACGTTGCTGGGGGAGGTCTCCGGGATGCCGCCGGTGATCTCGTACGTGTAGTACGCGGTGGCGGTCTCCACCACGACCTGGTCGCCCTTGCCGAGCTTGTTGATGTACCGGAACGGCTCGCCGTGGGTGTTGCGGTGCGCGGCGAGCGCGAAGTTGCCGGCCTTGTCGGCCGGCATGCCGGTGCCGGTGTAATGGCCGACCAGGCCGTTGTCGAGCACCGCCGACTTGGAGGTGCCCTCGGCGATCGGGAACTTCAGCCCGAGCTTGGGCAGGTAGATGATCGCGAAGCCCTTGCCGGGCTCGAACGTCTCGGGTTTCGCCGGATCCGGTGCCGGCTGTCCCGGCTGGCCGGGCTGGGCGGCGTCGAACTGCTTCTCCAGCTGGCTGCGGGCGCCGTCGGCGGCCGCGTCGGCCTGCACGTTGGTCCACCACAACTGGTACGAGACGAAGAGCAGCATGACGACGCCGAGCGTGATGCACAGCTCGCCGACCAGGCGCGCCGCGATCACGACCGGGGACTCCTTGGGCCGCGCCCGCGGCCCCGCGCCCTTGCCGGAGGCCCGGCGCCGCCCGCCGCCCGGTCGCACCGAGGTGCGCCCCTGGGCGGCCCGCCGGCGCTCGGCCCGGCCGCCGGTGGGCGGGGCCGCCTCGGCGGCGCCCGGGCCCTCCCCGGCGGGCAGCCGGAGCTGCACGGTCTGGTCGGGCAGCCAGGGGTACTCGGGCGCGTCGGCGGCCTGCTCGGCCTGCTCGTAGACGCCCCAGCCGTCCTCCGCGCCCGCCTGCCCGGGCGGGGCGGGCTGGACCGGCTGGGACTGGTGGGCGCCCTGGTACTGGCCGCCGTACTGCCCGTAGCCGTACTGGCCGTCGACCTGGTGGCCGCCGACCTGCCGGCCTCCGCCGTACTCGGCCTGGCCGTACTGGTCCGCGGGCTGCCGCCCGTCCCCGTACGGTCCCGCCTCCGGCTGGTAACGCCCCTCGGGACGCAGTGCGGTCACGCCGCTCAGCCCCGGCCGATCACCGGGGCGAGCCCGGCCGACCGGTCCACGGCCTGCGGGTGGCCGCACTCCGCCAGCCAGTTCGCGAGCATCCGGTGCCCGCCCTCGGTGAGCACCGACTCTGGGTGGAACTGCACGCCCTCGACCAGCAGTTCGCGGTGCCGCAGGCCCATGATCACGCCGCTCTCGGTGCGGGCGGTGACCACCAGGTCCTCCGGCACCGTCGCCGGGTCGACCGCCAGCGAGTGGTACCGGGTGGCGGTGAGCGGCGAGGGCAGGCCCTCGAACACCCCGCCGTCCCCGTGCTCGACCAGTGAGGTCTTGCCGTGCAGCAGCTCCGGCGCCCGGCCGACCACCGCGCCGTACGCGACGGCGATCGACTGCAGGCCCAGGCAGACGCCGAAGACCGGCAGTCCGATCCGCGCGCAGTGGTGGACCATCTCGATGCAGACCCCGGCCTCCTCCGGCGCGCCGGGGCCGGGGGAGAGCAGCACCCCGTCGAAGCCCTCGTCGCCGCTGCCGCGGCGGACGGCGTGCTCGACGGTCACCTCGTCGTTGCGCACCACCTCGCAGGTGGCGCCGAGCTGGTACAGGTACTGGACCAGGTTGAAGACGAAGCTGTCGTAGTTGTCGACGACCAGGATCCGGGGCTGGGTCCGCTGGGTGGTCATTCGCGCGCTATCTCCGTGGCTCGCGGGGACTGGAGGGGAAGAGCGGGGCCGGCCGGCTCAGCCGGCCGCGGCACCGTCACCGCCGTCCACTGTGACGTCACCGAAGGGGAGTAGCGGTTCCGCCCACGGAAAGACGTAAGTGAACAGGAGGTAGACCACCCCGAGGATGAGGAGCAGCGAGATGACGGCCTTGACCAGGGTGTTCCCCGGGAGGTGACGCCAGATCCAGCCGTACATGGTGCTCCCTCGACGTAGCAGACTGGGGTCAAGAGTAGACCCGCATTCCACGGCGTCCAGGCAGGTCCGCTACTGCTGGCCGCCCGCCGAACGGAGGTCGGTGGTGCCCGAGTAGCCGGGCAGGGCGAGGTCGCCGCTCTCCTGGACCTTCCAGCCGAGTCCGTACGCCTGGACGTAGCGCAGGTAGTTGCGGATCGTCGGGTCCCCGTCCACGGCCGCGCGCAGGTCGTCGGTCTTCCCCACGGCCTTGACGACGTAGGGCGGCGAGTAGACCCGGCCCTGGAGCAGCAGGGTGTTGCCGACGCAGCGGACGGCACTGGTGGAGATCAGCCGCTGGTCCATGACCTGCACGCCCTCGGCGCCGCCCCGCCACAGCGCGTTGACCACGGCCTGGATGTCCTGCTGGTGGATGACCAGGTCGTTGACGCCCGGCTCGGGGACGCCGGGGATGCGGGCGGTGGCGTTCGGCGGGGCGTCGTTGAGGGTGACGGTCAGGCCGCCGCCCTGGAGCGGCTCCAGCGCGGCGCCGAGCCGGAGGCCGTCCAGCCGGGCGGTGTCGGCCGGGTTCTGGCTCCGCTGCTCGGTGAGCGCCTGGGCACGGGCCTGGAGGTCGGCGAGCTGGGCCTGCGCCTGCTGGTTCTGGGCGCTGCGCTGGCGTATCACGTCGCCGAGGCTGAGGAGCGAGTTGTCGGTCCGCAGGTCGGTCCCGCGGGCGGTCTGTGCGCTGATGTAGAAAAGCAGACCGGCGAGCGCGAAGACGGCGCAGGTCAGGGCACGGCCGACAATTCGGATGCCGGATCGACGGGTACGGGTCGGCCGAGGGGGAATCGACAAATTAGGCACCGTACCCTTATCTCCTTAAGACCCGCCGAGCCACTACGCTAACGGACGCCGGTGGCACGTGCGGGAGCCGTCCCCAGCGTTCTCCACGAGTGACGCCGGCCGACCCGCCCCCGCTGCACCCCTGCGCGGTCTCACAGCGCATCGACAGGAGAGCTCCTCGTGCCGAAGTCTCGACTCCGCAAGAAGTCCGACTACACCCCGCCGACGACCGCCGTGGTGAAGATCAGTTCGGGCCGCAGTTGGGTCGCGCCCCTGATGCTGGCACTGTTCCTGATCGGGCTGGTGTGGATCGTCACCTACTACGTGACGAGCGGGAACTACCCGGTCGAGAGCTGGCGGAACTGGAACATCCTGGTCGGCTTCGGCTTCATCGCGGCGGGCTTCGGCGTCTCCACCCAGTGGAAGTGACGGCCGGGGCCCACGCCCTGGCCGGATCACGCCGCCGATCGGCCCTTCCGACCCCCTGACACGGCCCCTCCGCCGTCCCGGACAGCTCGACCCGGGACGGCGTCGAGGCGTGCCCGGAGCCGGGCGACCGGCCGGGCAGCTATCCCCACAATCACACTGTCGCCTTTATCCACATGGTTATCCACACTGGGGAAAAGTGTCCCCAGCCTGTGGATAACTTGGGCGCCAAGTGCTGTCCACAGCTGTGGACAGCACTTCGTGAGAGCGCGAACCGCACAGGCAGACACGCGTAGAACGGCTGTCCACACCCGGCGCACCACACGGGCTGTGCACAACCCCGCACCCGTTGTGGACAACGACCCGCGGCGTCAGGCGCCGTAGCGGGCCATCCCGATCAGCACCATCGCCAGGACGACGGCCAGCGCGCCCGCCATCGTCAGCGCCTGGACCGGCCCGCGGCGCTCGCGCGGGGCGAACATCAGGCCAACCGCGGTCAGCGCCCCCACCACCAGGCCGCCCACGTGCGCGCGCCAGTCGATCCCCGACATCGAGAAGGTGAGGATCAGGTTGAAGACCAGCAGGGCCATCACCGGGCCGATCGGACTGCGGGTCCTGATCTGCAGCACGAGCGTCGCCCCGAAGAGGCCGTAGATCGCCCCGGAGGCCCCGACCGAGTTCATCAGGTTGCCGGCCACGAGGAACGCGAAGGCGCTGCCGGCCAGGCCCGAGAGCAGGTAGAGGCCGAGGAAGCGCGCCCGGCCGAGCACCGCCTCCAGCACCGGCCCGGTCCACCAGAGCGCCAGCATGTTGAAGCCGATGTGCCAGACCTGGACGTGCAGGAAGGTCGCCGTCAGCAGCCGGTACCACTGGCCGGGGCCGTCGGCGACGCCCCCGGGACCGCCCGGGATCGCCCGCCCGGCGCTGAACAGCGACCAGTCCTGGACCAGCCACGGCGAGAAGACGTAGGCGGCGAGCACGAAGACCGCGACGTTGATCCCGATCAGGACCTTGGTGACGAGCGCGCCGTCGGCCGTCAGCGCCCCGCCGTAGCGGGTGGTCGGCCGCCGCACCTGGGCGTGCGCGCCGCTGACGCACTCGGGGCACTGGAAGCCCACCGAGGCGGGCACCATGCACGACGGGCAGACCGGGCGCCCGCATCGGGTGCACGAGATGCCGGTGGGCGTCTGCGGATGGCGGTAGCACCCGGGCGTAACGGCCTCGGGAGTGGACGCCTGGACCCCATCGGCCGGCGGCCTCGGCTCGTCCGGGAGCATCAGCGGTTTCCCCTTCCCGTACAGGACCACCGGAGCCGCCAGCCTACTGCGGCCGCCCCGGCGGCGGACGTCGTCCCCACTCTCGATCCTGCCCCGCCGGTCCCCCTCCCCAAGCACCCGCGACACCCGCAGACGGCCCACCCCGGGGTGCCGTCGGACAAATCAGGATGCATGATCAGCATTCAGGTGGATATGTGCATATAGGACGCCACCCAGGAGGAGAGAACCCGTGACCCGTTTGGACTCAGCTCGTGAGACGGCCGCCAGGACCCGGGACACCGCCGCGCACCTCGCGGACGGCGCCAAGCAGCGCCTGGGCCCCGCCCTCGACGCGCTCGGGCCGAAGGCCTCCCAGGCCGCCCAGAGCCTCCGCGTCCAGTACGACCGGCACCTCGCCCCCCAGTTCGGCCACGCCTTCGCCAGCCTCCCGCCGGACGCCCAGGAGAACGCCCTGAAGGCCTTCCACCGGGCCCAGGAGGCCGCACTGGCCGCCCGCCTCTCCGCCGCCCGCGCCGCGGACCAGGCGCGCTCCACGGTCGCCCCCAGGGTCGTCCAGGCGGTCGGGGACGCCCGCGCCGCGGTCGTCCCGGTCGCGCAGGAGGCCCAGGCCCGGGGCGCCGCCGCGCTCACCGCCCTCCAGGGCCACGTCAGCTCCGCCGAGATCAGCGACCTCGCCGCCCGCAACGCCAGGAAGGAACAGCACAACGGCTGGGCCGCCGGCCTCGCCGTGGCGGGCGCGGTGGCGGTCGGCGGCGGGGTCCTCGCCTGGCAGTGGTGGCGCCGGCACGGCAACCCGGAGTGGCTGGTCGAGCCCCCGGCGCCGCAGGCCGCGCAGCCGGTCGGCGCCCACGCGACCGGCTCCTCCGCCGCACCGGTCAACGGCACGGGCCCCGAGGGGGCGGCCGACGAGCCCGCTCCCCCGGCCGACGACCGCCCCAAGCCGCACGACCCGCGCAAGCCGCACTGACGCCGGAACGCCGATCGGCCGTTGACCCGGACTCAGGTCAACGGCCGATCGGCTGGTACTGCGAACTGTGGAGCATAGGAGACTCGAACTCCTGACATCTGCCTTGCAAAGGCAGCGCTCTACCAACTGAGCTAATGCCCCTCTACGGCACCGCCGGTGCCGACGGGCACTAGCGTACCGGGTTCCGGCGGCCTACCGGTGCCGTCCCCCTGAGGGAATCGGCCGACCCGGTCCGGGACCCGGGCGGCCCCCCCGAGGTGGCCGCCGGAGCGCCCCCCAACAAAGGAGCACGGAAGAAAGCCCCGGGGTGCGCGAC
>NZ_JBHYWI010000087.1:14318-33657 GCF_042751525.1 Kitasatospora sp. NPDC059408
TGCGGTTTGGTCGTTCTCTCTCTTCCCTCCTAGGCTTTGCTGGCCCCGTGCCCTGCCGCGCCCGGCTCCCCCCGACCCGAGGAGGCGCGCGGAGCGCCCCCGAAGATCGTCGATCGTCAGATCGCCCGGAGGTCAGCGACCGGCCGGAACCGGGTCGGTGGCCTCGGTCCACAGGTCCTGCTCGGCGCGGTCCGCCTGGACCTGACGGTAGACAAAGAAGCCGCCGAGGGCGACCAGGGCGACCAGGAGAAGCTTCTTCACCGCGGGACCTCGTCCTTCTTGCATAAGTGGACTCAAGAGCCGAGTTCCGGCCGGAGTGACCGGGCCGACGAGTCCAGTTCTTTTCGAACGCCTACGGGGCCGCCGGGTGCCAGACTGCCCTTGCGGCCGATGATACACACCGGTGTCCCAATCGTGACCAGCCACCGCTGCCGCCAACCCCGCGCCCGGACCGCGGGATTGACGCCGGGAAACGCCGAAGGGCCCGGAGTGATCCACTCCGGGCCCTTCGGGGAGGTGGGCCTAACAGGACTTGAACCTGTGGCCTCTTCCTTATCAGGGAAGCGCTCTAACCGTCTGAGCTATAGGCCCTCGCCACACGCAGAGGTTACCGGAACCTGGCCGTGGAACGAAAACCGGGAAACGCCGAAGGGCCCGGAGTGATCCACTCCGGGCCCTTCGCGGTGGTGGGCCTAACAGGACTTGAACCTGTGGCCTCTTCCTTATCAGGGAAGCGCTCTAACCGTCTGAGCTATAGGCCCTTGCCGCACTGAAAGATTAGCGGACCGACCGCCGATCCCCCAAATCCGTTCCGGCGGGGGTCGCGGCGGGGACCCCGGCGCCGAGCCGCGGCGCCCCGGCGGAGCGCCGCAGCAGCCACTCCTCCCGGGTCGCCGGCAGGCCGGCCGCGCCCTCCTCGGTGCTGCGGACGGCGAGGACCTGGTTGATCCCGATCCGGTTCTGCTCGAAGGCCAGCGCGGAGGCCGCCATGTACAGCCGCCACACCCTGGCCCGGCCGCGGCCGACCAGCCGGACCGCCTCCGTCCAGTGCGCCTCCAGGTTGGCCACCCATTCGCGCAGCGTCAGCGCGTAGTGCTCGCGCAGCGACTCGACGTCGCGGACCTCGAAGCCGGCCTCCTCCAGCCGGGCCACGGTGGAACCGACCGGCGAGAGCTCGCCGTCCGGGAAGACGTAGCGGTCGATGAACGGGCTGGTGCGGTGCTCCTCGCCGGGGTGGTCGGGGCGGCGCGCGATCTGGTGGTTGAGCAGCCGGCCGCCGGGCACCAGCAGCCGGTACAGGCCCTCGGCGTACGCCCGGTACTGCTCCTCGCCGACGTGCTCGGCCATGCCGACGCTGGAGATCGCGTCGAAGGGGCCGTCGGCGGTCTCCCGGTAGTCCTGGAGCCGGACCTCCACCCGGTCGGCCAGCCCGGCCTCCTCGACCCGCCGGCGGGCCAGCGCGACCTGCTCCGCCGAGATGGAGACGCCGACCGCCGTGACGCCGTAGTGCCGGACCGCGTGCAGCAACAGCGAGCCCCAGCCGCAGCCGACGTCCAGCAGGCGCATCCCCGGCCGCAGGCCGAGCTTGCGGCAGATCAGGTCGAGCTTGGCCGCCTGGGCGTCCTCCAGGCTCTTCGAGTCCGGCGTCCAGTAGGCGCACGAGTAGACCATCGAGGAGCCCAGGACGAGCCCGTAGAAGTCGTTGCCGACGTCGTAGTGGTGGCTGATGGCGGCGCGGTCCCGGCCGCGGCTGTGCAGCCGCCCCCGGGCCGTCCGGGCCTCCTCGGGGGGCGGCGTGGGCCGGGGGCCGACCGCGCCGGCCCGCAGGACGGCGGCGAGCGCCCGGCGGCCCTCCGGGCCGACCACGTCGCCCGGGCCGAACTCCAGGGTGCGGATCCGCGGCAGCTCGGAGAACCGGCCGACGGCGTCGAGCACCTCGTAGAGGTCGCCGCCGGGGGCGACGTCGAGGTCCCCCGAGACGTAGGCGCGGGCCAGGCCGAGCTCGCCCGGGGCCCAGAGCAGGCGGCGCAGCGCGCGGCGGTTGCGCAGGACGATGGTGGGGGCGCCGGGCGGGCCGGCGACGCTGCCGTCCCACGCCTGGACCCGCAGCGGGACCCGGACCCCCAGCAGCCCTTCCAGGGCCTCGACCAGTTGACCTGCGAGCTGTGCCATCGAGCGCGCCTCCGTCCAGTCGTCCTGCACGACCCGGTCGGGCGGACCGGGGGCGGCCTGCGGCACTCCCTGACGCGGAACGGGCGGCATCCAGCAAATCCCACCGCGGCCGGCCCGAATCCGGGCGGCACGCCGCGGGCGGCCGGCTGTCACCCGAAATGCCGACGGGCCCCGGAGGCTGAAACAGCCTCCGGGGCCCGTCCATTCCGTCCGGGGACGGAGTTCTGACCGTGGATCAGGATCCGCCCGGGTCAGTCCTCCTCGGCGAGGGTCAGCTCGACGCCGCCGGTGAAGCCGGCCGCGGCGTTGTAGATGAACGCGGAGAGCGTGGACAGCGCGGTCAGCAGCACGACGTCCACCACGGCGATCAGCGAGGTGAAGGTCATCACCTTGCCGAAGCCGATGTAGTCCATGATGTTGATGCCGCCGTTGCTGTCCGACCCCGTGACGTCCTTCAGGGTCTTGGACAGCGAGTCGAAGACGCCGAGCGAGTCCAGCGTCATCCACAGCACGGCCGCGGCCACGATGATGATGATCCCGACCGCCAGCGACAGCAGGAAGCTGACCTTCATCACGGACCACGGGTCGACCTTGGTCACCCGCAGACGGGCCTTGCGCGTGCGGCCCAGGCCCGCGCCGGCGGCCGGGGCTCCGGTGCCGGGACGGCGCGCGGCCCCGGGGACGGGCGTGCCGCCGGGCGGGGTGTTCCCCGTCCGGGTGCCCCGGGCCGGGGTCGGCTGCCCCTTGGCGTAGGTGGTCGGCTGGGAGAACCCGCCGGCCCCGCCCTGGGCGCCCGGTGCCGGCGTCTGACCGCCGTACGTGGCACCGCTCTGGCCCGCCGCGCCGACCGGTGGCATCAGCGAGGTGGACGCGGCCGGGTGTTCGGCCGGCGGCTGCGGCACGCCGTACCCACCCCCGCCCTGCGCGCCCGGACGGCCGCCGGAGGCTCCTCCCGCAGCACCCGTGGCTCCACTCACCTGGTCCTCCCGCACTTCCCGCCAGGGCGGGGGAACCGCCCTGTTCGTCACTCGACATCCAGCGCCCGGCGGGATTGCCCGGAACTGGTCGGCGGCCGGTGCCGCCGCATCCCCTCACTGAGGACGCGACGGCACCGGCCAACGGTTCGGTCAGACGCCGGCTTCGCCGCCGGCGGCCGTCTCCGTACCCTCGGCCATCTCGGTGGACTCGGTGCCCTCGACCTCGTCCTCCGACGTCTCCTCGTCCTCGGCCTCCGCGTTGCGGGCCATGCCCACGACCGCGTCGCGCTTTCCGAGGTTGATCAGTTGGACGCCCATGGTGTCACGTCCGGTTTCACGAACCTCGGAAACCCTCGTGCGGATCACCCCACCCGACAGGGTGATCGCCATGATCTCGTCGGTGTCGTCGACCACCAGCGCGCCGACCAGCGAACCCCGGCCCTCGACGATCTTCGCCGCCTTGGTGCCGTAGCCGCCGCGTCCCTGAACACGGTACTCGTCCACCGCCGTGCGCTTGGCGTACCCGCCGTCGGTGGCGGTGAAGACGAACGTGCCCGGGCGGACGACGTTCATCGAGAGCAGCTCGTCGTCCTCGCGGAAGGCCATGCCCTTGACGCCCGAGGTGGCGCGGCCGGTGGGCCGCAGGGCGTCGTCGGTCGCGGTGAAGCGGATCGACTGGGCCTTCTTGGAGACCAGCAGCAGGTCGTCCTCGGAGGAGACCAGCTCGGCGCCGATCAGCTCGTCGTCCCGGCCCGCATCGTCCTGGCGCAGGTTGATCGCGATCAGGCCGCCGGAGCGCGGGGAGTCGTAGTCCTTCAGCGCGGACTTCTTGACCAGGCCGGCCCGGGTGGCGAGCACCAGGTACGGCTTGTCCTCGTAGGTGCGGACGGCCATCACCTGGGTGATGTGCTCCTCCGGCTGGAAGGCCAGCAGGTTGGCCACGTGCTGGCCGCGGGCGTCGCGCCCGGCGTCCGGCAGCTCGTAGCCCTTGGCGCGGTAGACCCGGCCCTTGTTGGTGAAGAACAGGATCCAGTTGTGGGTCGTCGTCACGAAGAAGTGGTCGACGATGTCGTCCTGCTTGAGCTGGGCACCGCGCACGCCCTTGCCGCCGCGCTTCTGCGAGCGGTAGAGGTCGGAGCGGGTCCGCTTCACGTAGCCGCCACGGGTGATCGTGACGACGATGTCCTCCTCGGCGATGAGGTCCTCGATGGAGAGGTCGCCGTCGGACGGGATGAGGGTCGAGCGCCGCTCGTCGCCGTACTTCTCGACGATCGCGGTGAGTTCCTCGGAGATGATCTCCCGCTGGCGGGTCGGCGAGGCCAGGATCGCGTTGTACTCGTCGATCTTGCGCTGCAGCTCGTCGTGCTCGTCGGTGATCCGCTGGCGCTCCAGGGCGGCCAGGCGGCGCAGCTGCATCTCCAGGATCGCGTTGGCCTGGAGCTCGTCGATGGACAGCAGCTCCATCAGGCCGGTGCGGGCCGCGTCGGCGCTGGCCGAGGCCCGGATCAGCGCGATGACCTCGTCGATCACGTCGAGCGCGCGGAGCAGCGCGCGCAGGATGTGGGCGCGCTCCTCGGCCTTGCGCAGGCGGAACCTGGTGCGCCGGACGATGACCTCGACCTGGTGGTTGACCCAGTGCCGGATGAAGGCGTCGAGCGACAGCGTGCGCGGCACGCCGTCGACCAGGGCCAGCATGTTGGCGCCGAAGTTGGTCTGCAGCTCGGTGTGCTTGTACAGGTTGTTCAGCACGACCTTGGCGACCGCGTCGCGCTTGAGCACGACCACCAGGCGGGTGCCGGTGCGCGAGGAGGACTCGTCGCGGACGTCGGCGATGCCGGCGACCTTGCCGTCCTTGACCAGGTCGGCGATCTTCAGCGCGAGGTTGTCCGGGTTGACCTGGTAGGGCAGCTCGGTGATCACCAGGCACTGGCGGCCCTGGATCTCCTCGACCTCGACGACGGCCCGCATGGTGACCGAGCCGCGGCCGGTGCGGAAGTAGTCGTCGATCCCGCGGTGGCCGACGATCAGCGCGCCGGTCGGGAAGTCCGGGCCCTTGATCCGCTCGATCAGGGCCTCCAGCAGCTCCTCGTTGGAGGCGTCCGGGTGCTCCAGCGCCCAGAGCGCGCCGGAGGCGACCTCGCGGAGGTTGTGCGGCGGGATGTTGGTGGCCATGCCGACCGCGATGCCGGTGGCACCGTTGACCAGCAGGTTGGGGATGCGCGCGGGCAGGACGGTGGGCTCCTGCGAGCGGCCGTCGTAGTTGGCGGCGAAGTCGACGGTCTCCTCGTCGATGTCGCGCATCATCTCCATGGCCAGCGGCATCATCTTGCACTCGGTGTAGCGCATGGCCGCGGCCGGGTCGTTGCCCGGGGAGCCGAAGTTGCCGTTGCCGTCCACCAGCGGCATCCGCAGCGACCACGGCTGGGCCAGGCGGACCACGGTGTCGTAGATGGAGGTGTCGCCGTGGGGGTGGTAGTTGCCCATGACGTCGCCGACGACGCGGGCGCACTTGTAGTAGCCCTTCTCGGGCCGGTACCCGCCGTCGTACATCGCGTACAGCACGCGGCGGTGCACCGGCTTGAGGCCGTCGCGGACCTCGGGGAGCGCCCGGCTGACGATCACGCTCATGGCGTAGTCGAGGTAGGAGCGCTGCATCTCGGTCTCGAGCTCGACCGGCTCGATCCGCATGGTCGCCTGGGCGGTGGCCTCGGCGGGTACGGGGGTCTCGGGCTGTTCGCCGTCGGGACGGTTGTCGTCGACCACTGGTGGTCAGTTTCCTTTCACGCGGACTGGTACGTGCGGCTGCCGGTCGGGCGGCGTCACACGTCCAGGAAGCGGACGTCCTTGGCGTTTCGCTGGATGAAGGAGCGGCGGGCCTCGACGTCCTCGCCCATCAGCACGGAGAACAGCTCGTCGGCGCGGGCGGCGTCCTCCAGGGTGACCTGGAGCAGCAGCCGGTGCTCGGCGTCCATGGTGGTGACCCGGAGCTCCTCGGCGTTCATCTCGCCGAGACCCTTGAAGCGCTGGATCGCGTCGTCCTTGGGGAGCCGGCGCCCGGCCTCCACGCCGGCCGCGATCAGCGCGTCGCGCTCGCGGTCGGAGTAGGCGTACTCGAAGTCGTCCTTGCCCCACTTGATCTTGTACAGCGGGGGCATGGCCAGGTAGACGTACCCGGACTCGACCAGCGGCCGCATGAAGCGGAACAGCAGGGTCAGCAGCAGGGTGCGGATGTGCTGACCGTCGACGTCGGCGTCGGCCATCAGGACGATCTTGTGGTACCGGAGCTTGGACTCGTCGTAGTCCTCCTGGATGCCGCAGCCGAAGGCCGAGATCAGCGCCTGGACCTCGGTGTTCTGCAGCACCTTGTCGATCCGGGCCTTCTCGACGTTCAGGATCTTGCCGCGGATCGGCAGGATGGCCTGGGTGCGCGGGTCGCGGCCCTGCTTGGCCGAGCCGCCGGCGGAGTCACCCTCGACGATGAAGATCTCGCACTCGGAGGGGTCCTTGGACTGGCAGTCCGACAGCTTGCCCGGCAGCGAGGCGGACTCCAGCAGGCCCTTGCGGCGCGTGAGGTCGCGGGCCTTGCGGGCGGCGACGCGCGCGGTGGCGGCCTGGATGGACTTGCGGATGATGTCCGCGGCCTCGTTGGGGTTGCGGTCCAGCCAGTCGTTCAGGTGCTCGTGGACGACCTTCTGGACGAAGGTCTTGGCCTCGGTGTTGCCGAGCTTGTCCTTGGTCTGGCCCTCGAACTGCGGCTCGCCGAGCTTGACCGAGATGATCGCGGTCAGGCCCTCGCGGATGTCCTCGCCGGAGAGGTTGTCGTCCTTCTCCCGGAGCAGCTTCTTGTCGCGCGCGTAGCGGTTGACCAGGCCGGTCAGCGCCGCGCGGAAGCCCTCCTCGTGGGTGCCGCCGCCGTGGGTGTGGATGGTGTTCGCGAAGCTGTAGACGCCCTCGGTGTAGGAGGTGTTCCACTGCATCGCGATCTCCACCGAGATCGCCTTGTCCTTGTCCTCCGCCTCGTAGTCGATGACCGAGGGGTGGATGACCTCGCCCTTGCGGGAGTTGAGGTGGGCGACGAAGTCGGCGATGCCGCCGTCGTACTTGTACGTGACGGTGAGCGGCTTGCCCTCCTCGTCCACGTGCTCGGGGCGCTCGTCGGTCAGCGAGATCGACAGGCCCTTGTTGAGGAACGCCATCTCCTGGAAGCGCCGGGAGAGCGTCTCGAAGGAGTAGACGGTGGTCTCGAAGATGTCCGGGTCGGCCCAGAAGGTGACGGTCGTACCGGTCTTGTCGGTGGTCTCGCCCTTGACCAGGGGGGCGGTCGGCGCGCCCATCTTGTAGTCCTGGGTCCAGCGGTGGCCGTCCTTGTGGATCTCCACCGACAGCCGGGTGGACAGCGCGTTCACCACGGAGACGCCGACGCCGTGCAGACCGCCGGAGACCGCGTAGCCGCCGCCGCCGAACTTGCCGCCGGCGTGCAGGACGGTGAGCACGACCTCGACGGCCGGCTTGTCCTGGCCCGGGACGATGTCGACCGGGATGCCGCGGCCGTTGTCGACGCAGCGGATCGCGCCGTCGGCCATGATCGTGACATCGATGGTGTCGGCGTACCCGGCCATCGCCTCGTCGACGGAGTTGTCCACGACCTCCTGCACCAGGTGGTGCAGGCCGCGCTCACCGGTGGAGCCGATGTACATGCCGGGGCGCTTGCGGACGGCGTCGAGGCCTTCCAGCACCTGGATGTTGCTACCGGTGTAGGAAGCCTGGTCGGTCTGGTCTGGGGTCTGGCTGGGGTTGCCGGAATCGGCCACGAAGCGCCCTCTCTGGCACAGCGCGGGCCGCATCCCCACCCCGTGTGGGCGGGCGTGCGACCACGGCGTTTCGACTCGGTTGCCACTAGCAACAGTGTTTGGCTCTCAGTCTACCGGTACGACTGACAGAGATGGGCCTTTGGCAGCCCTTGAGGGCAGATATGCCGCCCTGAATCCCCTCTGCACATGTCCCGATACTCGACCGGGGGGCCCAGAGCGCCTGGAAGGGCTGTCAGGGGTTCCGGAAGATCGTGGTCCGGTCGTCCTCCTCCGAGGACGGGCCCGCGCCCGCGATCAGCCCCAGGTGTCGCCCGGTCCCTTGCTGCCCGGGGCGCGCAGCCGGCCGTAGCCGCGGGCCGGTGCGGCCGGGCCGAGCACCTTGATGGTGCGGACCGTGCCGTGGCCCAGCTCGTGGTTCAGACGGGCCACCAACTGCCGGGCCAGCCAGCGCAGTTGGGTGGCCCAGGCGGTCGAGTCGCACTGCACGGTGAGCACCGCGGCCTGGTCGTCGTAGGAGGACGGGTGGCAGTGCGCGGCGATGTCCGGGCCGACGATCTGCGGCCACCGGCCCATCACCCCGCCGACCGCGGCCGAGGACTCCCAGCCCCGCTCGGTCAGCAGCCGGTTCAGCGCCGCGCCCAGCGGCACCGGGTCGCGGCCGTCCGAACGGGCCCCGCTGCGCAGGCCGTGCCGCTTCGCCTCGCGCTTCTGCTGGACCTGCTCGCCGCGCTGGCGGGCCTGCGCCCGGGCCGCCCGCAGCGCCGAACGGGCGAGGTCGGCACCGGTCGGCCGGTCGGCGCCGGGCTGCGGGGAGGTCTCCGCGGACTCGCTCACGGCGATCTCCTTTCCCCAGCCTGTGGACAACGGTCGAGCGGTCCAGCGTACGGGAGCGGTGGGACGGTCGGGATCCGCCCACCGGCGGGGGCGACCGGGGGGCTCTACGGAGGAATCGTGAAGGTCAGGCGCGCGGCGGAGCCGTGCCCGCGCGGCAAGCCCGTGGGGGGATCGCCTGAGAAAGATCGCCTGAGGGAGATCGCGTGGAGGATCAGGCGTCGACGCGGCGCACGGCGCCGTCGGCCACCGCGAAGCGGGCGCCGGCCAGCGCCTTCGGCACGTCCTCGGCGACCGCGGCGGTCACCAGGACCTGCTCGCCGTCGGCCACCAGCTCGGCCAGCCGGTCCCGGCGGGCCGCGTCGAGCTCGGCGAAGACGTCGTCCAGGATCAGCACCGGCTCACCGCCGTCGGCGCGCAGCAGCTCGTACGAGGCCAGCCGCAGCGCGAGCGCGAACGACCAGGACTCGCCGTGGCTCGCGTAGCCCTTGGCGGGCAGCGGGCCCAGCTTGAGCCCGAGCTCGTCGCGGTGCGGGCCGACCAGGGTGATCCCGCGTTCGACCTCCTGCTTGCGCACCGCCTGCAGGGCCTGGAGGAGCTGTTCCTCGGCCTGCTCGCGGCTGGCCGGCAAGTCGCCCTCGAAGGAACTGCGGTACTCCAGCGCGGTGTCACCGCCGCCGGGCGCCAGTTGCCCGTACGCGGCCGTCACCAGCGGCTGCAGGGCCGCCACCAGCTGGATCCGGAAGGCCGTCAACTCGGCTCCGGCTCGGGCGAGGTGACCGTCCCACACCTCCAGGGTGGAGAGGTCGGCGCCCTTGCCGCCACCGGCCCGGCGGGCCATCGCGGCGGTCTTCAGCAGCGCGTTGCGCTGTTTGAGCACCCGTTCGTAGTCCTGCCGCACGCCGGCCAGGCGGGGGGCGCGGGCGGTCAGCAGCTCGTCGAGGAAGCGGCGGCGCTCACCGGGGTCGCCCTTGACCAGGCTGAGGTCCTCGGGGGCGAACAGCACGGTGCGCAGCAGGCCCAGCACGTCGCGCGGGCGGACGTTGTCGGAGCGGTTGATCCTGGCCCGGTTCGCCTTGCCGGGGGTGAGCTCCAGTTCGACCAGGGTGGAGCGGCCGCGGTTCACCACGGAGGTGCGGATCACCGCGCGCTCGGCGCCCAGCCGGATCAGCGGCGCGTCGGTCGCCACCCGGTGGCTGCCCAGGGTGGCGACGTAGCCGATCGCCTCGACCAGGTTGGTCTTGCCCTGGCCGTTGGGACCGACGAAGGCCGTCACGCCCGGGTCGAGGGGCACCTCGGCCCGGGCGTACGACCGGAAGTCGGCGAGCGACAGGTGCGCGACGTGCATGGCTGTGGACTGCGCTCGCCTTCTGGTGGGGAGGGGCTACTTGGACTCGACCGCGTGGCCACCGAACTGGTTGCGCAGCGCGGCGATCATCTTCATCTGCGGCGAGTCGTCCTGGCGCGAGGCGAAGCGGGCGAACAGCGAGGCGGTGATCGCCGGCAGCGGCACGGCGTGGTCGATCGCGGCCTCGACGGTCCAACGGCCCTCGCCGGAGTCGGCGGCCCAACCGCGCAGCTTCTCCAGGTGCTCGTCGTCGTCCAGGGCGCGGACGGCCAGGTCCAGCAGCCAGGAGCGGATGACGGTGCCCTCCTGCCAGCTGCGGAAGACCTCGCGCACGTCGGTGACCTCGGGGGCGGCCTCCAGCAGCTCCCAGCCCTCGGCGAAGGCCTGCATCATCGCGTACTCGATGCCGTTGTGGACCATCTTGGCGAAGTGGCCGGCGCCCACGGCGCCCGCGTGCACCGAGCCGAAGTCCCCCTCGGGCTTGAGCGCGTCGAAGACCGGCTGGACCCGCGCGACGTGCTCGGCGTCGCCGCCGTACATCAGGGCGTAGCCGTTCTCCAGGCCCCAGACGCCGCCGGAGACGCCGCAGTCGACGAAGCCGATGCCCTTGGCCGCCAGCGCCTCGGCGTGCTTGATGTCGTCCGTCCAGCGGGAGTTGCCGCCGTCGACCACGACGTCACCGGGGGACAGCAGCTCGGCGAGCTCGTCGACGGTCGCCTGGGTCGCGGCGCCGGCCGGGACCATCACCCAGACCACGCGCGGGCCCTGGAGCTTGGTGACGAGTTCCTGCAGGCTCTCGACGTCGGAGACGTCCGGGTTGCGGTCGTAGCCGATGACGGTGTGGCCGGCGCGGCGGATCCGCTCGCGCATGTTGCCGCCCATCTTGCCGAGACCGATGAGGCCGAGCTCCATGACCAAGTCCTTACCTGTGGTGACGTGCCTGCCGGCGGCGCCGTTGCCGCACACTCCCTGAGCCTACGCGCTGAACGCACAGGGCCTCCCCCGGTCCGGGCCGACCGGGGGAGGCCGTCCACAGGCTGTGGGTACGGCCTGTGGGTATCGCTCGTGCGGGTCAGCCGGAGAGGCGGACCGGCATGCGGAGTCCTGTGGGGGACGACCCCCACACCTCCGGGATCATGCCGGTCACCAGCATCAGCCCGAGAGGCGGACCGGCATGATCAGGTACTGGTACGCCTTGTCCTCCTCGGCGTCCACCGAGGCCTTGCCGCTCAGGAGGGCGGGCTTGGTCGGGGTGGTGAAGCTCAGCTGGGCGTAGGCGGAGTCGATGGCCTTGAGGCCCTCCTCCAGGTAGCCCGGGTTGAAGGCGATCGAGATGTCGTCGCCCTCCAGGTCGGCGTCGACCCGCTCGGTGGCCTGGGCGTCGTCGCCCGAGCCGGCCTCCAGGGTCAGCACGCCCTGCTCGAAGCTGAGCCGGACCGGGGTGTTGCGCTCGGCGACCAGCGAGACGCGCTTGAGCGCCTCCAGGAACGGCTGGGTCTGGATCGCGGCGACGGCGCTGAACTCGGTCGGGAAGAGGCTGCGGAACTTGGGGAACTCGCCCTCCAGCAGCCGCGTGGTGGTGCGGCGGCCGGCGCCCTCGAAACCGATCAGGCCCTCGCCCGCGCCGCCCGAGGACAGCGCGATCGAGACGTTGTCGCCGCTGCCCAGGGACTTGGCGATGTCCTGCAGGGTCTTGGCCGGGACCAGCGCGACGGCGGAGATGTCCGACTGCTCGGGCTTCCACAGCAGCTCGCGCACGGCGAAGCGGTAGCGGTCGGTGGCGGCCAGGGTGATCCGGTCGCCCTCGATCTCGACCCGGACGCCGGTCAGCACCGGGAGGGTGTCGTCACGGCCGGCGGCCACGGCGGCCTGGCTGACCGCGGAGGCGAAGACGTCGCCCGAGACGGTGCCGGTGGCGGTGGGCATCTGGGGCAGTGCCGGGTACTCGTCCACCGGGAGGGTGGGGAGGGTGAACCGGGAGCTGCCGCAGACCACGCTGACCCGCTGGCCGTCGGTGGAGATCTCCACAGGCCTGTTGGGGAGGTTGCGCGAGATGTCGTTCAGCAGGCGACCGGAGACCAGGACGGTGCCGGCCTCCTCGATGTCGGCCTCCAGCTCGACCCGGGCCGAGACCTCGTAGTCGAAGCCGGACAGGGCCAGGCTGCCGTCCTGTGCCGTCAGCAGCAGGCCGGCCAGCACCGGCACCGGCGGCCGTGCCGGGAGGCTGCGGGCAGCCCAGGCCACCGCCTCCGCGAGGACGTCACGCTCCACCCGGAACTTCACCGGTAACCGCCTCCTGGATCGAGCGCTCCCGCTCGCACTCTGGTTCGTCTGATCTTGATCGTCGGTCTGGCTGTCCGCCGAGCTCTGCCACTCCGCTTCCAGTTGCCGAGGACAGTCTGACGTACTCCGCCGACAGACGGGGCAGACGGGCGGAAGCAACCCGAACAGATGTCGGGCGACGGTTGTCCACAGATTTCGGGCCCACCTGCTTTGAAACGCATCGATGGGTCTAACTGTGTAGTGGTAGTAGTAGGGCCTGTGGAAACCGTGGATAACCCCGTTTCCGCAGGTCAGCCCCCGAATTTTGTCCACAGTGGGTGTGGATGGCGGCTGTGGACGGACAGGGCCCGCTGTGGACGGCGGAGCGTTACCCACAGGGCACCGAACGTATCCACAGGTTTTCCCCAGCGCCGTCCCCAGATCCGGGCCCGGTTATCCACGGGGCCCGGTCAACTTTTCGTGACGCCTTTCACACCAGGGCATGAACGGTACCCCAAAGTTGTCGAACTGTGGACGCCGCTGTGGACAACCTGGGGATAACCGCCCCGATCCTGGGGACGAGCGGTGGATAACCCGAACGGCCCACTGGCGGCCCGTCAATTGTCCACACCCTGTGGATAACGGTTGTGCACAAGTCCACAGGCACCTGACCTGCGCGGAAGAGCGTAGCGGCGGCCCGCCTGTGGAGGAATTCTGGATAACTTCGGGCGTCGCGCCCTGTGGACGGTGGAGAAAGCCCGTCACCTGTGGACGAGCGCCCCCTGCGCTGCCGGTTTTCGAATCACCGGTCAGATGTTCGACGCCGACTGTGGAGTGGCGGAGCATCCGTCGAGACATCCCTGCCCCGCATTCGGGTGATGCACACCTGTGGATACGCCGAGAGGGCGTCAGGATCGCCCCTGACGCCCTCGGCGGGTCGCGCCGCGGCCGGCCTTCCGCAGAAGTGCCGGCGGCGGCCCCAACGGCCCTGGGAGTACTAGCTCTTGATGCGGTTGGTGAGCTCGGTGACCTGGTTGTAGATCGAGCGCCGCTCCGCCATCAGCGAGCGGATCTTGCGGTCCGCGTGCATCACCGTGGTGTGGTCGCGGCCGCCGAACTGCGCGCCGATCTTCGGCAGCGACAGGTCGGTGAGCTCCCGGCACAGGTACATCGCGATCTGACGCGCGGTCACCAGCACGCGGCTGCGCGAGGATCCGCAGAGGTCGTCCACGCCCAGCCCGAAGTAGGCCGCGGTCTGCTGCATGATGACCTGCGCGGTGATCTCGGGGCCCGCGTCCTCGTCCCCGCCCGGGATCAGGTCCTTGAGGACGATGCCGGCCAGCTCCAGGTCCACCGGCGCCCGGTTGAGGTTGGCGAAGGCGGTGACCCGGATGAGGGCGCCCTCCAACTCCCGGATGTTGCGGGTGATCCGGGACGCGATGAACTCCAACACGTCGGCCGGGGCGTTGAGTTGCTCCTGGATCGCCTTCTTGCGGAGGATCGCGATCCGGGTCTCCAGCTCCGGCGGGGTGACGTCGGTGATCAGACCCCACTCGAAGCGGTTGCGCAGCCGGTCCTCCAACGTGGTCAGCAGCTTGGGCGGCCGGTCCGACGAGAGGACGATCTGCTTGTTCGCGTTGTGCAGGGTGTTGAAGGTGTGGAAGAACTCCTCCTGCGTGGACTCCTTCTGCGCGAGGAACTGCACGTCGTCCACGAGCAGGATGTCCATGTCCCGGTAGCGCTTGCGGAAGGTGTCCGCCTTGCCGTCCCGGATCGAGTTGATGAACTCGTTGGTGAACTCCTCCGAGGACACGTACCGCACGCGGGTGCCCGGGAAGAGGCTGCGCGAGTAGTGCCCGATGGCGTGGAGCAGGTGGGTCTTGCCCAGCCCGGACTCGCCGTAGATGAAGAGCGGGTTGTACGCCTTGGCCGGGGCCTCGGCGACCGCGACCGCCGCCGCGTGCGCGAAGCGGTTGCTCGCGCCGATGACGAAGGTGTCGAAGAGGTACTTGGGGTTCAGCCGGGCGGCCGGCTCGTCCTTGCGCGAGCCGCCGGCCGGGGGAGCCCCGGGGGGCGCGGGCACGCCGGGCACCGCGGGGCGCTCTAGGGCGCGCTCCGGCGCGGGCTTGTCGGACGGGCGCCCGCCACCGGGGCGTGCGCCGGGCGAGCGGCGGCCGCCGGTGGTGCGGGGCTGCTCGTTCGGGCCGGGGCCGTAGGCGCCGCCGAAGAGGTCGCCCTGGGTGGTCGCGGGCGGGCCGGGCATCGGGCGCTGCACCGCACGGGGCGCGGGCTCGTCCTCGATGTCGTGGTACTGGCTGTCGTGGTCCTGGTAGCCGGACCAGGAGTGGGGCGCCGCCGGAGCGCCGTAGGGCGCGGGGCGCTGCTCGTAGCCGCCGGTGTCGTACCGGGGGCGGTCGTAGTCCTGCTCGTACGGCTGCTGGTAGCCCTGGCCGCCGTAGCCGTCGTCCTGGACGGGGCCCGGGTAGGGCTCCACGGGGGCGTGGGGGGCCGGCGCGGGGGTCGTGGGGACGGCGTTGGCATCGACCATCACGGCGATGCGCACCGGGCGGCTGAGTTCACGGCTGAGGGCCTCGGTCAGCTGCGGCAGCAGCCGGCCCTCCAGCACCTGCTTGGCCCGTTCGTTCGGGGTCGCCAGCAGGGCGGTGTCGTGCATCATCCACATCGGCTGGGTGCGCTGCACCCACTGCTTGTCCATCTCGCCGACGTCCGGGTCGTTGACCAGCCGCTCGACGACCCTCGCCCAGACCGGGACGAGGTCGCTGTTGACATCAGCCACTGGTGCACGCTTTCCAAGAACAAACCAGACAAGTCCTGCAACGGTAGTCAGCGAACAGAGCCGGATCAAGTCGTTGTCCACAGGCTGTGGGCAAACCGGACGAGCCGGGCCGTCCGGGACGGCTGGTTTGACCCTCGTGCCCCGTCCCGCGTACCGTAACCAGGTCGAGTTGTCGATGGCCGCTGCCGCATGTCCGCGGGTCCACCCGCTCCATAAGGCGCGCAGCACGGGCGCCGTGGATTGCCTCAAACCCCAGCCGAACTGGGGAAACGGGCCGGATTTCCGAATCAGGGGAGATCACGCGGACGCACGGTGACGGCCAAGCGACTTCCCGTCATCCTACGATTCACCTCAGGAGCCCCCGAGTGAGCAAGCGCACCTTCCAGCCGAACAACCGTCGTCGCGCGAAGACCCACGGCTTCCGGCTGCGTATGCGTACCCGCGCCGGCCGCGCCATCCTGGCCGCCCGCCGTGGCAAGGGCCGCGCCAGTCTGTCCGCCTGATCCACGACAGAGTCTGTTGTGCTGCCCTCCGAGAATCGGCTGCGGCGGCGCCAGGACTTCGCGACCGCGGTGAAACGCGGTCGTCGGGCCGGCCGGCCCCTGTTGGTCGTCCATCTCAGCAGAGACGGTGACCCCAAGGGCCAGGCCGACCGGACCAGCGACTCCCGCCCGCACGTCGCCGAGGGGACTCCTTCGGCGCGTGCGGGTTTCGTCGTGAGCAAGGCCGTTGGCCCGGCGGTCGTTCGCAACCTGGTCAAGCGCCGGTTGCGCCACCTCGTACGTGATCGTCTGTCCAGGCTGCCCGCCGGTAGCCTGATAGTGGTGCGTGCGCTGCCCCAGGCCGCGTCCGCCTCGTACCAGGACCTCGAACGCGACCTGGACGCGGCGCTCAAGCGGTTGCTGAAGGCGGAGCCCGCCACGACGGCGCCGACGGGAGCAGGGCGATGAAGTACCTGCTGATGGGTCTGATCAGGGTCTACCAGTGGACGATCAGCCCACTGCTCGGTCCGGTCTGCCGCTACTACCCCTCCTGTTCGCACTACGGCTTCGAGGCCGTGAAGGTGCACGGGGCGGTCAAGGGCGGCGGGCTGACCGTCTGGCGCATCCTGCGCTGCAATCCGTGGAGCCCCGGCGGGGTCGATCACGTCCCGCCGCGCAAGCACCCGGTGTGGCACCGCCGGTTGCGAGACCGGCTGAGCAGCCGGTCCGCCACCGGGGCGCCGGTGGCCACCAACCCCGCCGGTCCGGCCCCCGAGGGCCCGGCGACCATTGGCCCCGAGCGGCCGATCCTCATGTCCAAGGAGCCTGACCGGTGACCTTCTCCTTCCTGAACCCCTTGTACACAGCGGTGTCCTGGATCATCGTCCAGTTCCACACGCTGTACAGCAACGTCTTCGACCCGGACGGTGGCTGGGCCTGGGGTCTGTCCATCGCCTCGATGGTGGTCGTCATCCGGATCTGCCTGATCCCGCTCTTCGTGAAGCAGATCAAGGCGACCCGGGCCATGCAGGCGATCCAGCCGAAGATGAAGGCCATCCAGGAGCGCTACAAGAACGACCGGCAGCGCCAGTCCGAAGAGATGATGAAGCTGTACAAGGATGCGGGTACCAACCCGTTCTCCAGCTGCCTTCCCATCATCGTCCAGGCGCCGTTCTTCACCGCTCTCTACGGTGTGCTCGCCAACGTGGCCAAGGGCCACGACATCGGCGTCATCCACGGCGACCTGCTGCTGAGCGCCGGCAAGGCGCACATCTTCGGTGCCCCGCTCTCCGCGACCTTCGTCAGCAGCGGTGAGACCAGCGTCAAGATCGTCACCGCGGTGATGATCATCATGATGTCGGCGTCGCAGTTCATCACCCAGCGCCAGCTGATGACCAAGAACGTCGACCTCACGGTGAAGACGCCGTTCATGCAGCAGCAGAAGATGCTGATGTACGTCTTCCCGCTCATGTTCGCCGTCATGGGCATCAACTTCCCGGTGGGTGTCCTGGTCTACTGGCTGACCACCAACGTCTGGTCGATGGGCCAGCAGCTGATCGTCATCCGCAACAACCCGACTCCGGGCAGCAAGGCCTGGGACGAGCGGCAGGTGCGCCTCAAGAAGGCCGGTCGCCTGAACCCGGACGGCTCGGAGATCAAGGGTGCCCTGTGGGGCATGCTGCCCCCGTCGAAGGCGGCCCTCACCGCGGCCGCCGAGGCCTCCGCGACGGTCGAGGAGTCGGTGCAGGCGCGTCGCCAGCAGCCGCGCAAGCAGACCAAGGCCCAGCGCCAGCACACCGGCGGCCAGACCGCGAGCCTGACCAAGGACGCCCCGGCGGAGGAGGAGCCCGCGGACGCCGTTCCGGCCGACGCCGGCAGCGCCACGCCGGCCGCCGCCAAGCCCGGCACCTCCCGACCCGGGGGCGCCAAGCCCGGCACCGCCCGTCAGCAGCCGAAGCGCGGCGGCCAGCGGCCGAAGAAGAAGTCCTGACCGGCTTCGTCCAGAGCTTCGTTCCCGGCCCACCCAACCTGGGCCTCATCTCCGAAGGAGTCCATCAGTGACGGAAGGCACCACCTCCGCCGTCGAGGCCGAGGCCGCCGCCAGCGCCGACGAGAGCCTCATCTCCCGTCTGGAGCAGGAGGGCGACATCGCGGCGGACTACCTGGAGGGTCTGCTCGACATCGCCGACCTCGACGGTGACATCGACATGGACGTCGAGGGCGACCGCGCCCTGGTCTCCATCGTCAGCGACGGCAACGACCGGGCGATCCAGCGCCTGGTCGGCCAGGACGGTGAGGTGCTGGAGGCCCTGCAGGAGCTGACCCGGTTGGCCGTCCACCGGGAGACCGGTGAGCGCAGCCGCCTCATGCTGGACATTGCCGGCTTCCGGGCCCGCAAGCGGGAGGAGCTGGCCGCGCTCGGCGCCAAGGCGGCCGAGCAGGCCAAGCGCACGGGCGAGCAGGTCAAGCTGCGGCCGATGACGCCCTTCGAGCGCAAGGTGGTCCACGACGCGGTCGCCGCGGCGGGTCTGCGCAGCGAGTCCGAGGGCGAAGAGCCCCAGCGGTGCGTGGTCGTGCTGCCGGCCTGAGGCCGACAGGTCGACGACCGGTCGCCCCGGCGACCGGTGCGCTTCACAGGACGCGACCCCGTCCGCCTCGTGCGGGCGGGGTCGTCGTCCCTTCGCGGGGCGGTGGCCCGGCGACAGATGTTTCACGTGGAACTGTGCGGGAGAGCGGGTCGGTGGATCCGGGGATCGGAGAGGTCGAGATGGACACGGAGAGCACGGCTGACGGCCAGCCGGGGGCGGGTGCCGTCAATCCGGCCGCTGAGGGCGAGGGTGCCGCGCCGCCCGCCGCGGGGGGGCCCGGCGAGGCGCCGGCCGCCGCCCGGGAGGTCTTCGGCGAGCGCTTCGACGCCGCGGTCCGCTACACCGAGCTGCTGGCCACCGCGGGCGTCCAGCGCGGGCTGATCGGGCCGCGCGAGGTGCCCCGGCTCTGGGACCGGCACGTGCTGAACTGCGCGGTGCTCGCCGAGCTGCTGCCGGCCGGCACCACCCTGTGCGACGTCGGCTCCGGCGCCGGTCTGCCGGGCATCCCGGTGGCGCTGGCCCGTCCGGACGTCTCGGTGACGCTGCTGGAGCCGCTGCTGCGGCGGACCACCTTCCTGGAGGAGGTCGTCCGCGAGCTGGCCCTGGAGAACGTCACCGTGCTGCGCGGCCGGGCCGAGGAGATGGTCGGCAAGCTCGCGGTGGACGTGGTGACCGCCCGGGCGGTGGCCCCGCTGGACCGGCTGGCCGGCTGGGGCATGCCGCTGCTCCGCCCGCACGGGCAGATGCTGGCGCTCAAGGGCGACAGCGCCGAGCAGGAGCTGGCCGACTCGCGGGCCGGGCTGACCAAGCTCGGCGCGGTCGAGTGGAGCGTCATCTCGGTCGGTGAGGGCACCCTGGAGACCTCGACCCGGGTGGTCCAGGTCAAGGCGGGGGAGAGCCCCGGCGGGGTGAAGGCGGCGACCCGGCGGGCCAAGGCGGCCCGGGCCGGCCGGACCGCGGCCCCCCGCACCGGTGAGCGCGGCCGGGGCGGGCGCCGCCGGGGCCGCTGACCCCGGGTGACGCTCGACACTCGCCACGACGGGCGGGTGGCCCTCCCGAACAGGGAGGGCC
>NZ_JBHYWI010000088.1:0-32294 GCF_042751525.1 Kitasatospora sp. NPDC059408
GTGAAGCCTTGGCCGATGATCAGGCTGTTGCCGAAGGGGGCGGTGGTGAAGCCGTTGTCGTTGTGCCAGGCGCGGAGTGTGCCGTCGGGGTCGTTGAGGGGGTTGTTTGCGGGCTGGTCGTAGATGAGGTCGGCGCGTCCGTCGCCGTCGAGGTCGGCGAACTTGACGCGGGTGGGGTCCATGAAGCCCTGGCCGATGATGACGGAGTTGCCGAAGGGCATGGTGTTCATGCCGCCGTCGTTGTGCCAGGCGCGCAGGGTGCCCTCGGGGTCGTTCTGGGGGTTGCCTGCGGGCTGGACGTAGATGAGGTCGGTGCGTCCGTCGCCGTCGAGGTCGGCGAACTTGACGCGGGTGGGGTCCATGAAGCCCTGGCCGATGACGGCCGAGGTGTCGAACGGCATCTGGGCGAACCCGCCCGCGTTGTGCCAGGCCGTGAGCGTCCCGTCCGCCGAGTCGCTCACCACCGACGCCCGGCCGTCACCCGCCAGCGAGGCCGGCAGGCGGCTGTTGGTCAGACCGACCGGGCTGACGAAGACGGTGGGCTGGGTGTGCCAGTCGTGCCAGTCCTCGAATTTGACCCAGCTGGTTTCGAGGTTGTTGCTGCCCTCGTTGCCGCCGATGGTCTGGATCATGTTGCCGTCCGCGGAGACTCCGATGACGATCTGCACGTGCGAGATGGTCGCCGTCTTGTGGACGGCGGCGTCGCCCACGTGCGGGGTGTTCGAGGTGGTGTTGTTGCGGGTCCCGTAGTCCTTGAAGCTCTGCACGGAACTGCCGAGGCCGCTCAGGTTCTCCACGCCGGCGTCGCGCCAGATCTTGAGGGCGAAATCGGCGCACCACTCCTCGGACGGGAAGCCCAAGTCCGTGCGGTGCTGCCCGATGTGTGCTCGGGCCTGGGTGACGATGGCGGAGCCGGGTGTGCCGGCCTCGGCCGGTGACACGGTGGCGGTGAACAGGGCTCCGGCGACGGCGACGGCGGCGAGTGCGGCGGCGAGGCGGCGGGAAACGGCGGTCATTTTCCGGGTGTCCTTTCGGAATTCGTCCAGGGCGGTGCGACCGGGCGGCACGGAAGAGCCGGTCCGGGCGGTTTCGGGCACGGTGGAGCGATATTTGGTCGGACTTACGAAATGCGACGGAAAGAAGGGGAGTTCAGAGAATCCAGGGCACCGGAATGTCGCCGGCGACGCGCCAGCCGTGCAGCGCGGGGGATTCGGCGAGAATGCGCGCACACATCGCGTGCGCCGCGGTGCGGGCGGCGGCGGCGTTCTCGGCGCTCACGAAGGCCGCGACGTCGAACCGGTGTGCGGTGCCGCGCACCCGCAGGTGCTCCAGGCCGTCGCAGGGCCGGGCGTGCCGCCGGATGAGGGCGGCGAGGGCGGTGTCGGTCAGATGCGGGCGCGTCGGGTGCGGCGGGCCCGGTGGGGTGAAGTGGTCGGTGTCAGGGGTCCGGCCGGTCGCCACCAGCCGGACCGTGACCAGGTACAACGGGCTCAGCCCTGCGGTGCGGCCGGCGCCTGCGGTGTGGTCGGGGTGCCGGCGGGCGTGTCCGCCGGAGTCGGGTCGGGGGTGGCGGCCGGGGTCGGGTCCGGGTCGGCTGCCGGGGTCGGCGCGCCGGACGGCAGCGGCTTGGAGCAGCCTCCGACGCAGCCCCACTCCGCCCCGCCGACGGGCGCCCCGGCGGCGGTGTGGATGCGGACCTCCGCCGGCGCCCGGCCGGTCGTCCCGTCCGCCGCGCCGCCCGCGACCGCGCTCGCCGCGGTACCGGCGATGGCGACAGCGGCGGCAACGGCGAATCCCGCGATGACGGTCCTCATCTTCGACATGACTATTCCCCTCATGAACGGTCGGCGGATTCCGGGGAATTCCACCGTGATTGGTGTGAGCGCCTGATCGATCCGGAATTCCCGCTTCCCGCGTTCCGTCCCGGTCGCCCGCTCCGACGGGAATTACTCTGCCTGCCCGCCCGACTGCTGTCACGGTCGGCGGCGGTTCAGCAAGCGGCCTGGCCGCATCCTGACAGTAAGTCGTTGCCGGGGCTCCCTGCCGGGCGCACAATCGTGGTGACCGAGCCGCGGGGGAGCGGCGTACCGGAATCAACTCGGGGGAGTGTCAGGGATGTTGGAGCCTTTGGGGCTGTCGTGCGACGGTGAGCGGGTCTACCGGACCCTGCTCGCCCAGCCGAGCTGGAAGCTCGCGGACATCGCCGCCCACCTGACACTGACGGAGCGTCACGTCAGATCGGCGTTGGACGAGCTGGCCGATCTTGCGCTCCTCCGCCCGGCCGACGACCCGGCCGACGAGCTGCTGCCGATCAGCCCGTCGGTCGGGCTGGCCACCCTGCTCGCCCGCGCCGAGGCCGAACTCGCGGACCGGCAACGCCGGATCGAGGCCACCAGGGCGGCCGTCGCCACGATCGCCGCGGAACACGACGGCGCCCGCGCCCGGGAGTCGATCACCCGGCACGAGGGGATCGAGGCGGTCCGCGCGAGGATCGAGGAACTCGCCGCCGCCACCCGCACGGAGATGGTGTCCCTCAATCCCAACAGCGCCCAGACGCCGGACGCGAAGGCCGCGAGCAAGCCCCTCAACCAGCAACTGCTGGAACGCGGCGTCGCGATCCGCTGCATCTACCAGGACAGCTTCCGGAACGACCCCGCCACCCTCGCCGCGGCCCGGTGGCTGGCGGAGCTCGGCGGACAGACCCGGACCGTGCCGACGGTGCCCCTGCTGATGATCGTCATCGACCGGGAGACCGTCCTCGTCCCCATCGACCCCGCCAACAGCCGCCTCGGAGCCCTCGAACTCCGCAGCCCCGGCGTGGTCACCGCCGCCTACGCCCTCTTCGAGCAGACCTGGCTGAACGCGACCCCGTTCGGCGAGAGCGCGACTCGTGACGGGAACGAACTCACACTCCAGGAAAGGGAGATCATCAAGCTCCTGGCCGACGGGCACACCGACGAGATCGTCGCCCGCAGGCTCGACCTCTCCACCCGCACCACGCGCCGCGTCGTCGCCGAACTGATGGGCCGCCTCGACGCCCGCAGCCGCTTCCAGGCCGGCCTGCGCATTGCCGAACGCGGCTGGCACCGCTGACGGGCGAGGGCCCAGGGGCCGTGCGCCCCGGGGCCCTCGTCGCCGGTCCGTCGCCGGTCCGTCCTCGGTCCGTGCCCGGCTCGTCTTCCGGTGCGTCTCCGGGTGCGTCTTCCGGTGCGTCTCCCGGGCTCGTCCTCAGGCGAGGTCCGCGCCGTACACGTGGTCGACCGTCATGGTGACGAGCACCCGCCGGTCCGCCACCATCACCGCCCGGTACTCGTCCCAGTCCGGGTGCTCCCCGGCGGCCGTCCGGTAGTACGCGACGAGCGCCTCGACCTCGGGCCCGTGCGGGTCCGTCCCCGGCCCGGTGAGCGTGACCGTCCCCTCCGCCGTGGCCCACGAGCGGCCGTCCAGCCCGGTGACCTCCAGCGCGGCCCGCGGATCGCGCCGCAGGTTCGCGGTCTTCGCCCGACCCTCGGTCGTCGAGACGAGGACCACCCCGGCCGCCCGGTCGAAGTACGGCAGCACGGGCGACAACTGCGGCCGCCCGTCCCCCTTGATCGTCGCGAGCACCCCGAGCCTGCTCGCCTCCAGCAACGCGTACGGGTCGAACCCAGTGTCGGTCATGGGCTCATGGTGCCCCCTCACACCGGTGTGAAGGTCAACCCCGGCGGGGCGTGTCGCCCCGGTGCGCCGGCTCGGCCGACCCTGCCGATCGGCACATTTCTCCGTCTGAGGTGCAGCTAGGTGCACCCGAACCCTGCAGAAAGGCACATCCCTTCGCCGGCGCGGGCGGCCTAGCGTCGATCCCGGGGCCTTCGGTGTGCGGTGGCCGGGGACGAGGAGACGGGAGTGCGCGGATGGGGGCGGTCCGTGGGCCGGCACTGCGGTTGTCGGGGCTGCGCAAGCGGTTCGGGCGGACGACGGCCGTGGCCGGGGTGGAGCTGAGCGTGCCGAGCGGGTCCTGCTTCGGGCTGGTGGGTCCGCGCGGGGCCGGCAAGAGCACCGTGCTGGCGATGGCGGCGGGCCTGGTGCGGCCGGACAAGGGCACGGCGGAGGTCTTCGGGGCGGACGTCCGGACGGATCCGCAGCGCGCCCGCCCGGCGGTCGGGCTGGTGCCGGACTTGGTGGCCCCGCCGCCGTGGCCACGGGGGCGCGAACTGCTCTCCTCACTCGGCCGGTTGTGCGGCGAGGAGGGGCCGGCGGCCGAGGCCCGCGCCGGGGCGCTGCTCGCCCTGCTCGAACTCGACGGCGCGCAGCGGGCGTCGCCGCCGGAGTACGATCCCGGGCTGCGCAAACGGATGGGGCTGGCCATCGCGCTGGTCCACGCCCCCCGACTGCTGCTGGTGGACGAGCCGTTCGACGCGGTGGACGCGCGGTCGGCGGCGGTCATGGGGGCCGTCCTGACGCAGTTCGTCGCGACCGGCGGCTCGGTGCTGCTCGCCGGTGCGGCCGTGGCACCGGTCGAGCGGCTCTGCGACCACGCGGCGGTGATGATCGGCGGGAGCGTCGTGGCGAGCGGACCGATGGCACCGGGCGGTGACGGACTCGCGCGTGTGGTGGACGAGTTGTCCGGAGGGGAGCGGATCCCGCCGAGGGCCCCGGCCTGACCGGGCGCAGCCGTCCGTCCGGTCGGCCTGACCGGACGGATGCGCAGCGCGTGCGGAGCCAGGAGGAGCAGGAGCACCAGCGCGGGCCCCGCCAGGACGGCCGTGCACCGGAAGAATCCCAGCGCGATCCCGCCGGCGTCCCCGTTGTCGCACCCGCCCGCGGTCCGGCATGCGGGCGCCCGTCGCCATGCGGATCAGCAGCGCACGTAAAAGGGTGTCGTACAACACACGAGGCAGCGCGCTGTCGCCTGCGCGAGCCACCGCCGCTCCGCGAGGACGCGCTGCCCGGCGTTCCGGCGGGCGCAGCCGCCCAGCAGGATCAGCAGGGCGGGGGCGCCCATCGCCAGGCACGCGCTGCGGACGTTCCGCATGCCGTAGCGGTAGCCGTACAGCCCGAGCGCGAGGGCGGGTTGGGCCAGGACGGCCGTCGACACCGGTGCTCCGAAGGCGTGCTCGACCGCCCGTCGCCCGCCGCCTTCGACGACCTGTCTCCACCATTTCTCCCTCCGCCGATTCCGAACGCGTTCACGGAGAATTGAACGCGTTCAAATTAGAGCCGTGAGGGTCGCCCGGTCAGCGCCGGCCGGGGGAGGCCGCCGGATCGAAAATCCGCGAAGCTACCATGTGGGCAACACCCTCAGCTCGAAAGATGGACTTGTGACTGTCAATGACGACGTGTTCACGGACTGGAAGAACCGCGAGGAGATCGCGGAGTCGATGATCCCGATCATCGGGCGGCTGCACCGCGAGAAGGACGTCACCGTCCTGCTGCACAGCCGTTCCCTGGTGAACAAGTCGGTGGTCAGCCTCCTCAAGACGCACCGCTTCGCCCGCCAGATAGCCGGCGAGGAGCTCTCGGTCACCGACACCATGCCGTTCCTCCAGGCGCTGACCGCCCTGGACCTCGGCCCCTCGCAGATCGACCTCGGGATGCTGGCCAGCACCTACCGGGCCGACGACCAGGGCCTGACGGTGGAGGAGTTCACCGCCCGCGCCGTCGCCGGCGCCACCGGTGAGAACAAGCTGGAGCGCCGGTCCGCCCAGGACGTCGTGCTGTACGGGTTCGGCCGCATCGGCCGCCTCGTCGCCCGCCTGCTGATCGAGAAGGCCTCGGGCAACGGCCTGCGCCTGAAGGCCATCGTCGTGCGCAACGGCGGCGGCGACGACCTCGTGAAGCGCGCCTCGCTGCTGCGCCGCGACTCGATCCACGGCCAGTTCCAGGGCACGATCACCGTCGACGAGGCGAACAACAAGATCATCGCCAACGGCAACGAGATCACCGTGATCTACTCCGACGACCCGACCAAGGTCGACTACACGGAGTACGGGATCAAGGACGCCATCCTGATCGACAACACCGGCCGCTGGCGCGACCGCGAGGGCCTGTCGAAGCACCTGCGCCCCGGCATCGCCAAGGTGGTGCTCACCGCGCCGGGCAAGGGCGACGTCCCGAACATCGTCCACGGCGTCAACCACGACATGATCAAGCCGGACGAGCAGATCATCTCCTGCGCCTCCTGCACCACCAACGCGATCGTCCCGCCGCTGAAGGCGATGGAGGACGAGTACGGCGTCGTCCGCGGCCACGTGGAGACCGTCCACTCGTTCACCAACGACCAGAACCTGCTGGACAACTACCACAAGGCCGACCGCCGCGGCCGCTCGGCACCGCTGAACATGGTGATCACCGAGACCGGTGCCGCCTCGGCCGTTGCCAAGGCGCTGCCGGACCTCAAGGCGAAGATCACCGGCAGCTCGATCCGCGTGCCCGTGCCGGACGTCTCGATCGCCATCCTCAACCTCCAGCTGAAGCGCGAGACGAACCGTGAGGAGGTCCTGGACTACCTGCGCGACGTCTCGCTGACCTCGCCGCTGAAGCGCCAGATCGACTTCATCGACTCGCCCGACGCGGTGTCCAGCGACTTCATCGGCTCGCGCCACGCCTCGATCGTCGACGCCGGCGCCACCAAGGTCGAGGGCGACAACGCGATCCTCTACCTGTGGTACGACAACGAGTTCGGCTACTCGTGCCAGGTCGTCCGGGTCGTCCAGTACATCTCGGGCGTCGAGTACCCGACCTTCCCGGCCCCGGCGGCCTGAGCCGCCCGGACCGCGTGACACCGTGACGGCGGTGGGTGGTGGCCTCGTGAGAGGTCGCCGCCCGCCGCCGTTCCGTTTCCCGCCGCCGTGCCGTTTCCCGGGGGGTGAGGCTCCCGGGGTGCTGGGAGTCCCGGGGCGACGGTGGCTGCCGGGGGGTGAGGCCGCCCGCAGCTGGTCCGAGGGCGAACGGCTATCTTGATGGGTCACGGACACCGGGAGGGAGCGGGCGATGGGCAGGATCGGTCGGCGGGCGGCCGCCGTAGTGGCGGTCGGGGTGCTGGTGGGGGTGCTCGGCGGATGCGCGTCGGGGGACAAGGGCACCACCAAGGACGCTGCGGGCGGGGCGAGTTCGGGGTCGAGCGCGTCGTCGGCGGCGGGCGGCGCGGCCGGCACGTCCGGTGCCCAGACGTCCGGTCCGGCTGCCGGGGGTGCCGCGGGCGGCGCGTCCGACGCGGCCTCGGCGCCTGCACCCGGTGCCGCGACGCCGCCGGCCGCGGGCGCCGGCGGGGCTGTGCCGCCGCCGGCCGCGGGCGGGGCCGGGGCGCCCGGGGCGGACTCGGATGCCGTGTTGCTGGACGACAAGCTGGTCCTCCAGGTGCTGCCGGACGTCAAGACGATGGCCGGGTGGGAGGAGGAGAAGCGGCGCGTCGACACCGCCGACCACGCCACCACCTGCACGGCGGCGGCGCCCTGCACGGGGAAGCCGCTGAGTGGGTCGGTCCGGTTCTCCTCGGGCGACGTGGTGGCCCGGTTCATGATCGACACACTGGCGACCCGGGACGCGGCGAAGGACCGCCTCAAGGAGACGTACGCGTCGTACCGGAGCGGGCCGTTCAAGGCCGTGGACGCCGCGGTACTGGGGAGTGAAAGTCAGGTGTTCCAGGGGCAGTTGGCCGGCAGCGAGGGTATCGGCATCGTGCTGCGCTCGGGCACGGTGGTGGCGAGCGTGACGACCGAGGGCGGCCCGGTGGACGTCGCGGCGACGCGGCGGTTCGCGGCGATGATGGTCAAGCGGATCGAGCAGGCGCAGACGGGCAAGACCCCGGACGCGGGACTCGCCACGCTCTGACGGCCCGCGCGGCCGCCCGTCGGTCGGCCAGGTCTCCCGGGTCGATCGGGTCGATCGGGTCGATCGGATCAACCGAAGGTCCGGCGATCCGATCTGACCGCCGGGTGAGCGGGCGGACAACGAACGGCGAACAGATAACAGAATCTGTTCGCTGAAATCTGTTATCTGTTATCTGTCCGTTGTCATCTGTTACCCCCCTCGTCAGGCCCGGTGCGGGCTGCGCGAACGGATGTCGGGTGCGCGTGATATGTACTGCATCTGGGCGGCCACTGTGCGGCCATGCGAGAGATGCCGATCACGTTCGAGGGGGACCACCCGATGCCGCTTTTCCGTCGCCGCTCCGGCGAGGACGCCACGCAGGGCCGGTCCGGCCGCCGCGGGCTCGGGTTCGGGCGCGGGGCGCGGACGGCCGAGCCCGCCGCCCCCGTCCCCGCGGGCCCGGCCCCGGCGCTCGACCCGGCCTTCGGCGACGACGCGGTCCGCGTGATGCTCGGCCAGGCCGCCGCCGGGGACTGGACGGCGCTGCGCCCCGCGCTCGCCGCCGTCGAGGACGAGGCCGACCGGACGTGGATCCTCGGCGCCCTCGCCGACGTCGACGGCGTCGAGGCCTGGACGGCCCGCGCGGTCACCGACCACCCCGACGACGCCCTCCCCCTCCTCCTCGCCGGCGCCCGGCACATCACCTGGGCCTGGGAGGCCCGCACCGGAGCCCGCGCCAAGCACGTGACGGACGAGCAGTGGAAGCTCTTCCACGAGCGCCTGGACACCGCCGAGGAGCAGCTGCTGGAGGTCGCCGAGCGCGAGCCCGACTGGCTGGCGCCGTGGTACTTCCTCCAGATCAGCGCCCGCGGCGCCTCGCTCGACGCGGACGTCGCCACCTGCCGCTTCGAGGCCGCGCTGCGCCGCGCGCCCGGTCACGCTGCCTCGCACCGCCAGCGGCTCCAGCAGTTGTGCGCCAAGTGGGGCGGCTCGCACGACGAGATGCACGAGTTCGCCCGCTCGGCGATGCTCGCCGCCCCCGAGGGAAGCCAGCTCGGCGAGCTGGTCGCGCTCGCCCACCTGGAGCGCTGGCTGGACCTGCCCGACGGCGAGGACCACGCCTACCTCACCAGCCCGACGGTCCTCGCGGAGCTCCAGGAGGCCGCGGCCCGGTCCGTCCTGCACCCGGACTTCACGCCGGCCCGCGGCTGGCAGGCCGCCTTCAACGCCTTCGCGATGGCCTTCTCGCTGGCCGATCAGCGCCAGACCGCGCACCGGCTGTTCGACGCCCTGGACGGCCTCGTCACCGAGTCCCCCTGGCACTACCTGGCCGGCGATCCGGTCGCCAACTTCCGTGCCCACCGCGACCGTTGCGCCCGATAGAACCGGCTGCGACCCGCTGACGGCCGCCGCGACCCACTGACGGCCACTGACGGCCACAGCCGGCACCCGCCCGCCACCGCCCGCCACCGCGCGCCGCACGCCCGCCGCGCCGCCCGGGCCCCGGACCTCCTCACCCATCCAGCAATCGAAAGAGCCCCCGGTGTCCCCATCCGAGAACCCGACGAGTGCGCAGAGCCCGGCCAGTGCGCACACCTTCCAGGTGGACCTGCGCGGCCTGGTGGACCTCCTCTCCCATCACCTGTACTCCAGCCCCCGCGTCTACCTGCGCGAGCTCCTGCAGAACGCGGTCGACGCGATCACCGCCCGCCAGAAGCTCGACCCGGCGGCGCCGGCCCGGATCACCGTCCGCGCCGACGACGAGCTGACCGTCACCGACACCGGCATCGGCCTCACCGAGGCGGACGTCCACACCTTCCTCGCCACCATCGGCCGCAGCTCCAAGCGGGACGCCGACGGCGGCCTGGACGGCGCCGGACTGGCCCGCGCCCGCGGCGACTTCATCGGCCAGTTCGGCATCGGCCTGCTCGCCTGCTTCGTGGTCGCCGACGAGATCACCGTCGTCACCCGCTCCGCGGCCACCCCGGACGCGCCGGTGGTCGAGTGGCGCGGCAGCTCCGACGGCCGCTACACCATCCGCACGCTCCCCGCCGAGGCCAGGCCCGAGCCCGGCACCACCGTCACCCTCGCCCCCCGCGCGGACGCCGCCGAGTGGACGCGTTCGGGCCGGGTCCTGGCCCTCGCCCGGGACTTCGGCGGCCTGCTGCGCCAGGAGGTGACGGTCGTCGACGCGAACGGCACCGAGCACCGCGTCAACCGGACGCCGCCGTGGGCGCAGCGGCACGGCTCGCCGCTGGCCCGCCGCGACGCGCTGGCCGAGTACTGCCGCTCCGCCTTCGACTTCACCCCGCTGGACAGCATCGACCTGGACCTCCCGCTGGTCGGCCTGCGCGGCGTCGCCTACGTGCTGCCGGACGCCGCTCCGCCCTCCCGCCGCTCCGGCCACCGGGTGCACCTCAAGGGCATGCTGCTGACCGACCAGGCCGACGAACTCCTGCCCGACTGGGCGTTCTTCGTCCGCTGCGTGGTCGACACCGACGGCCTGCGCCCGACCGCCTCCCGCGAGGGCCTGTACGCGGACGAGACGCTGGCCGCCGTCCGCGACGCGCTCGGCGCCCGGATCCGCGACTGGCTGACCGGCCTGTCCGCGAGCGACCCGGCGCTGCTGCACCGCTTCCTGTCCGTGCACCACCTGGCGGTCAAGGAACTCGCGCGCTACGACGACGAGTTGCTGCGCATCATGTTGCCGTGGCTGCCGTTCGAGACCACCGACGGCAATGTCACGCTGGACGAGTTCGCCCGCACCCACCCGGTCCTGCTGGTGACCCGGACGGTCGAGGAGTTCCGCCAGGTGGCCCCGATCGCCGGCGCCGCCGGGCTCGGCGTCGTCAACGGCGGCTACACCTACGACCGCGACCTCGTGCACCGGCTGCCCGAGATCCGCCCCGGCGTCTCGGTCGCCGACCTCGACCCGGGCACCGTCACCGCGCACCTGGACACCGTCGACCCGGCCGCCGAGCTCGCCGCCGCCGCGTTCCTGACGATCGCCCGCGAGGTGGTCGGCCGGTTCGACTGCGACGTCGCGCTGCGCAGTTTCCACCCGACCAGCGCCCCGGCCCTGCTGCTGGACAACCGGGAGGCCCGGCACGAGCGCACCCGCGCCCAACTCGCCGACGAGGCGGACGGGTTGTGGGCGGACATCCTCGGTTCGCTGCGGGCCGAGGTGCCGCGCGCCCAGCTGGTGCTCAACCACCTCAACCCGCTGGTGCGCCGTGCTGCCTCGCTGGCAGGCAGCCGCGACCTGACCGTCACCGCGGTCGAGGCGCTGTACGGGCAGGCGGTCCTGATGACCCGCCGTCCGCTCAAGGCGAGCGAGAGCGCCCTGCTCAACCGCTCGTTCATCAGCCTGCTCGACCACGCCATGCTCGGCCACGAGGCGGCCGACGGCCGCGGCGCCGACAGTGACCCGAAGGAGGCGTGATGCTGGACACCCCCGACGCGGTGATGGCCGCGCTGCGCGAGAACGACGCCCGCCCCTACGGTCGTCAGCGGACCGTCGCGGCGGAGGAACTCGTCGACGCCGCAGAGCAGTTCGACGACACCGGGGTGCGCTCGATGGCCCTGCTGGAGCTCATGGAGGCGTACCAGTACGACGGCGAGCGCAGCAAGTCGCCGGTGGTCTTCGCCCGTGTGCTCAAGCTGTGGGACACCGACCCGGACGGCTTCGGCGAGTGGGCCGGGGACCAGGTGTTCTGGCGCTTCAAGTGGGTGGCGGGCTCGCTGGCGGGCACCCCGGACGTGCCGCTGGAGGCGATCCGGCGCTGGCACGCCGAGATGCGCACCCGCTACGAGAAGGCCGGCTTCGGCCTCCAGCCGTACTACGCCCAGCGCTACCACCTGGCCGCGCACACCGGCGTCGGCGCCGAGGACGCGTACGAGCTGTGGACCGGCCGCCCGCGCACCGAGCTGAGCGACTGCCACGCGTGCGAGCTCCGCGCCCGCGCCAACCACCACGTGCGCGCCGGCGACGACGCCCGGGCGCTGGAGGTGTGGCGGCCGGTCCTCGGCGGCCACAGCACCTGCTCCGAGGAGCCCTACCTCAGTCACGCCGCCGCCCTGCTCCCGCTGCTGCGCGAGGGACGCCTGGACGAGGCCCGCTCCAGCCACCTGGTCGGCTACCGCTTCGCCCGCGGCAAGTCCGGCATGGCCCGCCCGGTCGGCCAGCACGTCGAGTTCTGCGCGCTGTCCGGCAACGAGCCGCGCGGCCTGGAGATCCTCTCCGAGAACCGCGACCTGTTCGCCGTCACCGGCGATCCGAGCGGCCGCCTCGACTTCCTCACCGGCGTCGAGGTGCTGATCGCCGCCCTCGCCCGCCAGGGCCACGGCGAGCTCGCGGTCAGCGGCCCGCCCGGCCGGAGCTGGACGGTCGACACGCTGCTCGCCCACCTGCGCGCCGAGGCCGACGCGCTGGCCGCCCGCTTCGACGCCCGCAACGGCACCGACGCGGTCGGCAGCCGGCGCCGGGCGCGGCTGGAGCGCGGGCCGCTGCTCGCCGAGCCGCTCGCCCTGGGCGTGCGCGCCGCCGCCGCGCCCGAGCTGGCCGGCGCCCCGGCCGCCGGGCCCGCGCCGCGCCGCGAAGTCGAGCCGGAGCCCGAGGAGTTCGCCGCCCTCGTGGTCCGCGCCCGCGAGTTGGACCTGGTCGGCCACCCGGACGCCGACCGGCTCTGGCGCCGGATCGCCGAGCGCTTCGAGGCCGACGGCTACGTGCACGAGGACGGCACGGCGGCGGGCACCGCGGGCCGGCTGCGCGCCGAACTCGCCGGGCAGCGCGCGCACGAGGCGCTGGACCGCGACGACCACGTCGTCGGCAAGGCCCAACTGCTGGGCGCTGCGGACTTGTTCGAGCAGGAGGGGCTGCTCGGCCAAGCCCTCATGGTGCGCACCCGCACCCTCGTCGTCGAGCTCGGCGAGGTCGAGGGCCTGGCGCCCGACTGGCCGGCGCTCGACGAAGCGCTCGTCCGCGCACGGGAGTTGCGGGCCGAGGGCGGGATCGCCGACGACGACTACCTGATCGTGCTCCAGTGCCGGGCCTTCGCCGCGCACCACGACCTGATCGCCGCGCTGCCGGAGCCGCCGGCCGGGGCCGTCGCCCGGTTCGAGGAGGCCGTCGGCGCCTACCGGGCCGAGAGCGGCGCGCTCGGGTCGGCCCGCCGGGCCGCCACCTCGCGCCAGTACGCCGCCGACGCCGCCGCCCGGCAGGGCCGGATGGCCGAGGCGACGGCCGAACTGCGCGAGGTCATGGACCAGTTGGACGCCGCCGAACTGCCGTGGCAGACGCCGCGGGTGCTCGGCCTGCTCGGCCAGGTGCTGCTGCAGAGCGGTGAACCCGCCCAGGCCGTCGAGGTGTTCCACCGGGCCCTGGCCGAGGCCGCCCGCTGGGGCGACGACTCCTACCCGTTCGCCCCGACGTACATGATGCTCGGCCACGCGAGCTCGCACACCGGCGACGACGGCGGGGCGATCAGGGCGCTGTCGGAGGCCGCCGCGCGCTTCGACCGCAAGGGCCGGCCGGCGGCGGAGGAGGCCGCTCAGGTGCGGCTGCAGCTGGCCGACCTGCTGCGCGGCAGCGGCCGGGCGGCCGACGCGGTGGCCGTGCTGGAGTCGGTGCTGCTCGACGCCGCCGCTCCGGAGCTGGACGAGCGGCTGATGGCCCAGGTCCGGCTCGACCTCGCCCGCGGACTGTTCGCGCTGGAGGAGTACCGCGACGCGGCCGAGGAGTACCTGCGCCTCGCCGACGCGGTCGCGGGCTGGGAGGACCGGTCGACGCACACGATGGTCGCCTGCGAGGCCTCCCTCGCGCTGGCCCACGCCGACCGCTGGGAGGCGGCCGACGCCGCCCGCGAGCGCGCCCTCGCGGCGCACGCCGAGGCGCCGCAGTGGGATCAGATGGCCGGGACGCTGCGCGATTTCGCCAAGCTGGTGATGCGCGCCCGCGGCGGGGAGGGGCTGGAGACCGCGCTCGCCCGGCTGGCCGAGGCGGACGCCGTCGGCGCGGCCGCCGAGCGGGCCGGAGCCTCGTACAACTCGTGGTTCCTGCGCGGCGGTTCGCACTACGAGCGGGCGCGCTGCCTGGCCATCGCCGGGCGGCACGAGGAGGCGCTGGCCGAGGCCGAGCGGGCGATCCCGGTGTACGAGGAGGGCGGCGAGGAGGCCGAGTCGCCGCGCGCCGAGGCGGTGCGGATGGCCGCGCTGATCGAGGGCACCGACCTCGGGCGGACGCGGGCCGCGGTGGCCCGGCTGACCGCCGCCGCCGACCGCTGCCGCCGGGTCGGGCTCCCGGAGGCGGCGGAGATCCTGGCCGACCTGCGGGAGCGGATCGCGGCCGACCAGGGCTGACGGAACGGCGGCGGGGCGGGCCCCGGTGGCTGCACCGGGGCCCGCCCCTCACGCGGACCGCCAGTGGGAAGCGTCAGTAGGAAGCGTCAGCAGGGGCCGTCGTCGGCCCAGACGCCCCACTGGCCGCTGGCGGTCGGCACCTCGTTCAGCGTCCACCACTTGGCGTGGTAGTCGTGCCCGTTGTACGAGACCTTGTTGCCCGCGGTGTACGTCGTGCTCGCGCTCCACGCGGGGAGGGTGCAGGCCCCCGGGGTCGTGGGCGGAGTCGTCGGGGGAGTGGTCGGCGGCGTGCTCGGGGGAGTGGTGGGCGGCGTCGCGCCGGCGAACTTCACGGTGTACTTGGTGAAGTCCCAGTCGCCCTGCGCCACGCTGGAGCAGGAGCCGGACAGCCCCGGGTCCACCGGGCCCTGGCACTGGCGGTCGCGGTTGACCGACCAGAAGGTGTAGCGGGCCAGGTTGTGCGCGGTCGCGAAGTCCAGCACGGTCTGGAAGTCCGCCTGACGGAAGTACTCGGCGGCGTCGGTGCGGCCGTTCATCATCGACACGCCCTCGTGGGCGTACGCGGTGGCCTCGGACCAGCCGAAGGTGTTCTGCAGGATCTGGTTGAACTTCACCAGCGCGTCGGTCTGGGCGGCGGCGCCGTTGAACCCGCCGTCGAACGGCATGATCGAGAAGTTGTTCGGCGTGAAGCCCTGGGACTTGGCCTCGCCCAGCATCTGGGTGCCGAACCAGCCGGTGCCCGCGCTGGTGCCGGCCGTGGTGATCGACACGTACAGGCCGGGGTTGTTCTGCTGGAGGATGCGGGCGGCGCCGATCTCGTTGTGGATGGCGGCCGTGTTCTCGTACTCCGGCTCCTCCAGGTCGAAGTCGATCGCCTTGAGCTGGTACTTGGTGACGACCTGCTGGTAGCCGGCGGCGGTCGCCTCCGGCGTGCCGCAGACCTGGCCGAGCTTGGTGCCGCCGTAGCCGCCGACCGACACCGAGACGTCCCCGCCCTTGTCGCGGATCGTCCGGATCACCGAGGGCATCGTCGTGTCGGAGTCGATAGCGGAGGTCCCGCCCCAGGCGGGGGCGCAGCTGTTGCCCTGCGCGAGGATGAAGGCCAGCTGGAAGGCCTTCTGCCCGGTGGCGTCCATCACCGCGGCGGCGTCCGGCGGACTGTTGTCCTCGGGCATCAGGTAGGGCGCCGAGGCGTACCAGTTGCTGCCCAGGCCCGTGACGGCTGTGGTGGTGGTGTCGGCGGACGCGGAGCCGGAGGCGGTGACGGCGGCGACGCCGCCCGCGACCAGGCCGAGCACACCGGCGACGGCGACGGCGGCCCGGCGCGAGGCCCGGCGGGCGGTGCGGCCGGCGCGGTGGGTGCGGGGCTCGTGGGCCCCGGGGGCTCTACGGGGCGCGGCGTGTGGGGGAAGAGCGCGTTCCATCGGAAGCCTTTCCAGGAAACGGCAGGGGGAAGTGGCCCGTCCGCGCCGGACGTGGGGGCGGGCGCGCGGGCCGAACGGTCCGTCGGCACGGGGTCGTCGCCGAGGACTGTCACTGGTATAGACCTGTTCCGGAAGGGTGGTCAACCCCCAAACGGTCAAGTCGATCCCGCGTGGCCACGCCCCGTCGGCACTAGAGTTGACGAGTGGCCAAGGAGATCTCGAACCGGGTGGACGGGCAGGTGCGCGCGGGCACCATCGTCCAGGCGCACACCATCGAGCACCTGTGCGTGCACGCGCCGCCGGCCGAGCCGGACTCGCCAGTCCAACTTCCCCCACCGCCCGTGCACTTCGCGGACCGGACCGTCGAGCAGGACCTCGTCCTGGCCGCCGTCGCGGGCGGTCACGGCGGACCGGCAGCCGACGGACCGGCCGACGGCCCCCTGGTGGTGTGCGTCAGCGGCATGGGCGGCATCGGCAAGACCGAACTCGGCTTCCGCCTCGCCCGCGAACTCCGGCGCCTCGGCCGCTGCCCCGACGGTGTGTTCCACGTCGACCTGAACGACCTGCGGCGGGACGGCGCCGTCGAGGTGGCCGACGCGCTCGGCGGCCTCTGCCGCTCCCTCGGCCGCGGCGACGCCCTGCCCACCGGCTTCGCCGAGCGGCGCCGCGAGTACTGGGCGGCCACCCAGGGCAAGCGGTTGGCTCTCGTGATCGACAACGCCCAGAGCGGCGCGGAGATCCGTCCGCTGCTGCCCTCCTCCGGTTCCGCGGTCGTGATCGTCACCAGCCACGCCCGCCTGGCCGACCTGGACGGCACGCGATCCGTCGACCTGCCGCTGGGCCCGCTCTCCGGCGAGGACGCCGCCGGCCTGTTGCGCGCCGCCGTCCAGGACCCCCGGCTCGTGGACGACCCGCAGGCCGCCGCCGAACTGGCCGGGTGCTGCGCGGGCCTGCCCGCCGCGATCCTGGTGGCCGGGCGGCTGCTGCGCAAGCGCCGCAACCGGGATCTGCGGCGACTGATCGACGAACTCACCGCCGAACTCCGCGAGGAGGGCGTCCCCGTGGTCGAAGCGGTCTGGAACGCCGCCTACGCGCGTCTGGGGCCCACCGCGGCCCGGCTGTACCGGGCCCTGCCGCACCACCCCGGCCCGGTGGTCACCGTCCCGGTCGCCGCCGCGCTGCTCGGCTCCGGGCTGGACCGGGCCGAGGACGCGGTCGACGAACTGGAGGAGGCCGGCCTGCTGCTGCGCCGGCCCGAGGGCCTCGGCATGCACGACCTGCTGCGCGGTCACGCGCTCCGCCGGGCCGACGCGGGTGCGGGCGCGGGTGCCGACGCGGGTGCGGATGCGGGCGCGGGCGTGGACACCCCGGGCGACGTCCGGCGCAGACTGGTGCGCTGGCTGCGCCGCCAGGCGGCCCGGGCGGACCTCCTCGCCGCGGGCAGCCGGCTCACCGTCTCGGGCCCGGCGCCGGAGGAGCCCGGCCTGGCCGACGTCCCGGACCTGGAGTTCACCGACAAGCACGCGGCCATGCACTGGCTGGAGCGCGAGCACCTCTCCCTGTTCGGCTGCGTGCGGATCGCCCACGAGGACGGGCTGGACGACGACGCCGTCGCGCTGTGCGAACCGCTCTGGACGCACTTCCTCGACCACCAGCACTACGCCGACGTCATCGACGCGTTCCGCCACGGTCTGGCCTCCGCCCAGCGGGCGGACTCCACCGCCGGGATCGTCCGGATGCACTGCCAACTCGCCCGTCCGCTCTGGGAACAGGGCCGGTACCCGGAGGCGCGGCAGGAGGTCGAGGCCGCGATCCGGCGCGGTCGGCTGCTCGGGGAGCGGGACGACGAACGGAAGTTGTACGCCTCGGCGATCGAGTTCCGCGGCAAGCTGGCCTCCGTCCAGGGGAACTGGGCCGTCGCCGTGCCCGACTTCGAGGCCGCGCGCGAGGTGCACCGGGCGATCGGCAACGAGTACGGTGCGATGCTCCAGACCTACCTGATCGGCCGTGGGGCCGTGGCGATGGGCGAACTCGACCGCGCCGTGGAGCTGTTGAGCGACGCGCACGAGACCGCGCTGCGGCTCGGCCGGGACCGGATGTCCTCGCGCACCGGTTTCGAACTGGGCGTGGCGCTGCGGCGGACCGGCCGCCGCGAGGAGGCCGCGCGCCTGTACGAGGCCGCCCTCGCCGGGGCCCGGGCGCGCAGGTCGGCGGCGGACGAACTGCGGGTGCTGGAAACGCTGGTGGCCTTCTGCGAGGAGGGCGGCGACGCCGCCCGCGCCGAGGGCTATCGCACAGAGGTGGCGGAGATCGCGGGCCGTCAGGCGGGGTGAGCCAGCTCGGCCTCGGTGGCGGGCGCCAGGTCGACGCGGTAGTCCGTGCCGCCGATCCGGGCGGTGAGCGTGCCGGGCAGCGCGAGCGGGTGGGCGCCCAGCCAGGCGTGGACGGCGGAGAGGGCGGCGGCCGGGTCGGTCAGGCGGATCCGGGTGCCGGCCCGGGCGGGACCGATGCGGAGGGTGAACGGCTCCGCGCCGTCGCGTCGGACGAGACAGGCGGCGGGGGAGAGGACGACGGCCGCGGTGCGGCAGCCCGGGTACTCGTCGAGCACCTCCGCCGTCCGGTCGGCGGCCGTCCGGTACTCCTGGTGCCAGTTCGTGTGGTGCTGGTTCGTGTGGTGCTGGTTCGGAGAGGGCTCGTTCGTCCGGGGCTGGTCCGAGGAACCGTTTCCGCATCGCTGGTAGATCAGCGCGGCGCTCTGGAGCTGGCGCACGCCGGCCCGCCCGTACTCGGCGGCGCGGTGGTGGAGCGGCAGGTCGGTCCACGGCGGCAGCCGTTCGACCGTGACGCGCTGCCCCTCGGTGACGGCCCGGACGGCGAACGCGGCCGGCGCGTGCGGCGCCGTACGGGCCGGTCCCGGCACGGGAAGCGGGCGCGACCGGACGGGGTACGGGGAGGGTGACAGCCCGAGCAGCTTGTACAGCTCCGCGCGGAGCGTCTCCAGGGACTCCCCGGTGAGGGCGAAGGCCTGTTCGGCGAAGCGGCGGGTGCGCGCAGGCTCGGCCGAGGCCAGCGCGACGGCTGCGGTATCAAGATCCAAGTGTGGTACGGAGGAGAGCAGTTCGGCCATCGGACTGCCCGGGATGAGCTCGCTCGCGCCGACGCACCCGGCCACGACGGGCCGGTCCAGGGCGGCCGCGTACAACGCCACCGACCCGTGGTCGGAGACGACGACGTCGCACGCGACCAGCAGCGCCGCCCACTCCTCGTACGGCGCCGCCAGGACCAGACCGGCGTCCAGGGCGGGCCGCAGCTGCCGGACCAGATCGAAGGCGCCCGTGCGGCTGTACTCGTTGGGGTGCACGATCAGCGCCAGCTGGTAGGCGTCGTGCGGAAGCCGGGCCGCCAACGACGCGGGCAGCCCCGGGCGGCGGGCCAGGAGGGACTCCGGGCCCCAGGTGGACGACAGCACGACCAACCGCCGTGCCCCGGTGCCGAGTGCGGCACGGATGGCATCGCGGCGGTCGAGCGATTCGAGGATCCGGTCGAGGGTCGGGTCCCCCGCCACGATGGCGTGGCCGCGGGCGGAGGGGAGCTGAGCGGCCAGGCGCTCGACCTGGGAGGGGTGGGCGAGGGCGTGCAGCGTCGCGGTCGGCCGGCCGTCGCTGAGCAGGAACGCCGGATCGAGGCCGGACGGCAGCACGGGCGAGCCTTCGTCCGGCAGCGCCTTGTTGAATCCCGCGCCGTGCGGGAGCAGCACCTGGTGGCCGCGCAGGTCGCCGAGTCCGCCCTTGGGGCTGGCCGTCAGGATCAGGTCGTGGTCCGCGGCCCTGGCCTCGGACCACGGGAGGCAGCGGGCTCCGGCGGCGTCGACGGCCGCGAGCGCGTCGGTGTCGAACTCCGAACCGGGAACGAGGGTGAACCGGCAGCGGACCCGGTCGTCACCCTCGAATACGGGCAGCAGATCCAGCAGCCGGTGCAGTGCGGCCGCCGACCGTGCGGCGAACAGCACCCGCGCCGGCGTCGGCCCCACCGCCGTGGCTGGCTGGCTGGCTGGCTGGCTGGCTGGCTGGCTGGCTGGCTGGCTGGCTGGCTGGCTGGCTGGTCGACCGTGCGGTACCACACCGCAGCACCCCCGTCGAGGGTGCCCGGGCACCGGCTCGGTAGGAGAGTGGCGGTCCTGCGGAGGCATAGGGGCGATGGTAGCCGCCCGTGCGGCACGGCGGGCCGTGACCCGGGGCGTCAGTGGGAGGCCCGGGTGGGCGGCGGCGGGATCGGCCCGGAGGACTTGAGGGTCCGCAGGACGGGCGTGGACTCCAGGGCGGTGATCTCGGGGAGCGCCGCGAGGTGACAGGTGAGGTAGCGGTGCAGGTCGGCCGGGTCGGTGCAGAGGACGGTGGCGACGAGGTTGGTCCGGCCCGTCGTCGCGGCGATGAAGGCGAGCTCGCGGTGACCGGTGAGCGCGAGGGCGACGCGGTCCAGGTGCGCGGGGGCGACGGTCATCCACAGGAGCGCGTGCAGGCCGGCGCCGTGCAGGCGGGGGTCCAGCTCGACGTCGAGGAAGACGCTGCCGTCCGCGCGGAGTTCGGCGAGGCGGCGGGCGACCGTCGCCGGAGTGCGGCCGGTGGCGGCCGCGAGCTCGCCGAGGGCGGCGCGGCCGTCGTGGTGGAGCACGGTCAGCAGAGCCCGGTCGGTCGCATCGAGGAACGGCGGAGTGCCTGGGACGGCTTCAGGGGCGGGTCCGGAAACGGGCGGGAGCAGCAGCTCCTGCTGCTCCTCGCTGAGCGTGCAGGCCCCGCCCGGCCAGACGGTGGGGCCGCCGCGGTACGTGTGCAGCAGGCAGTGGGCGGAGACGGCCGTGACGGTGGCCGTGCGCGGGACGTCGCGCAACAGCAGGGCGTGGCCGTCGTCGCCGGGCGTGGTCTCGACGACGGCGGTGATCTCGGTGCCGCCGGAGGTGAGGTGCACCCAGGCCGTGTCGCCGCGCCGCACCAGGGCCTGGGCGACGCCCTGGGCGGCGTGCGGACCGGCGGTGAGGCGCAGCAACCATTGCGTGCGCCCGGCCCGGTGCGGGTCGGCGAGCCCGACGACCCGCAGGCCGGCCTCGGCGCGCAGTCGCCGGTAGCGGCGGGCTACGGTCTGCGGCGAGACACCGAGTACCGCGGCGATGCGGCCGAACGGGGCGCGGCCGTCGATCCGCAGGGCGTGGACGAGTGCGCGGTCGAGCTCATCGAGCATGCGTGGGTTCCAGGGGTTCGGTGGCCGGTTCCGGAGCGGCCTCCGATTCTGCCGGGCTCGACCCCGGGCTTCCGACCGCGTCCGGCCCGTCGACCGCGTCCGGGCTTCCGACCGCCTCCGGCCCGTCGACCGCCTCCGGACCGCTGACCGCCTCCGGGCCGCGGCCCGTGCGCATCGCCCGCCCGGCCACCGCGACCAGGGCCAGCGCGGCGAGGCCCGCCCAGCAGGCCCGCTGCGCCCCGGCGGTGTCCGCCGACGCGAGGTAGATCCGGCCGAGCGCGGCGACGCCGAGGGTGGTGCCGAGTTGCTGGACGGCGTTGAGGAGTCCGGCGGCGGAGCCGATCTCCTGCGGTCGTAGCGGGTGCAGGGCGGCAGTGAAGAACGACGGCGTGAACAGGCCCTGCCCGACGCCGACGACCGCGAGCGCGCACGGCAGCAGCGCCGGGTGGCCGCCCGCGCCGAACGCCCCGGCGGTCATCAGGACGCCCGCCGCCATGACCGCGAGCCCGGCGCTGCGCACCCGCGCCCCGTACCGGCCGACCAGGTACGCGCCGGCGCACCAGGACGCCGCGGCCATCCCGGCCGAGCACGGCAGGAGCGTCAGCCCGGCGGTCAACGCGTCTGCGCCGGAGCCGACTTGCAGCTGGAGCACGACGACGAGCGTGAGCCCGGTGCCGGCCCCGAAGAACAACGCGGAGCACACCAGCGCGGCCGGGAAGCGGGCGGACGCGAAGAGGCTGGTCTCCACGAGTGTGCCGCGCCCGCGCCGCCCACCACGGTGCTGATGGGCGGCGAAGACCACTGCGAGCGCGCACCCGGCGGCGAGCGAGGCGAGCGCCGGACCGTCCGTCAGACCGCCGCCGGAGCGCAGCAGCGGGAGCACGAGCAGGGAGGTGGCGAGCACGGCGAGTGCCGTGCCCGCCGGGTCGAGGCCGGGACGCCGGGGCGCGCGGTCCTCGGCCAGCAGCGGGGCGAGCGCGAGGACGGCGAGCGAGAGCGGCACGTTGACCAGGAAGACCGCGCGCCACGAGGACCCGAACAGGTCGGCGTGCGTGAGCACCCCGCCGAGGACCGGGCCGCACACGGCCGCCAGCCCCATCACCGGGCCGATGCTGCCGAGCGCCCTCGCCGTCTCGTCGCCGCGGAACATCGCCTTGATGAGGCCGATGGTCTGCGGCACGATCAGCGCCGCCGCCGCGCCCTGGACGGCCCGGAAGGCGATCAGCGCTCCGAGGGTGGGCGCGGCGGCGCAGGCCAGGGAGGCCAGCAGGAAGCCGGTGACTCCGATGCGGAACACCCGGCGGCGTCCGGCCCGGTCGCCCAGCCGGGCGCCGGTGAGCAGGAGGACGGCGAACGGCAGGGTGTAGGCCGAGGTCAGCCACGGCACGGCGGAGACCGGGCCGCCGAGCTCGGCGCGCATGCGGGGCGCGGCGACCTGGACGATCGTCGCGTCCAGCAGGTTCATCGCCTCGGCCGTGAGCAGCGCGGCGAGTGCCGCCCAACGGCGGTGGTGCGGTGCGGTGGTGGACAACGGGGCTCCCTCGGAGGGCGGACTGCAACGCCCGCCACCCTGTGGCCGGTGTGCCACCGGATCCAGCCGGTCGGCCCGCCATCCGTGAAATGTTCCACCGAGGACGCCCCGGTCGCAGAAATGTGCCGCGCCCGGCCCGCCGAGCCCATCCTGCCGAGTCCAGCCCACGGAGCCCAGCCCGCCGGGCTCATGCCTCCGAGAGGACCTCCGCCGCCGGCGCTGACGACGTCGGAGCCGAGGACAGCGCAGCCGAGGACACTGCAGCCGAAGGCATTGCAGCGAGCAGGCCGCTCACGGCGGGGGACCACGGCCGGCCGGCCGGTCCGGTGAGCGTCAGGGTGCGGTGGACGGCGGGCCGGATCGGGACGAGGACGCAGCCCGCCGGGATCATCGTCCGCGCCAGCGCGGGAATCACCGAGACGCCGACGCCCGCGTGGACCATGCCGATGAGCGTGTTGAGGTCACGGATCCGGTGCCGCGGGGTGAAGCGGGTGCCGGCCCGGCGGTACGCCTCGCGGATGTGCCGCTCGCAGCCGCCCTCGGAGAGCAGGAAGTCGTCGTCGTCGAGGTCCGCGACGTGGATGGACTCCTGCTCGGCGAGGGGGTGGTCCTGCCGGAGCAGTGCGTGCATGGAGTCCGCGCCGAGGGAGACCGCGCCGGGCGGGAGCGGTCCGGCGTCTACCAGGACGGCGGCGTCGACCGTGCCCGCCTCCAGCCAGACGGCCAGCTCGGCGTCCTCGCCCTCGAAGATCCGGACCGTCACCTGCGGGTGCGCCGCCGCCCAGTCCCGGAGCAGCCCGGGCAGCAGCACCTGGCAGACGGTGGTGGGCGCGGCCAGCCGGACGGTGCCGGTGAGGCCGCCCGAGTGCCGGGTGGCGATGGTGCGGACGGCGGAGGCCGAGGCGACCGCCGTGCGGGCGTGCGGCAGGATCTGCTCGCCCAGCGGGGTCGGCCGGGCGGGGCTGCCGCGGTGCAGGACGGGCGCGCCGAGGGTGCGCTCCAGGGCGGCGACCGCGTGCGAGACGGCGGACTGGGTGATGCCCAGGTCGTCGGCGGCGGCGCCGAAGCCGCCGGTGTCGGCGACCGCGATCAGCGCCCTGAGCTGGGCGAGGTTGACCTCCGAAGCCATGAGACTTCCTCATCCATCTGGCATCGTCACTTGTTGGACTCATGGTCCCCGGCAGGGCCACCCTCTGTCCAGGACGGACGGTCCGGCGCGGACCGCGCGGACCGCCCTGGCGCGGACTGTTCTGGAGAGGACCGTCCCGGACTGAGGAACGGGGAGGACGGACGTGGTCGGAGCGCGGCGCTGGTGGCCGGGGTTCGTGGTGCTGTCGGCGATCTGGGGCGCGAGCTTCGCCCTGATCAAGGTCGCGGTGACGGCGGGGGTGCCGCCGGTCTGGGTGGCGCTGTGGCGCAGCCTTCTCGGGGCGGCCACGCTGTGGGCGATCCTCGTGCTGCGGCGCGAGCGGGTGCCGCGCGAGCGCGTGGTCTGGGGCCACTCGGCGGTGGTCGCGGTGCTGCTCAACACCGTGCCGTTCACGCTCTTCTCGTTCGGCGAGACGAAGGTCAGCTCGGTGCTCGCCGGGGTGCTGAACGCGACCACGCCGCTGTTCACGCTGCTGTTCGCGGCCGCCACGGTGGCCGAGGAGCGCCGCCCGGGGGCGCGCCGGCTGAGCGGTCTCGCGCTCGGCTTCGCCGGTGTGCTGACCGTGCTCGGCGTCTGGCGCGGCATCGGCTCGGGCGAGCTCGCGGGCGGGCTGGCCTGCCTGGGCTCGGCGTGCTGCTACGGCGCGGGCTTCGCCTACCTGCGGCGCTTCCTGAGCGGCCGGCCGCACAGCGTCACGGCGCTGTCGGCCGCTCAGATCACCTGCGCCGCGGCCGAGCTGGCCGTCGTGGCGCCGCTCGGCGCGGGCGCGCCGCACTGGCCCGGCGCGGGCGCCGCGGCCGCGCTGCTCGTGCTGGGCGCGGCCGGCACCGGCTTCGCGTACGTGCTCAACCTGGGCCTCGTCCGGGCGGCGGGCACCGCGGTGGCCTCGGCCGTCACCTACGTGACGCCGGTCTGGTCGATGGCGCTGGGCGCGGCCCTCCTCGCCGAGCCCGTCGGCTGGAACGCCCTCGTGGGCGGCGCGGCCGTGATCGCCGCCGTCGTGCTGACCCGGCCCGCGCGGGCGAAGGCACCGGCGGAGAGCCGAACGGAGGCCCCGGAGAAGGCGGGCGCCGAGGCGGCGCACGGCTGACTGCCGGACGGCTGACTGACGGACGGAAGACATCGGGAACTCCCTTCCCCGGTACGAAGCGGACGGCTGAATTCGTATCCGATCTGACGTTCGGTGTCTACTGAATTACGATCCGTGCCCGCTGCGGGTCTATCGTGGCCGTGTGGTGAGGTCCTGGGATGCAGCGGTGGAACGGGCGCAGGATCGGCTGGCGGCGGGGCCGCGGCTGACGGTGGTGCCCGAGGGGGACGAACGGCGCTTCGCGCTCTGGGACTTGGCGTCCCTCGTGGAGGGCGAGCTGGGGGAGCGGGTGGACCCGGGCGCCCTCGCGCCGGATGCCGAGCGGCGGTGGCGGGAGCGGCTGGGCGAGAGCGGCCGGGAGTGGCCGGGCGGCGAGCTGTACCGGCGCCGGTACTGGGTGCTGGGCCCGGGCGGCGCGGTCGCCGGGACGGTCGCCGTCGACAACTGGACGCGGGGTCCCGGCCAGCTCGCCGTCTCCTCGCTCTACCTGCGGCCGGAGGCCCGCGGGTGCGGCCTGGCCGCCGGGGTGCTGGCGGACGTGTACGGGGCCGCGGTCGCCGAGGGCCTGCCCGGCTACCGGCTGGAGGCGCACTGGACCTGGCAGCACGCCGTCCGCTACTACCTGCGCCGGGGCCTGTGGGTGGTCGGCTGGAAGCACTCGCTCGCCCTCGCGCGGATGCCCCAACTCCCGCCCTACCGCGTGCGGGAGGAGGACGGGCGGCTGCTCCTGCTGGTGGAGGACGGCGCGCAGGGCTGGGTGCCGCTGCTGGCCGCCGGGCGCGAGGGCCGCTGGCTGCGGCTGGACGAGACGGCCGCCTACCGCGGCACGGACGGCTGGGTGCACGGCTACGCGCGCTCGACGCTCGCGCTGCACCTGGCGCTGGCCGGCCGCCCGCTGGTGCGCGGGCCGCAGTGGTGGGCGGAGGCGTGGCGCTGGGCGGACACCGGCGAGCCGGAGGGGCTCGCGTACAAGATCGAGCACTTCGAGCAGCTGGCCGCGGCGGCGGGCCGGCGGGTCGTCACGCCGTACCGCCCGGTCTGTCCCTAGGGCCGGGGGCCAGAGCCGGGGGTCCGGGGCCGGGGGTCCAGGGCCACGGCACTAGGCGGAATCGCGCCCGGGTCCTGCCAGACTCGGACCATGGCTGAGATCGAGATCGACGGCGCCCCCGCCGACGCGGCGCGGGTGGCGGCGCTGGGGCTGCTGAACTACGGGCACTTCACCACCCTGCGCGTCGGGTCCGGCCGGGTCCGGGGCCTCGCGCTGCACCTGGAGCGGCTGGTCCGGGACTGCCGGGCGCTGTTCGACGCCGAGCTGGACCCGGCCGTCGTGCGCGAGAGGATCCGCGCGGTGCTGCCGCCGGACGGCGCGGAGGCGATCGTCCGGGTCACCGTCTACGACCCGGAGCTCGGCCTGGAGCGCCCGTCCGGGCCGGCCGCGCCCAGCCTGCTGGTCACCACCCGCCCGGCCCCGGCCGCCGCGCCCGGCCCGCTGCGGGTGCGCACGGTCGCGTACGTCCGGGAGGCGCCGGAGGTGAAGCACGTCGGGCTGTTCGGCCTGATCCGCCACCGCCGCAGCGCCCAACTCGCAGGGTTCGACGACGCGTTGCTGGTGGACCCGGCGGGCCGGGTGACCGAGGGCGCCACCTGGAACGTCGGCTTCGTCGACGACGGCGGCCGCGTGGTCTGGCCGCAGGGCCCGAGCCTGCCGGGCGTCACCGCCGCGCTGCTCGCCCGCGCGTACGACGGGCCGCAGGGGCGCGGGCCGGTGGACGCCGTCGAGGTCGACCGGTTCAAGGCCGCGTTCGCGGTGAACGCGGGCGTCGGCGTCCGCCCGGTGGCGGCGATCGACGGCACCCGGTTCGACGCGGACCACCCCGTCCTCGACGAACTCCGCGCCGCCTACCAGGGGGTGGCGGCCGACCCGGTGTGAGTCGGGGGCGAGGAGGCCTCCGCGACCGGCCCGTCCCCCGACCGGGTGACATCCGGCGGCCCGAACGGGCGCAAAGGGATCACTCGGATGCCCAACCCCCGTTATTGCCCGTGATCGTGATGCCGGATCAGCTACGCTCTCGCCCGCCCCGCCCCACCCGCCGAGCAGAGAGTAGCCCGGAATGACCAGTCCTCCCGCGGCCCCCGCGCCCCGCTGGCCGCTGATCCTCCTGCGCGTCACCTCGACCACGCTGGGCCTGCTGGCCGTCCTCCAGGTCATGCTGGCCGGGAGCTTCCTCAACGGCACCTACGAGTCCCTCAAGGACCACGAGGGCAACGCGATGACGCTGGCCACCGTCGCCGTGCTGCAGCTCGCGGTGGCCGTCCTGGTCCGGTGGCCGGGGCGCGGGCCGCTGTGGCCGCTGTGGAGCACCGCCGTCCTGACGGTGGCCGTCATCGGCCAGATCACCGCCGGCTACGGCCGGGCCCTCGGCGTGCACGTCACGCTCGGCGTCCTGCTGGTCAGCGGCATCCTGTTCGCGCTGGTCGGCGCCTGGCGCGAGCCGCTGCCCGCCCGAGCCGCCGTCGCCGAGCCGGGGCCGGACGGCAGCGGGCGGCTGCCCAGGCCGGGCGGGCCCGTGGAGGTGGCCAAGTGAACCGCCGCCGTTTCCTCGGCATCGGCGCCTCCGTCCTCGGCGCGGGCGCGCTGGCCGCCGTCGCGGCCCCCTCCGCGGCCCGGCTGCTGGCCGAGGGCCGCCCGGGCCGGCTGCTGAGCAGCGGGCTCGAACTGCCGCCGGCGTTCCAGGTGCCGCTGCCGGTGCCGCCGGTGCTCAAGCCGGTCGGCGGCGACGACACGGGCGACCGGTACGAGATCGTCCAGCAGGTCGCCAAGCTGGAGATCCTGCCGGGCGTCAGGACCGAGGCCTGGACGTACGGCGGCAGCTTTCCGGGGCCGACGGTGGTCACCCGCTCGGGCCGGGCGGCGGTGGTCAAGCACCGCAACGAGCTGCCGGTGCCGTCCGTCGTCCACCTCCACGGCGGGCACACCCCCGCCGACAGCGACGGCTACCCGGTCGACCTGCTGCTGCCCGTCGGGTCGAGCGGGAGCACCGGAGCCGGCGCCATGGCCGGGATGCCCGGCATGGAGCACCACGCGGCGGGGAAGTCCGTCACCGGCGAGCGCGTCCACACCTATCCGGGTCACCAGCGCGCCGCCACCCTCTGGTACCACGACCACCGGATGGGCTTCACCGGCCCGGGCGTCTGGCGCGGCCTGGCCGGCTTCCACCTCGTCCACGACGACGAGGAGGCCGCCCTGCCGCTGCCGCACGGCGACCGCGACCTGCCGCTCATGCTCGCCGACCGCTCCTTCGCCGAGGACGGCTCGTTCCGGTACCCGGCGGTGGGGGCCGACCGGCCCGGGGTCACCGCCGACTACGCGAACGGCGTCCTCGGCGACGTCATCCTCGTCAACGGCGCGCCCTGGCCCCGCCTCGACGTCGACCGGGCGCGCTACCGGCTGCGGTTCCTCAACGCCTCCAACGCCCGCCTCTACCGCCTCGAACTCGACCCCCAGCCGTCCGGCGGCGACGCCCTCGTCCAGATCGGCTCGGACGGCGGCCTGCTCGCGGCGCCCGTCGCCCACGACGCGCTGGAGATCGCCCCCGCCGAGCGCTTCGACGTCGTCGTCGACTTCTCCCGCTACCCGCCCGGCACCGCCGTGCGCCTGCTGAACCGGTTCGGCAGCGGCCGGACCGCCGAGGTCATGCGCTTCGACGTCTCCTCCCGGCAGGTCTCCGACGACGCGACGGTGCCCGAGCGGCTGTCCACGATCGAGGAGCTCGACGCCTCCGCCGCCGCGACCACCCGCGACTTCACCTTCCGGCGCAGCCGCGGCGACGGCTGGACGATCAACGGGGACCCGTACGAGCCGGGCCGCTCCGTCGCGGCCCCGGCCCTCGGCGCCACCGAGATCTGGCGCTTCTCCACCGACCTGCACCACCCCGTCCACGTGCACCTCAACCACTTCCAGGTGCTGTCGCGCAACGGCAAGGAGCCGGGGCCGTACGACGCCGGGTGGAAGGACACCGTCGACCTGCGGCCGGCCGAGGTGATGGAGGTGCTCGTGCGGTTCACCGACTACGCGGGGACGTACATGCTGCACTGCCACAACCTGGAGCACGAGGACATGGCGATGATGGCCGACTTCGCCGTGCAGTGACCCACCCTCCGGACTCACCTCCCAAGAACCGTCACCGCTCGGCGACCGGGAGGTGACGTCCGGAAACCGCCCCGGTGAACGGGGACCGGGCATGGCCCCGCCGGAACCGGGGGATCATCCGTTCGGCGCAGCGCCGGAGGGCGCGCGGTGCGCCCTCCGGTGGCCGTCGCCTAGCGTCGCCCGGAGGGGCACCCGCCGAGGCCGACCGAGGAGCCGCGCATGACCACGCCCGCCGAACGCCGCCGCCAGGGCCGGGCCGCCCGCGAGCGGGTCTCCCGATCCGCCCACGGCCGCTGGATCCCCGCCGCCGACCGGCCCGACCCGGTCGCGGTGCTGGAGCGGCAGGGCGAGGACCGGGTCGCGCGGCTGCTGCCGATCCGCTACGGCCGGATGGCCGACACCCCCTTCACGTTCCTGCGCGGCGCCGCCGCCGTGATGGCCGCCGACCTCGCGGCCGGGCCCGACACCGGCCTGACCGTCCAGCTCTGCGGCGACGCCCACCTGGTCAACTTCGGCCTGTACGCCTCGCCGGAGCGCGCCCTGCTCTTCGACGTCAACGACTTCGACGAGACGTACCCGGGGCCCTTCGAGTGGGACGTCAAGCGCCTCGCCGCCAGCGTCGCCGTCGCCGCCCGCGACAACGGGCACGACGAGGAGCGCGTGCGCCGCGCCGCGCTGAGCGCCGCCCTGGGCTACGCCGCCGCGCTGCGCCGACTGGCCGGGCTGCGCGAGCTCGACGTCTGGTACAGCCGGATCGACAGCGCCGACCTGCTGCCGCTGGTGCACCGGGGCAAGCAGCGCCGGCGGGTCGAGGCGGACCTCGCCGCCGCCCGGCGCCGCACCAGCCTGCAGGCCTTCGGCAAGCTCACCGAGGAGCGGGACGGACGGCGGCGCATCGTCAGCGCGCCGCCGCTGATCGAGCCGGTGTCGAAGACCGAACTGCGCTCCGTCGGCAAGGTGTACAGCGACTACCGGGCCACCCTCGCCGAGGACCGCCGGGTCCTGCTCGACCGCTTCCGCTTCGTCGACGCGGCGGTGAAGGTGGTCGGCGTGGGCAGCGTCGGCACCCGCTGCTACGTCGTCCTGCTGGAGGGCCGGGACGGGCGGGACCCGCTGTTCCTCCAGCTCAAGGAGGCCGGGCGCTCGGTGCTGGAGGACCACCTGCCGGCGACGCGGGTGGACGCCGAGGTCGCCGCGCACCACGGCGGGCGGCGCGTCGTCACCGGCCAGCACCTCATGCAGGCGGCGAGCGACATCTTCCTCGGCTGGACCACCGGCCCGGCCGGGCGGCACTTCTACGCCCGCCAGCTGCGCGACATGAAGGGCACTGCGGACGTCGCGGACATGGCCCCGGCCGGCCTGCGCGCCTACGCCGACCTGTGCGGCCGCACCCTCGCCCGCGCCCACGCCCGCACCGGCGACCGGCTCGCCATCGCGGGCTACCTCGGCGCGGCCGACACCTTCGCGGAGGCGATCGCCGACTTCGCGGTGCTGTACGCGGACCGCACGAAGCTCGACCACGCGGAACTGGTGGCCGCGATCGGAGAGGGGCGCATCAAGGCGACCCGGGGCGTGTGAGCGCCCGGCCGGGGGCAGGCCCCGCGCTGACCGACCGTCAGCGGCGTTGTCGGTGGCGTGTGCCAGGGTGGCCCCATGTTGGCGATCACGGTGCAGGAGAACGACGGGACACGGCACGTCGGGGCGGGTGCGGACGCCCTCGGCGCGCTGGTCGGGCGGCTGGGCGCGGACGGGGACAACTTCGTCGTCGTCCAGCGGGTGCCCGACCTGCCCGACGTCTACATCCAGGTCTGGCACGCCGAGGGCGGCGACTACTCCCTGGAGCACCGGGACGGCTCCGCCGACCGGCACTACGAGGTCACGCTCGACCGGCCGGAGCCGGTCGTCGCCGCCATGCTGGGCTGGGCGCGCCGCGAGCCCGGCTGGGGCGAGGGGCTGGACTGGAAGCCGCTCGGCACGGGCCCGGCGCCCGAGCCCGTGCCCCCGCTCGACCTGCCGGCCGGCGAGCGCCGCGACCTGGAGGAGCGGCTGCGCCTCACCCTGGCCTGCGGCTACACCACCCGCGCCGCGCTGGCCGAGGAGGCCGAGGAGTACCTGCTCTCCCCGGGCAGCCGTCCGGTCTCCCGCGAGCAGGCCGAGCAGCTGGCCGACCGGCTGTGGCTGGAGCGCGTCGGCGAGCAGACCGGCTGGGTCGGCGAGACGGACCCGGAACGCCTCGCCCGCGCCTTCGCCGCCCTGGACGCCGAGGGCATCACGGCCCGCGAGCACTTCACCTGCTGCCGCACCTGCGGCGAGGCCGAGATCGGCGCCGAGGGCGCGTCCGACGCCCGGGGCTACGTCTACTTCCACACCCAGTGCACGGAGTCGGCCGCCCGCGGCCACGGCCTCTCGCTCCTCTACGGCGGCTTCGACGGCTCCCGGCTCACCACCACCGCCGTCGGCCACGAGGTGGTGGCCGCCCTCGCGGACGCCGGCCTGCCGGCCGTGTGGAACGGCGACGCCGCCCGCGCGATCGAGATACGCCCGCTGACCTGGCGCAAACGACTGGTGGGCTGACCGGTGGGCGACGACGCCGAGGCCCCGGCCGATGGGCGGTTCGTCGTGGTGACGGTGACGGTGGCGCGGTCGGCCGGTGGCGCGGTGGTCGAGCGGGTGATGGACCACTGGGTGGCCGCGATCGGCGGGACCGAGTGGTGGGCGGGCGACGAATGGTGCGTTACGGAACCAACAGGCGCAGGGCGTTCGGGACGGCGGTGACCTCGACCGGCAGCGGGGCGATGAACTCGCCGTCGGCGTAGGACGTGATGCCGGGGGACTCGATCCGCAGGGACGGGGTGCGGTGGGTCTCCACCTCGGGGTGGTGCACGTGGGTGCCCTTGAAGACCGTCGGGAAGAAACGGGCGATCCGCAGCCGGGGCATCGCGGCGACGAGGGTGACGTCGAGCAGGCCGTCGTCGGGGAGAGCGGCGGGGCAGATGAGCATGCCGCCGCCGTAGCTGCGGGTGTTGCCGACGGCGGCCAGGGTGAGGTCGCGCTCGATGACGGTGCCGTCGGCGAGGGTGATGCGGAAGGGCAGCGGGCGAAGGTTGGCGAACTCGGCGAGGATGGCGAGGTTGTAGCGCATCCGGCCGCGCGGCCAGCGCAGGCGGTTGGTGCGGTCGCTGACCAGGGAGTCGAAGCCGGTGGCGAGGACGGAGCCGAACCAGTGGGCCGTCCCGTCCGGGCCGGTGATCCGGCCGAGGTCGACGGTGCGGGTCCGCCCGGCGGCGATGACGTCGGCGGCGGCCTCGGGGGCGTCGCGCGGCAGGCCGTACTCGCGGGCGTGGTCGTTGCCGGTGCCCGCGGGGACGACCCCGAGCGGGACGGCGGTGCCGGCGACGGCCTGGAGCGCGAGGTTGACCATGCCGTCCCCGCCGACCACGGCGAGCGCGTCGGCCCCGCCCGCGACGGCCTCGCGGGCGAGGCGGGCGGCGTCCTCGGCGTCGCGCCCGGCGTGGCGCTCGACCTCGACGCCGTGCGCCCGCAGCCGGGCGACGGCCCGCTCGGCG
>NZ_JBHYWI010000089.1:0-32145 GCF_042751525.1 Kitasatospora sp. NPDC059408
CGCCCGGTTACATTCCGAACCCGGAAGCTAAGCCTCACAGCGCCGATGGTACTGCAGGGGGGACCCTGTGGGAGAGTAGGACGCCGCCGAACAATTCTTCTGAAAAGCCCCTGATCCATTCGGATCAGGGGCTTTTCGCATTTCCGGGAGCAGTCGCGCCCGGTGACGTATTGTCAGTCCATGGACGAACAGACAGCGGTCATCGCGGACAGTGTGCTCCGGCCCGGGCAGCGTGACGGCGCCCTGCGCGTGCTGGCGGACGCCCAGGCGGTCGACGGCCGGGCGGCCGTGTCCGAGCAGGGCCGGCTCCGGCTGCGTTCCTCGGAGACGCCCCGCCCCGGTGTCATCCACCTCCTCGAAGCCGCCGTGGCCCACGAAGCCGCTCAAGCCGACGAGGCCAACGAGAACGCCAAGGCCGCCGAGAGCGCCGAAGCCGCCGTCGTGGCCTACGGCCAGCTGGAGATCCCCCAGGACACGGCTCCCGGGGCCCACGCCAACCCCGCCGCCGAACTCGTCGTCGCCCCCGCCGCCCGAGGCCGCGGCCTGGCCCGCCCCCTGGTGGACGCCGTGCTGGCGGAGGCCCACCGGGCCGGCCGCGACGCCGTCGACTTCTGGGTGCACGGCGGCCACCCCGCCGCCCGCCACCTGGCCGACCGGTACGGCGCCGAGCTGGTCCGCGAGCTGCGGCAGATGCGCCGCACGGGTGAGCAGACCGAGACCGTCCCGCTCCCCGAGGGCGTCGAGCTGCGGACCTTCCGTCCGGGCGAGGACGACGCCGAGTGGCTGCGGCTCAACGCCCTCGCCTTCGCCCACCACCCCGAGCAGGGTGCCTGGACCGAGCGCGACCTGGCGGACCGGCTGGCCGAGCCCTGGTTCGACCCGGCGGGCTTCTTCCTGGCCACCCGCGAGGGCAAGGTCGTCGGCTTCCACTGGACCAAGGTGCACGGGGCCACCGCCACCGAGCCGGCGCTCGGCGAGGTGTACGTCGTCGGGGTGGACCCGGCCGAGCAGGGCAGCGGCCTCGGCCGCGCGCTGACCGCGGCGGGCCTGCGTCACCTGACCGGCTCAGGCCCCGGCGAGCGTGGACTGGAGACCGTACTTCTCTACGTAGACGCCGACAATCCGGCCGCCGTGCGGGTATATGAACGACTGGGATTCACCGTGCACGAGGTGGACCTCATGTACCGCGTCGAGTACCGGGCGGACCGGGCGGTCTAGCCGCAACAGCTGGTCGGGGCAAGGCACGGGGCACCGCAGCCCCGGCCCCGACCGACTCAGCTTTCCTCCTGGCCATGCGGTGTTTACCGTGGATTCAATTGTTGCCGCGAAGATCACAGGATGAAGTCCGTAGTGTCTCGCTCGTGCAGCGTCGGCCGTACCACGGCGGCCGGTGCTGTACGGACCGCGCCGGGTGGGTGGGCGTGGGCGCCGGGCGATGACGACGGCCCGCAGAGCCATTCGCGTTCGGACGCCGTCCTGCTGCTGGAGGAGCTGGAACCCATGAGCATCCCTCGCCCCGTCTCTGCCCCACTGTCCCCACCGGCCCTGATGTCGAACGCGCTCGGTCTGCCGCCGGAGCCGTCGACGGTGGACGAGCAGGACTTCGAGGAGCTTCCGCAGGGCCGGTTCCTGGACCGCGAGCGGAGCTGGCTCGCGTTCAACGAGCGGGTCCTGGAGCTCGCCGAGGACCCGAAGATCCCGCTGCTGGAGCGGGCCAAGTTCCTCGCCATCTTCGCGAGCAACCTGGACGAGTTCTTCATGGTCCGGGTGGCCGGCCTCAAGCGCCGGATCGCCACCGGCGTCGCCCAGCGCAGCGCCTCAGGCCTCCAGCCGCGCGAGGTGCTCGACCTGATCTGGACGCGCTCGCGCGAGCTGATGGCCCGCCATGCGGCCGCGTTCCAGCAGGAGGTGCTGCCGGACCTCGCCACCGAGGGCATCGAGGTGGTCCGCTGGCCGGAGCTGGCGGAGAAGGAGCAGGCCCGCCTGCACACGCTCTTCCGGCAGAAGATCTTCCCGGTCCTGACCCCGCTGGCGGTCGACCCGGCGCACCCCTTCCCGTACATATCGGGGCTGTCCCTGAACCTCGCCGTGGTGGTGCGCAACCCGGTGTCCGGGCACAAGCACTTCGCCCGCGTGAAGGTCCCGCAGTCGCTCGCCCGTTTCCTGGAGGCCTCGCCCCAGCGTTACGTCCCCCTGGAGGACGTGATGGGCGCGCACCTGGAGGAGCTGTTCCCGGGCATGGAGGTGCTCGCGCACCACGCGTTCCGGGTCACCCGCAACGAGGACCTGGAGGTGGAGGAGGACGACACCGAGAACATCCTCAAGGCCCTGGAGAAGGAGCTGATGCGGCGGCGCTTCGGCCCGCCGGTGCGGCTGGAGGTCGAGGAGTCGATCGACCCCTACATCCTGGACCTGCTGGTGCGGGAGCTGAACATCACCGAGGCGGAGGTCTTCCCGCTGCCCGGCCCGCTCGACCTGACCGGCCTGTTCGGGATCGCCGAGCTGGACCGCCCGGAGCTCAAGTACCCGAAGTTCGTGGCGGGCACGGCCCGCGGGCTGACCGACGTCGAGTCGGCTTCCCAGCCGGACATCTTCGCCGCGATGCGCGAGCGGGACGTCCTCCTGCACCACCCGTACGACAGCTTCTCCACCTCGGTGCAGGCCTTCCTGGAGCAGGCCGCGGCCGACCCGGACGTGCTGGCGATCAAGCAGACGCTGTACCGCACCTCGGGTGACTCGCCGATCGTCGACGCGCTGATCGACGCGGCGGAGTCGGGCAAGCAGGTGCTGGTCCTGGTCGAGATCAAGGCGCGCTTCGACGAGCAGGCCAACATCAAGTGGGCCCGCAAGCTGGAGGAGTCCGGCTGCCACGTCGTCTACGGCCTGGTCGGCCTGAAGACGCACTGCAAGCTGTCGCTGGTGGTCCGTCAGGAGGGCGACACCCTGCGGCGCTACTCGCACGTGGGAACCGGCAACTACCACCCGAAGACCGCCCGGCTCTACGAGGACCTCGGGCTGCTCACCTCGGACCCGCAGGTCGGGGCCGACCTCTCGGACCTCTTCAACCGCCTCTCCGGCTACTCGCGCCGCGAGTCCTACCGCCGTCTGCTGACCGCCCCGCGCGGTCTGCGCGACGGCCTGGTCGCCCGGATCCACAACGAGATCGCCCACCACCGCGCGGGCCGTCCGGCCTACGTGAAGCTCAAGGTCAACTCGATCGTCGACGAGGCCCTGATCGACGCGCTGTACCGGGCCTCGCAGGCCGGCGTGCCGGTGGACGTGTGGGTCCGCGGGATCTGCGCGATCCGCCCCGGGGTGCCGGGGCTGAGCGAGAACATCCGGGTCCGCAGCGTACTCGGCCGCTTCCTCGAACACTCCCGCCTCTTCGTGTTCGGCAACAACGGCGATCCGGAGGTCTGGATCGGCAGCGCCGACATGATGCACCGCAACCTGGACCGCCGGATCGAGGCGCTGATGCGGATCACCGATCCCGCGCACCGCGCCGAGCTGTCCGGGCTGCTCGACCTCGGGGTGTCGGACGAGACCGAGTCCTGGCACCTCGGCCCGGACGGCGCCTGGACCCGCCACTCGCAGGACGCCGAGGGCAAGCCGCTGCGGCACGTCCAGGACCTGCTGATCGACTCGCGCCAGCGCCGCCGGGCCGCCACCTCCCGCTGACGCGACCACTGATGCGAGCCGCCGGAGCCGGCAGGGGACAGGCTCCGGCGGTCGGCCACCAGCCCCGGGGGACGGACCCGGGGGAACGGGGATCTACCACGCCATGACCGAAGCGCCGATGACGGCCCGGGCGGCCTCCACCGCGACCGCCGGGGACATCCTCTCCAGCCATCTCACCGCCCAGGCCGGCGCGTTCCTGCGCGCCCTGCCGCTGGCGGTGGGGGAGGTCGGCGCCAGACCGGGCACGGCGGCCGTGCCGGCGGCCGGCACGGCCGACCTGCTGCGTGCCGTGCGCCGGATCGGCGGGCTGCTGCACACCTTCGGCAGCGTCTTCGAGCAGACGTGGGCGCAGGAGTCCCGCACCGAGCTGCGCTGGCTGCTCAACCTGCTCGCGCTGGAGCCCGGGTACGTCCGCCGCTCCGCCCGGCTGCTGGGCGCGCTCGACTCGCTGAGCGGCTCGGACCCGGACGGGACCGGCATGCTGGCCGGGCACGCCGGCGCGCCGAAGGCGCGGGCGCTGCTGGACCGGCAGCTGACGCTGGCCCGGACGAGGGCGCACTCCAGCGTGCTCCAGGAGTTGCGGTCGGCCCGGCTGCACGCGCTGGCGGACCGGATGACGCTGCTGGTCGGCGAGGCGCCGCTGCTGGAGTCGGCGAACGCGCGGGCCGGCGCGGTGCTGCTGCCGCAGGCGGCCGCCGCGTTCACCGCGCTGACCGCGAGCGCCGCCCAGCTGCCGCTCCAGCGCGCCGCCACGCCGTACGGCGGGAACGGGCTGCGCCGCCTGGGCGCCGTTCCGCAGGCCCGTGGCGCGGTGGACGCGGACACCGCGCTGGCCGCCGACGACGAGCCGTGGGCGCGGATGCGAATCCTGGTGAAGCGGGCCCGCTACGCGCTGGAGGTGTGCGGCCGCCCGTCCGTGGAGCTGGACGAGCTGGACGACGTGCTGGGCCGCCACCAGGAGGCGGCCGACGCGGCGGTCACCGCGGCGACGGCGGCGCGCACGCCGCGGATCACCCCCGCCACCGCCTACGTACTGGGCGTGGTGCATGCTGATCAACGACTGGAGGTCGAGGCGGCGCGGTACGCCTTCGGCCGCCGGTGGCCCGAACTCCCGCCAGGCCTGGACGGCTGGCTGGAGGTCCCCCCTGCCGAGGGCTGGGGGCATTCCCCCGCACCACGGACGGCATGAATTGCGCGATCGGCTGAGCACCGGCCAGGCGGAGCACGCCCCGGTGATCCTCGCCGCGGGCGCGGTGCTGTGGTTGCCCGGCCGGCCCAAGAAGAGCGGTCGGCTGGGACGGCCCCGGATCGCCTTGATCCACCGGCCCAAGTACGACGACTGGAGCATGCCCAAGGGCAAGCTCGATCCGGGCGAGGGCATGGCCGAGGCGGCGGTGCGCGAGGTGCGCGAGGAGACCGGGTTCGGCTGTGTGCTCGGTCCCGAGCTGCCCGCGCAGCACTACCCGGTGCAGGGCCGTCCGAAGGAGGTCCGCTACTGGGCGGCGGTGCCGACCACGGGGGCGTTCCGGCCGAACCGCGAAGTGGACCGGCTGGAGTGGCTCCCGGCGGGGAAGGCCCGCGTCCGGCTGACCCACGACCGCGACCGGTTGCTGGTCGACGCCCTGCTGGAGATCCTGGGGGCGAAGCCGGTGCGGACGGACAGCTTCCGTTGGTAGCGGAACGATGGAAGTGATCTTCCCGAGTTCTTGCCGTGACGCAACCGTTACTACCTGACCTAGTTTCCTGTCATCCGTTCGAGGTTCACTCCCCGTTCACTTGCGACCGGCTGTCGTGTCACTTACCCGGCCTAACTTCGGGACTACCGGAGGGCCGGACGGGCCCCGGACCACAGCAAAACCCGCGCTCCGCCGTATCGCACGGCCCGCGCGCCGGGCAATGCCACAGAAAGGGACACCCAGTGAAGCTCCAGCGGAACGGCCGCACCAAGGCCCTCGCGATCGGTGCCATGGCGCTCGTCAGCTCGCTGTCGCTCGCCGCGTGCGGCTCGGACAACAACAACACGACCGCCGGTGGTTCGGGCTCCTCGGGTTCCGCCGCCGCGGCCTCGATCAACTGTGGCAGCAAGCCCACCGCCCTCCTCGCCGCCGGTTCCACCGCGCAGGGCAACGCCGTCGACGTGTGGAAGACCGCCTTCGGCGCGGCCTGCTCCGGCGCCACGGTCAACTACAGCGGTGGCGGCTCCGGCGCGGGCGTCCAGCAGTTCACCCAGGGCAAGATCCAGTTCGCCGGCTCCGACTCGGCCCTGAAGCCGGCCGAGGTCGACGCCTCCAAGGCGGTCTGCACCGGTGGCCAGGGCATCGACCTGCCGATGGCCGCGGGCCTGATCTCGCTGGTCTACAACGTCGACGGCGTCGACAACCTGGTCCTGGACGGCCCCACCGCCGCCAAGATCTTCGACTCGCAGATCACCAAGTGGAACGACCCGGCGATCGCCGCCCTCAACCCGGGCGCCAAGCTGCCGGACACCGACATCCAGTCCTTCCACCGCTCGGACGACTCCGGCACCACCGACAACCTGACCCACTACTTCGCCGCGGCCGGCGGTGGCGCCTGGTCCTACCCGGCCGCCAAGACCTGGGCCGGCAAGGGCGGCCAGTCCGCCAACGGCAGCGCCGGCGTCGCGGCCCAGATCAAGCAGGTCAAGAACTCGATCGGCTACGTCGAGCTCTCCTTCGCGCAGACCAACAGCCTGAAGAGCGCCGCGATCAACACCGGCGCCGCCAAGCCGGTCGCCGCGACCGCCGAGAACGCCGCCAACACCTTCGCCAAGGCGAAGATCACCGGCACCGGCAGCGACCTGACGCTGAAGCTCGACTACGCGACCAAGGACGAGAACTCCTACCCGCTGGTCCTGGTCACCTACGAGATCGTCTGCGACAAGGGCAACAAGGCCGACACGCTCGACACGCTGAAGGCCTTCCTGACCTACACCGCCAGCGACGCGGGCCAGAAGGCGATCGGCGAGAAGGGCTACGTCCCGCTGCCGAAGGAGCTCACCGACAAGCTCAACGCCGTCATCCCGACCCTGGCCTGACCCAGCAGGACCACCGGTGGGGCGGCCCCGTGAGCGAGGGGGGCCGGGGCCGTCCCACCGGAACGCCCGACCCAGCACCACGTCCGGGGCACCGCCGCCATGGTGCCGCCCCCTCCCGGGGCGGCGCCACCAGACCGGAGTAGACCAATGACTTCATCCTCCCCTGCCGCGCCGCGAGGCAGGGAACGCCGACCGCGCGACAGCCGCGTCGGCGACAAGATCTTCATGAACCTCGCCCGGGGCTCGGGCATCCTCCTGCTGGTCGTGATGGGCGCCATCGCCGGCTTCCTGGCCTGGCGCTCCGGCCTCGCGCTCAGCAAGAACGACGGCAACTTCCTCACCACCTTCGAGTGGACGCCGGACGCCCCGAAGCCGGTCTTCGGCATCGCCGTCCTCGCGTTCGGCACGATCGTGAGCGCGCTCATCGCCATGGCGATCGCCGTCCCGGTCGCGATCGGGATCGCGCTGTTCATCTCGCACTACGCGCCGCGCCGGATCGCCCAGCCGTTCGCCTACCTGGTGGACCTGCTGGCGGCCGTCCCGAGCATCGTCTACGGCCTCTGGGGCGCGCTGTTCCTGGTGCCGCACATGGACGGTCTGACCAGCTGGCTCAACGAGTACCTCGGCTGGACGTACATCTTCGACCAGACCAAGACCGGCACCACCCCGCGCAACCTGTTCACCGTCGGCATCCTGCTCGCGATCATGATCCTGCCGATCATCACCGCGGTCTCCCGCGAGGTGTTCCGCCAGACGCCGCGGATGCACGAGGAGGCGGCCCTCGCGCTCGGCGCGACCCGCTGGGAGATGATCCGCACCGCGGTGCTGCCCTTCGGCCGTCCCGGCATCATCTCGGCCTCGATGCTCGGCCTCGGCCGCGCGCTCGGCGAGACCATCGCCGTCGCGGTGGTGCTGTCCTCCAACAGCGTCCTGTCGCTGCACATCCTCGACCCGGGCGGCGGCACCTTCGCGCAGAACATCGCGCTGAAGTTCGCCGAGGCCGGAGACAACGGCCGCAACGCCCTGATGGCCTCCGGCCTCGTCCTGTTCGTGATCACCCTGCTGGTGAACGGTGCCGCGCGGCTGATCGTCGCCCGCCGCAAGGAGTACTCGGCATGAGTGAGCGTAGCGAGCGAACCAACAAGGGGTGCGGGCTGCGCTCGTGCGCCCTGACGAGCGAAGCGAGGAAGGCCGCATGAGCGCTACCACGACTGTTCCGGCGGACGCGCTCCCGCTCAGCCGGGCGCTGACCGCCAACCGCCTGCCCAAGTGGGCCCCGCCCGCCGTCGCGGTGGGCTCGATCGCCCTCGGCTGCACCATCGGCGCCGTCGGCGGCCTGGCCAGCCACCTGCAGTGGGGCCTGATCTCGGCGCTCCTGTTCGTCCTGATCAGCTACATCCTCTCGGCCCGGGTCGAGGGCCGCCGCCAGGCCAAGGACCGCTTCGCCACCTCGGTGGTCTGGGTCGCCTTCATCCTCGCCGTCGTGCCGCTGGTCGCGCTGACCGTCTACACGATCCAGCAGGGCATCGGCGTGGTGAACGGGTACTTCCTGAGCCACTCGATGAAGGGCGTCATCTCCTCCGGCCCGGGCGGCGGCATCTACCACGCGCTGATCGGCACCCTGGAGCAGGTCGGCCTGGCCACCGCGATGGCCGCCCCGATCGGCCTGCTCACCGCCGTCTACCTGGTGGAGTACGGCCGCGGCAAGCTCGCCAAGGTCGTCACCTTCTTCGTCGACGTCATGACGGGCGTGCCGTCGATCGTCGCCGGTCTGTTCATCCTGTCGCTCTGGAACCTCGCCCTCGGCTTCGGCTACTCCGGCTTCTCCGGCAGCCTCGCGCTGGCCATCCTGATGATGCCGGTCGTGGTCCGCTCCACCGAGGAGATGCTCAAGCTCGTCCCGAACGAGCTGCGCGAGGCGTCGTACGCGCTCGGCGTGCCGAAGTGGAAGACCATCCTGCGGATCGTCCTGCCCACCGCGATCGGCGGCATCACCACCGGTGTGATGCTCGCGGTCGCCCGCATCACGGGTGAGACCGCCCCGGTGCTGATGCTGGTGTTCGGTGCCGACTACATCAACAGCAACCCGTTCGACGGACCGCAGCAGTCCCTGCCGATGTACATCTGGCAGCAGTACTCCCTGGTCAACAACGACTTCGGCTACGCCCGCGCCTGGGGCGCCGCGCTCGTGCTGATCGCCTTCGTGATGGGGCTCAACCTCATCGCCCGGGGCATCGCACGCTGGCGCTCGCCCAAGGCCGGACACTGAGCGACCGACTGACGAAGACAGACGAGAGAAGCAACGATCATGGCCAAGCGCATCGACGTCAGCGGACTGTCGGCCTACTACGGCTCCACCAAGGCCATCGAGGACATCTCGATGAGCATCGAGCCCCGCTCGGTGACCGCCTTCATCGGCCCCTCGGGCTGCGGCAAGTCCACCTTCCTCCGCACCCTCAACCGGATGCACGAGGTGATCCCGGGCGCCCGTGTCGAGGGCAAGGTGCTCCTGGACGACGAGAACCTCTACGCCTCCAACGTCGACCCGGTCGCCGTGCGCCGCTCGGTCGGCATGGTGTTCCAGCGGCCGAACCCGTTCCCGACCATGTCGATCTACGACAACGTGGTCGCCGGCCTGCGCCTCGCCGGCGTGAAGAAGAAGGCCGTCCTGGACGAGGTCGTGGAGCGCTCGCTCAAGGGCGCCAACCTCTGGAACGAGGTCCACAACCGGCTGGGCAAGCCGGGCGCCGGCCTCTCCGGCGGTCAGCAGCAGCGCCTGTGCATCGCCCGCGCCATCGCGGTCGAGCCCCAGGTCCTGCTGATGGACGAGCCCTGCTCGGCGCTCGACCCGATCTCCACCCTGGCCATCGAGGACCTGATCGGCGAGCTGAAGTCCCAGTTCACCATCGTCATCGTGACCCACAACATGCAGCAGGCGGCCCGCGTCAGCGACCGCACCGCCTTCTTCAACCTGGCCGGCGTCGGCCAGCCGGGCAAGCTGATCGAGCTGGACGACACCCAGCGGATCTTCTCCAACCCCTCGGTCCAGGCGACCGAGGACTACATCTCCGGCCGCTTCGGCTAAACCCCGGCGCCCCGGAGACCGAGCTGCTCCACGGTGCTGCATGGCGGTGCCGCCGCGGAGCATGAAAAGGGCCCGCCCCCGAGATGTGGGGGCGGGCCCTGTCAGTTCTCCACGGGCCGGCGGTTGCGCGGGCCGGCCGGGGCTAGCCCCAGAACAGGTGGACGAACCAGTACACCAGGGCCGCGACGAGGGCGGCCGCCGGCATCGTGATGAACCAGCCGAGCACGATGTTCTTGGCGACGCCCCAGCGCACCGCGCGGACCCGCTTGGTGGCCCCCGCGCCCATGATCGCCGCGGTGATCACGTGGGTGGTGGAGATCGGCGCCTTGAAGACGAACGACGTGATGTACATGATCGCCGAGGCGGTGGCCTCGGCCGCGAAGCCCTGCGGCGGGTCCAGCTCGATGATCTTGCGGCCGAGGGTCCGCATGATCCGCCAGCCGCCCGCGTAGGTGCCCAGCGAGAGCATCGTGGCGCAGGAGATCTTCACCCAGACCGGGATCTCGCCGGTGGTCTGGTGGCCCGAGATGGTGAGCGCCATGACCACGATGCCCATGGTCTTCTGCGCGTCCTGCAGACCGTGCGCCAGCGCCATCGCGGCGGCCGAGGCGGTCTGCGCGACCCGGAAGTTGCGCTTGGCGCGGTGCGGGTTGGCCCGCCGGAAGATCCACAGGATCGCCAGCATCACCAGGAAGCCGCCGATCAGGCCGACCACCGGCGAGACGATCATCGGGATGACGATCTTGTCGAGGACGCCGCTCCAGATCACGTCGATCCCGCCGGCCAGCGCCGCGCCGACCATGCCGCCGAACAGCGCGTGCGACGAGGAGGAGGGCAGGCCGAAGTACCAGGTGATCAGGTTCCACGCGATCGCGCCGATCAGGGCGGCGAAGAGGATCACCATGCCCTTGTCGCCGGTCGGGGTCTCGATGATCCCCTTGGAGACGGTGTGCGCGACACCGCTGCCGAGGAAGGCGCCGGCCAGGTTCATCACGGCGGCCATCGCGAGCGCGGCCCGCGGGGTCAGCGCCCGCGTGGAGACCGACGTGGCGATCGCGTTCGCCGAGTCGTGGAAGCCGTTGGTGTACGTGAAGAAGAACGCAACGCCGATGACGGCGATGAGAGCAGCCATGTCCACGGGGGTCAGGACTCCTTGACGGCGATGGTCTCCACCGTGTTGGCGACGTGCTCGAAGGCGTCCGCCGCCTCCTCAAGGACGTCCACGACCTGCTTGAGCTTGAGCACCTCGATGGCGTCGTACTGACCGGAGAACAGGTGGGCGAGCAGCTTGCGGTGGATCTGGTCGGCCTGGTTCTCCAGACGGTTGACCTCGATCCAGTACTCGGTGAGGTTCGACATGGTGCGCAGGTTCGGCATCGCGGCGGCGGTCAGCTCGGCGGCCCGGGCGAGCACCTCGATCTGCTGCTCGATGCCCTTCGGCAGGGTCTGGATGTCGTAGAGGACGACCAGGTCGACGGCCTCCTCCATGAAGTCCATGATGTCGTCCAGCGACGAGGCGAGGCTGTAGATGTCCTCACGGTCGAAGGGCGTGATGAAGGACGAGTTCAGCTGGTGGAAGACGGCATGGGTGGTGTCGTCCCCGGCGTGCTCGGCGGCGCGCATGCGCTCGACGATCTCCGCGCGGGCCGACACGTCTGATCCCAGCAGTTCCAGCAGGAGCTTCGAACCGACGACGAGGTTCTCCGCGGCGGCGGCGAACATGTCGTAGAAGCTCGTCTCCTTCGGGGTCAGGCTAAAACGCACGGAAATCTCCGATGTGCGGGGTAGGGACTGAACGATGCTAGGTGCAACCAAGCGCAATCACGCAAACGGGGTGGTTGGGCAGGAGGCGGAACCTCCCCTTCCGTTCGGCTGCCGCACCGGCGACCCCGGAGCGCACTTCCATGTGCGGACGTGAGCCCCCAGTCTGACGGAACCTCGCCCGGATTGCCCTCGTCCTGCGTACGGAAGACCGGGGCGCCGCCCAGACGGGCGAACCCGCCGACGGCCCGCCCGGGGGCGCCCGGAACCCCCGTCGGCCGAGCCCCGCCGGGCCCGGTCCGGTCGTCGGAACACCACGGAGGGTCCCGGTGTTGGACACTGGTGGCCGACGCAGCCACCAGGCATCCAGACGAAGGCGGGCCGATGACCACGACGCAAGCGCGCACCGAGCCGGACGACGCGCCCGGCACCGAGCCGCACGCCGACCACGCCCCGGCCGCCGCCGACGCGCACCAGGGCGGCCACGGCCCGCACGGCTACAGCGCGCAGAAGGACGCCCACCTCAAGCGGCTGCGCCGGATCGAGGGCCAGATCCGCGGGCTCCAGCGGATGGTCGACGAGGACGTCTACTGCATCGACGTGCTCACCCAGGTGTCGGCCAGCACCAAGGCCCTGCAGTCCTTTGCCCTCTCCCTGCTGGAGGAGCACCTGCGGCACTGCGTCGCCGCCGCGGCCGAGCAGGGCGGCGCAGAGCTCGACGCCAAGGTGGCGGAGGCGACCGCCGCGATCAGCCGGCTGCTGCGCAGCTGAACCCGCCCGTCGGGGCCGGCGGCCCGCCCGCGGCCCTACCGCTCCCGCCCGGCCTACCGCTCCGCGTCCGACCGGCCGGGCTCGGGCCGGTCGAGCAGCACCTCGTCGATCCGCTCGGTCGGCAGCCGGTCGCCGGTGCTGGCCGTCGCGGCGATCATGAGCTCGCCGGCCAGCTCGATCTCGTCGAGGGCCGCGTCGTCGTGGCCGTTGCTGCGGCCGCCCGTGGACGACACCACCTGCACCACCCCTTCAGTGCCTCGCCAGCCCGGGCGGCAGCCACCCGACGTCCAGCCTAGGCACTTCGGAGCCCGTCCACATGGCACGGACGGGCCATCTCACGCCGCCGAAACGGGTGACCGCGGCTCCCCGGACGGCCACTCGCTCCGGCGGCACCCCGACACGCCCCGGCGCCGGAGCGCTGCCCCGTCCGTCTACTTCGGGCTCTCCGTGGGCTTCAGGGCGAAGATGTCCGAGGCCGCCGGCTCGGCCGCCTCCACCGGCTTGCCGAAGTCCGTCAGCGAGGTGGTCGACGTGACCTTCACCTGGTCCTTGGCCTCCTTCGAGCCGGCCACCCCGGCGAAGGTGAAAACCTCGACCACCTTGTGCAGCCGGCCCTGGTCGTCCAGCCACGCGTCGTAGGGGACGTCCTTGACGGTGAAGGTCTGGGCGCCCATCCGCAGGCCGTCGCCGCCCCGGCCGCCGGTCGCGTCGGCCGCCTTCGACAGGTCCAGGGTGCCGTGGTAGTGGTGCAGCGCGACCCCGTCGACCGTCTCGACGCCGACCGCGTCCGCCTTCTGCACCCCGCGCAGCGCCCCCGCCGCGGTGGCCGGGTCGGTGCCGCCGCTGCTCACCAGGTTGCCGTCCGGCAGCTGGCGCACGTCCAGCTTGACCCACTTGCCCTCGGGCACCTTGGCGCCGCTGTTCTGCAGGTAGACCGTGCCCGGCAGGACCACCTCGACGATCTTGCCGGTGGTCGCCGCGCCGGGCGGCACCGCGATCTCCAGGCGGCCGATCCGCTTCACGTAGTCGTAGCCGCCGGTGCCGGAGAAGGCCGCCTTCTTGTCGCTCGACTCGGTGGTCAGCTCGGTGGCGGCGTGCGCCGACCCGGTGCGGCCGGTGATGTCGGCGGCGTTGCGGACGGCGGTGACCGGGTCCGCGGCGAGCTGGTCGGGGGTGCTCTGATCGGCCGAGCCGCCGCCGGACCCGCCCGAACAGCCGGCCAGTGCGGCGGCGAGCAGGGCGGCCCCGGCCGCCGAGCGCAGGTGCGGTACCGGCCGGCGCCCCGGCCGTCCGCTGCGCTGCTGGTCGGTCATCTTCATCCTCGCGACAACCCCCTCGGGCCCGACTGCTCCGCCGGACACCAGCAGGTGGGCAGAGCTCTTTCCGGGCAAACGAGTTGGGGTGCGGATGGTTACGCGGGACCGGGCGCGCGGAGGGCGTCGCGCGCCGGGTGCCCGGCGCGCTACCGTGAACGACGTGCACACTGAGCTGCCGGCCGAGCCCGGCACCCGGATGCCCGAGCACCGCGTCGCGATCAGCGAACGCGGGTCCTTCGCCTACGCGACGTGCAGCTGCGGCTGGTACGCCCCGGCCCGCCGCTCCCGCGACCTGGCCCGCCGCGAGGGTGCCGACCACCTCTCCGGCACCGATTCCGGCGCCGGATCCGGCTGACCGCTCAGGCGGCCAGGTCCGACTCCGGCGGCTGCTCGTCCGTGCGGACGGCCCCGCGCTCGCGGCCGCGCCGCCGCCCGCGCGGAGCGCCACCGCGCTCGGGCGCCCGGATCAGCGGGGCGACGGCGGTGCGGGTCAGCGCGTGGCAGAGCGGCACCAGGACGGCCATCGCGATCGGCGCCAGCAGCAGCACCACGGCGGTCGCGAGCGCGTAGCCGCCGATCACGTCGGTCGGGTAGTGGACGCCCATGAACATCCGGCAGAAGCCCTGCAGCAGGGCGAGCCCGCCGGCGATCCAGCCGAGCCGCCGGTTCACCAGGAAGAGCGACACCGCGACGCCCATCGTCATCGTCGAGTGGTCGCTGACGAAGGAGTGCGTGCCGGCCTTGCCGTCCACGAGGACCAGCAGCCCGCCGTGGTCCACGAACGGTCGCGGCCGGTTCACGATCGCGGCGATCGGCAGGTTGGCCAGCTCGGCGACGGCGACCGACAGCGGCACCCAGAGCAGTCCCGCGATCGCCACCGGCGCGTCCGGCCGGCGTCTGGCCTGCAGCCAGCCGACCAGGCCGAGCATCGCCAGGCCGATCAGGATGCCGTACTCGCCGATCCACGAGACCAGGTGGTCCAGCCACGGCGGGGAGCTCTTGGCGAGCCCGTTGACGGCGTAGAGCAGGCCGAGGTCGGGGTTGGTCGTGTCGGCAAGCGGCGTCGACACGCCGCACCTCCTTCTGGTCCGCTGCAGCACCTTGTACGTTCCGGCCGGGCGGCCCGCCCGGCGCGATGAGCTGACGAGGGGCCAACGGACCAAACGTCATCAGCGGTGCACAGCGTTCCACGTAAACGCGTGGTTATGGAAACTTGACTCAGCGTCCACAGCGCACTCACACGCCGGGCCGCCGGGGGCTCAGGGTTTTGCGGTCGGTTGACCCGTGGGACGGGCCGCGGAGGCTGGTGCCGACGGGGTCACGGGCCGGGCGGCGGGCGCCGTGGCGGCGTGGGCGGGGGCGGGAGGAGCCCCGTTCGGCGCGGCGGGCGCAGCGGCCTGCGGGGCGGCCTGCGGGACGGCTGCCGCGGTGGTCGCGGTGGGAGTGGCGGGCGCGTCCGGGGTGGCGCCGCCGCCGATGCCGCCCTTGCCCGTGATGCTCCCGTCCAGGTTGCGCACCGGCAGCGCCTGGGCGCCGTCGGTGGTGACCCGGGTCGCGCCGATGTACTCCTTGGTGTCGATCTTGTCGTAGCGGATCACCGCGTTGGTGTGCGGCGCGTTGATCATGTAGCCGCCGCCGACGTAGATCCCGACGTGGTGGATGCTGCGCGGATCGTTCAGGTCCGTCGCGAAGAACACCAGGTCGCCCGGCCGTAGCTGGTCCCGGGAGGGGTGCGGCCCGGCGTACCACTGGTCGTTGGCCACCCGGGGCAGCGTGATTCCCACCGTCTCGAACGCCGCCTGGGTGAGGCCCGAACAGTCGAACCGCCCGTTCTGCGAGGGCAGCCCCTCGCCTCCCCACAGGTACGGCGTGCCCAGCTTCGTCTGCGCGAAGTAGATCGCCCCCGCCGACTGCTGCGACACCTCCACCGGCGCGGTCGGCGCCGTGAAGCTGCGCGCCAGCGCCTTGATGTTCTTCACGTACCCCTGCGTCTCCTTGTACGGGGGCACGCCGTTGTACTTCTCCACCGCGTACGGGCCGGCGTTGTACGCGGCCAGCAGGTTGTCCTGACGGTCCCCCGGGACCTTGGCCACGTCCCTGGCCAGCGCGCAGTCGTAGTTCGCCGCGGAGGCGATCGCGTCGGCCGGGTCCCAGATGTCCTTCTTGCCGTCGCCATTCGCGTCGACGCCGTAGATGTCCCAGGTGCCCGGCAGGAACTGGGCCATTCCCAACGCCCCCACACCGGAACGGGCCTGCGGATCGAAGCCGCTTTCCTGGTACAGCTGCGCCGCGAGCATCGGCGGGGAGATCTCCGGACAGAGCGCGCCCCACTTCTGGATCGCCCCCTGGTAGGCCGCCGGCACCGAACCCGCCGACAGCGTCCCGCGATTGGCCGTCTGCTGGGGCGTCCCGCTCGCGGCGTACGTCCCGATCGTCACCAGCCCGACGAACCCGATCCCGACAACTCCCGCCGCAGCGGCGGCCGTACCGGCCTTCCGGAGTACCATCAGCACCATCCCGACGAATCGTCAGTCGAAGTGTTCCGGAAGGCGTTGCTCACCGCAATCATCAGAGATACAAAGAGTGAGCGCTATCCTTCGTACGGTGGACATCCTCGCGTACGTGTCCGATGCCTCACGACCAATCCGCGAGAAGTAGCCAAGTCGACATCAGATCTGGCCAAGAATAGGCACCGACCCTTCGCGCGGGCGGGGTCAGGGCCCTTGAATTTGCCTGATCGGGCGGTGAGATGGAAATGAACCTGAGCAGCGTGCAGAGCATCGCGATCGGCCACCTGGCGGCCGAGGACCCACCAAAGAAGCCGAATATCGACACCATCATCGGCGGGATCGCCCCGGACTGGGGTCCGTTCGCGAGCCTCGGGTCGGAGGCCCGGGTGATGGTCGAGGTCATCATGGCCGTCGCCATCCTCGTCTGCCTCGGCCTCGCCGTCTGGGGCGCCGCCAAGCAGCGGATCGGTGCGACCGCCATGCGGGACAGCTTCGGCGCGGAACAGGGCAAGGGACTGATCATCGCCGGGCTGACCGGCGTGTTCATCATTGGATCACTCGGCACTCTGTTCACCATTGTCTACGGAATGGCGATCTGACGATCGGACAGCGGTAGCCCTGCTGCCGGTCCGAGCCCGGTCCCCGTCCGGACCGCCCGGAGCCCGCCCCGAGTCACCCCGTCCCCACCCTCCGTCCGCGCCCGCCCACGGCCGGAGGGCCCCCGGAGCCGCCCGGCTCCCCGCACCAGGAGGGCCGCCGTGCCGTTGTCCGACGACCAGCCGCACACCCGTACGCGGCTACCGGTCGGCGAACAGCCCTCCTCGCAGCTGAACGGACGTCAGCCGCGACCGCTCCGCACCCTGCTGGCCGTCCTCGTCGTCGTCACGCTGCTCGTCGTCGCGATCTCCATCGCCAACCACGGCAAGCCCGACCCGGGCGGCACCGCCCGCTCCTCCGACCACGCCACCCCCACCGCACCCGTCGGCGCCGGCCCCGCCCCCAGCGGCGACCAGCCCGTCGGCACCACCAGCAACGGCATCCCCAGCGGCTACCCGCACACCGACCAGGGCGCCCAGTCCGCCGCCACCAACTACGCGGTCGCCCTCGGCGGCGCGGACATGTTCCGCGCCGACACCCGCCACACCATCGTCACCACCATCGCCGACCCGGCCGCCCTGCCCACCCTCCAGACCCGCCTGGACCAGGGCTTCGGCGGCGACACGGCCGCCCGCTACGGCCTCGACGCCCAGGGCCACGCCCCGAAGGGCCTCACCTTCGTGAGTCGCACCGTCCCCGTCGGCACCAAGCAGACCGGCTACAACGACGCCGAGGCGAAGATCGAGGTCTGGTGCTCCGGCCTCGCCGGCCTCGCCGGTGAACACTCCGTCCAGCCCGTGACCGCCAACTGGTTCACCATGACGCTCTCGCTCCGCTGGACGGCCGGCGACTGGAAGCTCAGTGACTACGCCAGCCGACCGGGCCCCGCGCCGATGCCCGGCGACCAGCAGGCCGCCACCGCCGACGAGATCACCGGCGCCGTCCAGCAGTTCGGGGGGTTCCGCTATGCCCGTTGACCAGACCACACGACGCTCCACCGTGCGCCGCGCGGGAGCGCTGGCGAGCGCCATGGCGAGCCTGCAGCTCGCCGGGCTGCTGATGGCCCAACGGGTCTTCGCGGATCCTTCGCCGACGCCGACACCGACGGCGAGCCCGAACGCCAACTGTCCCGATCTGCCCATTTCCGGCAACGGCATCCTCTGCGTGGACAAGCCTGGGGCCGGCGGTTCCCTTCCCGGAAGCGGGACGGTCGGGAACGTGACCGACCCGCTCGGGTCGTTGGCCAAGGGGTGTGCGCAGGCGGCGGCGTGGGTCGTGCGGAAGTTGTCGGGGGCCATCGACGGGACGACGCAGGTGGACTTCACCAATGCGTCGTTCCTGCAGCAGTACGCGGTGGTGTTCGCGGCCTCGACGATCATCACGCTGGTGCTGTGGCTGCTCGCGGTGACGAAGCGGGCGGTGCGCGGGGCGCCGTTGACGACGGCGGTCTCGGAGGCGATCGGGTTCCTGTGGCTGACGGTCGTGGCGTCCGCGTTCACGCCGTTGATCCTCTACACCGTGGTGAGCGCCACGGACGGGCTGACCAAGGCGATCGCGGTCGGGACGAAGTCCGACACCGGGACGTACCTGGGCGGGTTCGCCGACACCCTGGAGAAGGGGGACATGGGTGGCGGGCCGCTGATCCTGATCATCGTGTCGCTGGTGGCGGTGCTCGCGGCAGCGGTGCTCTGGATCGAGCTGCTGATCCGGGCGGCGATGCTGTACGTGGGCGCGCTGCTGGGGACGGCGGTGTACGCGGGGCTGGTGGACAAGCAGCTGTGGAAGCACGTGCGCCGGTGGGCGGGGGTGATGGTGGCGGTGGACCTGGCGAAGCCGATCATCGTGATCATCCTGGGCCTGGCGGGTGCCGTCGCGACCGGTGCGGGGGCGAACGACGACTTCGCCCGGGTGCTGTCCGGGCTGGCGATCCTGTTCCTGTCGATCTTCGCGAGCGCGGCGGTGTACCGCTTCGTGCCGGGCTTCGGCGACGAGATCATGAGCATGCGGCACGCCCGCGCCAGCGCGGTGTCGGCCGGTTCGGCGATGATCAACGGCACCGCGAACCTCATGAAGCAGGGCATCACCACCCACGGCGACCGCGGCCCGCAGGGCGCGGGCGGCGGCGGGGGTGCGGGCGGGGGTTCGGTGGCCCCGGGCATCGCCGCGCACGCGGGCCGCACGCCGGCTCCGCCGCCGCAGGCCGGGCCGCCCCAGCAGGCCTCGGTTCCGATCCGCGACAGCAATCCAGCGAAGGGAGGGTGACGGGTAAGTGAGCAGTGAACCGCTCGGCCATTACGGTGCCCAGTACGCCCAGCCGTACGTGCACCAGCGCCGCACCTACCTGATCGGCAAGGCCCGCCCGAACGCGCCGATCGGCCGCAACCGGGAGACCGGCGAGATCCTGCTGATCATCTTCGGGGCGTTCCTCGGGATGCTCTGGGGCCTGATGATGCCGGTCCTGCCGCTGCGCATCGGCGGCCTGGTCGGCCTGCCCGCGCTGGCCATCGCGGCGGTCTACGTGCCGTACCGCAAGCGGACGTTCTACCGGTGGGCGGAGATCAACCGCACCTACCGGCGGACGGTCCGCAGCGGCCGCTCGGTGTGGCGTTCGGACGTGATGGACGCCGGCACCCGGCTGGACGGCCGGGAGGTGGAGGTCGGTCCGCCGCCGGGGGTGGGGCGGCTGCGCTGGCTGACGGCGCCGTTCGGGCCGGACGAGGTCGGGGTGCTGATGCACCTGGAGCGGCGCACGGTGACGGCCGCGATCGAGATCGAGGGCCCGGGCGTGGGCCTGCGCGACTCGGAGGACCAGGAGGCGCTGGTCGACCGGTTCGGCACGCTGCTGAAGCACGTCGCCAACGGGGACGGCTTCGTGACGCGGCTGCAGATCCTGGCCCGGACGCTGCCGGCCGATCCGGACGCGCACGCCAAGGACGTCGAGCGGCGCGGCGACCGCGACGCGCCGCGCTGGCTGCAGGAGTCGTACGACCAGCTGCAGTCGATGGTGTCGACCTCCTCGGAGCAGCACCGCGCGTACCTGGTGGCCTGCATGCACTACACCCGCGACCTCGCGGCCGAGGCGCACGCGATGGGCCGGACGGCGACCGGCGGGCGGGCCCGGGACGACGAGGGCCTGGCGGCGGTGATGGCGCGCGAGCTGACCGACATCTGCGCCCGGCTCGCGGAGGCGGACATCCGGGTGCGCCAGCCGCTGGGCCAGGCCCGGCTGTCCTCGCTGCTGCACTCGATGTACGACCCGGACCACCCGATCGACCACATCCAGGCGATGTCCCGGCGCAACGCGTGGCCGGCCGAGCTGGACGCGACCCACCCGCAGTACCTGCAGGCGAAGACCCGCGAGTCGACGACCCGGGAGCCGTGGTGCCACGCCACCGCGTGGGTCAAGGAGTGGCCGCTCACCCCCGTGGGCGTCAACTTCCTCGCGCCGCTGCTGGTGCACACCCCGGACGTGATCCGGACGGTCGCCGTGACGATGGACCTGGAGCCGACCGACGTCGCGATCGAGCGGATGCTGACGGAGAAGACCAACGACGAGGCGGAGGCGAGCCGCGCGGCCAAGATGAACCGCACGGTCGACCCGCGCGACCTGGCCCACACCGGCCGGGTGGACCAGCGCGGTGACGACCTGGCCTCCGGCGCGGCCGGGGTCAACCTGGTCGGGTACATCACGGTGTCCTCGCGCAGCCCCGAGGCGCTGGCCCGCGACAAGCGGACCATCCGGGCGTCGGCCGGCAAGAGCTACCTCAAGCTGGAGTGGTGCGACCGCGAGCACCACCGCGCGTTCGTCAACACGCTGCCGTTCGCCACCGGCATCCGCCGCTGAGCCGCCCGCGCCCGTCCGTCCACCGCGGCCCGTCCATCCACTGAGCCCTTCCACCCACCAGGAGGCCGTCCATGGCGCTCGGCAACCTCACCGACGCGTTCACCAGCCTGATGTTCGGCAAGGTGGAGACCACCCGGTTGCCCGTGCGCACCTCGACCGGCCAGGCGCAGGCGGTCTACCTGCCCACCGCGGCACCGGGGCTGGGCGACTCGGGCGTGATCATCGGGCGCGAGGTGTACAGCGGCAAGGGGTACGTCTACGACCCCTTCCAGCTGTACGGGCAGCAGCTGCCGGCGCCGCACTGGCTGGTGCTGGGGGAGTCGGGCAACGGCAAGTCGGCGCTGGAGAAGACGTACGTCCTGCGGCAGTTGAGGTTCCGCGACCGGCAGGTGGTGGTGCTGGACGCGCAGGGCGAGGACGGCGTGGGCGAGTGGAACCTGATCGCCAACGCGCTCGGCATAAAGTCGATCCGCCTGGACCCGATGGCGGCCCGGGACGGCGGGGTGAAGCTCAACCCGCTGGACCCGGCGATCACCCAGACCGGTCAGCTGTCGCTGCTGCGCACCATCATCGAGGTGGCGATGGGGCGCGGCCTGGAGGAGCGGGCGGGCTTCGCGCTGAAGGCCGCGCACGCCCACGTGGTGGCCTCGGTGAAGGACCGCCAGCCGGTCCTGGACGACATCATCGACACGCTGCGCAACCCCGAGCTGTCGTCGGTGGAGTCGCTGGGCGTCGCGGTGGACGAGGTGCAGCGCTGGGGCCTGGACGTGGCGCTGGTGCTGGACCGGCTGGTCGACGGTGACCTGCGCGGCATGTTCGACGGCTCGACCACCGACGGCATCGACCTGGACGCGCCGCTGATCGTCTTCGACCTCTCGCACATCGACCGTAACTCGATCGCGATGCCGATCCTGATGGCGATCGTCGGCGTGTGGCTGGAGCACACCTGGATCAGGCCGGACCGGAAGAAGCGCATCTTCCTGGTCGAGGAGGCCTGGCACATCATCAACAGCCCGTTCGTGGCGCAGCTGTTCCAGCGCCTGCTGAAGTTCGGCCGCCGGCTCGGCCTGTCCTTCGTCGCGGTGGTGCACCACCTGTCGGACGTGGTGGACGGCGCGGCGGCCAAGGAGGCCTCGGCGATCCTGAAGATGGCCTCCACCCGGACGATCTACATGCAGAAGGCCGAGGAGGCGCGGGCCACCGGCCGGGTGCTGGGGTTGCCGCGCTGGGCGGTGGAGATCATTCCGACGCTGTCGCCGGGCATCGCGGTCTGGGACGTCAACGGGAACGTCCAGGTGGTCAAGCACATCATCACCGACTCCGAGCGGCCGCTGGTCTACACCGACCGCGCCATGACGGAGGACGCGGTGGCCGAACGCGAGCGTGCCGAGCGGCAGTTGGCGGCCGAGCCCGGGGTGTGAGCCGGGCGGCCCCGGTGCGGGGGCCGGCACCGATCCGTTCACGACGGTTCGTCGACGAGTCACCCGGTCGTTACGTCAGAAAACCTGACAGCTACGCGCGTTGACCATAGGCTGCAGTTCGCGCACACCCACATCCATGCGCGCCTGCGCCGGTTCCGCGGCCGGGCGCTCCTAGGCGCAGGGACCTCCTCATGCTCACCCTCAGATCGCGACGCGCGGCGCTCGCCGTGGTCGCCGCGGCCGGACTGCTCGGTTCGGTGGCCGTGCCCGCGGCCGCCCAGGCCGCCGACGCGAACTCCCGGCGGCACAAGACCGTCAACCTCCAGCTGCTGGCGATCAACGACTTCCACGGCAACCTGGAGCCCCCGGCGGGCTCGGCCGGCACGATCCGGGAGATCGACCCGGCGACCGGCCAGCAGGTCAGCACCCCGGCCGGCGGCGTCGAGTACCTGGCGACGGCGCTGCGTCAGGCGCGCGAGGCGGCGGACGACTCGATCACCGTCGCGGCCGGCGACATCGTCGGGGCCAGCCCGCTCACCTCGGCGCTGTTCCACGACGAGCCGACCATCGAGGCGATGGACAAGCTCGGCCTGGACGTCACGTCGGTCGGCAACCACGAGTTCGACCACGGCGCGCAGGAGCTGCTGCGGCTGCAGAACGGCGGCTGCCACCCGGTCGACGGCTGTTACGAGAAGGGCCGCACGTTCCGCGGCGCCAACTTCAACTACCTGTCCGCCAACGTCACCGACGAGAACACCGGCGAGCCGCTGCTGCCGCCGTACTGGGTGACGAAGTCGCAGGGCGTGAAGGTCGGCTTCATCGGCGTCACGCTGGAGGGCACGCCGAACATCGTGACGGCGGCGGGCGTCAAGGGCCTGAAGTTCGGCAACGAGGTCACCACGATCAACAAGTACGCCGCCGAGCTCAAGGCGCAGGGCGTCAACTCGATCGTCGCGCTGATCCACGAGGGCGGCTACCCGGCCGGCAGCGTCTACAACTACGACTGCGGCGCGGCCGGGCAGGGCGTCTCCGGCCCGATCGTCGACATCGCGCGGAACATCGACCCCGCGGTCGGCGCCATCGTCACCGGCCACACCCACAACGCGTACGCGTGCATGATCCCGGACCCGAACGGCGTGCCGCGCTCGGTGACCAGCGCCGCCTCGTTCGGCCGGCTCTTCACCGAGATCGACCTCAAGCTCGACAAGACCACCGGCACCATCGTGCGTCCGTCGGTGAAGGCCGAGAACCACGTCGTGCGGCGCACGCTGCCCAAGGCCGAGGACATGAGCGAGCTGATCGCCCGCTACTCCAAGCTGGCCGCGCCGATCGCCAACCGTCCGGTCGGTTACATCGCCTCGGACATCAACGGCCGTGGCAGCGGCGACCTGGAGAAGCCGCTCGGCGACCTGATCGCGGACGCGCAGCTGGAGGGCCTCGCGCCGGCCGACAAGGGCGGGGCGCAGGTGGCGTTCATGAACCCCGGCGGCATCCGCTCCGACCTGGTTTACAAGGCGGCCGGTAGCGAGGGCGACGGCGTCGTGACGTACGGCAAGGCGTTCACCGTCCAGCCGTTCACCAACATGATGCAGGTCAAGACGCTGACCGGCGCCCAGCTGGTGCAGCTGCTCCAGCAGCAGGTCAGCGGGGGCAACGCCGCCGCGCCGAAGATCCTGCAGGTGTCCAAGAGCCTGAGCTACACCCTGGACATGCGCAGGACCGGGGCCGACCGGGTCGTCGTCGACTCCGTCCGGCTCAACGGCGCGCCGATCGACCCGGCCGCCACGTACCGGGTCGCGGCGAACGAGTTCCTGGCGGCGGGCGGCGACGGCTTCCCGGCGCTGGGCGCCGGCACCGACAAGCTCGTCGGCGCCTCGGACCTGGACGTCTTCGTGGCCTACCTGGGTGCCCACAGCTCGGCGTCCGCGCCGCTGAAGGCTCCGGCGCAGGACCGGATCAAGGTCATCGGCCCGGGCGTCGACGTCGACTGACCGTGAGCCGGACGGGGACGGGCGGGGCGCTGTCGGGGCGCCCCGCCCGTCCTCCTTCGTGTCCGGGGGCTACTCCGCGGTGGGGCCGCCGGGCAGGCGGACGGTGGCCAGGGCGCCCGGCCCGCCGTCCCCGGCCGGGCCGAGCGAGACCTCGCCGCCGGCGTCCCGGACGCTCTGCGCGACGATCGACAGCCCGAGGCCGGAGCCCGGGAGCTGGCGCGAGGAGGGGGAGCGCCAGAAGCGGTCGAAGACGTACTGCAGCTCGTCGGCCGGGATGCCGGGGCCGTGGTCACGGACGGTCAGCACGCCCTGCCGGAGCCGGACTTCGATCGTGCCGCCGGGCGGGCTGTACTTGACCGCGTTGTCCAGCAGGTTGATCACGGCCCGTTCGAGGGCGAAGGCGTCGCCGTGGACGAACCAGGGCTCGGCCGCGGTGTCGAAGACCAGCCCGGGGCCGCGCAACTTGGCCCGCTCGACGGCCCGTTGGGCGATCTCGTGCAGGGCGACCACGGTGAGGTTCGGTCCCGGCTTCGGCGAGTCGGGGCGGGAGAGCTGGAGCAGGTCCTGGATGAGGACGGTCAGCTCCTGCATCTGGGCCTTCATGTTGCCCAGCAGTTTGGTCTTCGTGGCGGGCGGGAGCGGGCGGCCCGTGTCGTCGCTGCGGATCAGCAGGTCCACGTTGGTGCGCAGCGACGTGAGGGGTGTGCGGAGCTCGTGCCCGGCGTCCGCTATCAGCCGGGTCTGCCGCTCGCGGGAGTTGGCGAGGGCGGTGCTCATGGAGTTGAACGAGGTGGAGAGGCGGGCGATCTCGTCGTCGCCGTGGACCGGGATGGTGGTGCCGACCTCCTCGGTGCGGGCGATGTGCTCGACGGCGTCGGTGAGCTGGTGGACCGGCTTGAGCGAGGAGCGGGCGACGATCCGGCCGGCGACGGCGGCGAGGAGGATGCCGCCGACGGAGACGGCGCCGAGCAGGAGGGCGAGGCCCTGGAGGGACTCCTCGACGGACTGGGTCGGGCTGGCGACCATCAGCAGGGCGGGCTGCGGTCCGAAGTGGGTCAGCGAGACGCGGACGAGGGCGGGGGTGCCGTCGGTGAAGTGGCCGTCCCGGATGACCGACTGGCCGGGCCGCAGCTGGAACACCGCGGAGTCGCTCGGCCTGAGCACGATCGCCTTGGTCGCGGCCGGGGGCAGGCAGACCGCCGTCGGGTCCTTGACGACGTACTGGGTGTCCCGGGCGACGGAGGTGCCGTTCTCCGGGGCGACGCTCCGCGGCTGCGCCTGCAGGGCCGCCTGCGGGGTCTCGTAGCAGGGCAGGCTCTGGCCCCGGGGCGGCAGCGGGAGCGGCGCGCTCGCGAGGTCCGTCCGCACCTGGCCGTAGAGCTGCTTCTCGACGATGAACCAGCACGCCAGCGCCGACAGCGCGATGGCCACCGCCACCGCGGCCGCGCTCAGGAAGGTGAGGCGGCTGCGCAGCGAGCGGGAGCGGAACCAGTGCACGAGGCGCTGGACCCGGGACGGGCGCGGGGGCGCGAGGGGCGGGGGAGGGACGCGCGCGCCCCTGGCTCGCACGTTCACGCGCCGGCGCCGGCCGCGGGGCGCAGGGCGTAGCCGACGCCGCGTACGGTCTGGATGATCCTCGGCATGCCGCCCTGCTCGGTCTTGCGGCGCAGGTACATGACGTAGACGTCCAGGGAGTTGGAGGAGGGCTCGAAGTCGAAGCCCCAGACCGCCTTGAGGATCTGCTCGCGGGTGAGGACCTGCCGGGGGTGGGACAGGAACATCTCCAGGAGCATGAACTCGGTGCGGGTCAGCTCGACGGACCGGCCGGCCCGGGTGACCTCGCGGGTGGCGGTGTTCATCCGCAGGTCGCCGAAGGCCAGCACCTCGCTCTCGTCCTCGGCCGCCGCCCGGGCCGCGGCCTCGGTGGCGAGGGCGTTGCGGCGCAGCAGGGCGCGGACCCTGGCGAGGAGCTCGTCGAGCTCGAAGGGCTTGGCGAGGTAGTCGTCGGCGCCGACGTCCAGCCCGGTGACGCGGTCGCCGACGGCGTCCCTGGCGGTGAGCATCAGCACCGGGACGGTGTCGCCGCGCGAGCGCATCCGGCGGACGGCGGTGAGGCCGTCCATCCGGGGCATCATGATGTCCAGCAGGACGAGGTCGGGCCGGTCGCGTTCGACGGATTCGAGTGCCTCGTAGCCGTCGGTGGCGGTGGCGACCTCGTATCCCTCGAAGGCGAGGCTGCTCTCCAGGGCGTCCCGGAGCGCGGGTTCGTCGTCGACCACGAGGAGCCTGGCCGAGGTGTGGCCGGACTCGGCGGAGGTGCGGTCGTCGGCGGACGGGGTCATGGGCCGTTGCCCTTTCTCGTCGTGTGGGGGACCTGCTCGGAGTAATTGTCCGTCTTACACGTTCTGGCCCGCCTGCAGTTTCGGCAGGACCTGCTTGATGTCGTTGATCGGGATGGCGAAGCCGAGGCCGACGCTGCCGGCCGAGCTGCTGCCGCCGCCCGCGGTGGAGCCGGTGCCGCTGGGCGAGTACATGGCCGAGTTGATGCCGATGACCTGGCCGTTCGCGTTGATCAGCGGGCCGCCGGAGTTGCCGGGGTTGAGGGCGGCGTCGGTCTGGAAGGCCTTGTAGGTGGTGGTGCCGCTGCCGCTCGGCTGCTGCTGCGAGCCGCGCAGGCCGGGCATGAACGGGAAGCCGTAGCCGCCGTTGCCACCGGTGGAGCCCTCGTCGACCTGGACGGTGACCTCGCGGTTCTCGGCGCTGATGATGCCCGAGGTGACGGTGCCGGTGAGGCCGTCCGGGTTGCCGATGGCGACGACCGGGTCGCCGACGGCGACGGCGGAGGAGTCGCCGAGGGTGGCCGGGGTGAGGTTCTTGGCGCCGCTCGCGGTGATCACCGCGACGTCCAGGGACTTGTCGGTGCCGGTGACGGTGGCCTGCGCGGTCGAGCCGTCCTTGAAGGTCACGGTGATCTGGCCGCCGCTGTCGACCGCGCCGGAGATCACGTGGAAGTTGGTGAGGATCTGCCCGTTCCTGTCGAGGACCACGCCGGTGCCGGTGGCGGTGCCGCCCGGCGCCTTGACGGTGATCTGGACGACGCTCGGCGAGACGGCGGCCGCGATGGCGGCGACGTCGGCGCTGCCGTCGGAGCGGGCGGAGACCGGGCTGGCGATGGTGGTGCCGCGGGTGTCGGAGGTGCGCTCCTGGGAGGCGATGACCCCGCCGGTGACTCCGCCGAGGACGGCGGCGATCGCGGCGACGGCGGTGACCAGGACCAGCCGTCCGCGCAGCATCCCGCGCCGGGCCCGGGCGCCGTGGCTCCGGGGCCCTTCCGGTCCCTCGGGGCTGCCGGGCCAGCCGGCGGACGGCGGGGTGGGGGGCAGGGGCGGCGGCGGGAGCGGGGTGTCGAAGCCGCCGCCGGAGTGGTCCTCGCGGTAGCCGTACGCGGGGGCGTCGGCGCCGGTGCCGACGGTGCCGTCCGTGCTGCTGCCGAGGACGGTGCCCTCGATGACGCGGTGCTCGTGCGGCGCGTGCGGTTGCGCGGACGGCTGCTCGCCGTGCTGCGTGCCGTGCTGCTCGCCGTACTGTCCGGTCCACCCGTACTGCTGCTCGCTGCGCTGCTGATCGCTCATGCCGAACAACGTCCGCCCGGCGGATGAGGATCGGATGAAAGCGGTCTCAGAAGGGTCCGAGAAGCCCGTTGACTTCTCATAAAGCCTGGTCAGGCGGCGCGGATGGGAGCCGGGGGCGGAATCGACTACTCCGCTTCCGTGGGGGTGGCCGGGGCGCCCGGTGCCGCTCCGTCGCAGCCGCAGGAACGCCGGACCACCAGGCGGGACGGGAACTTGCGGACCCGCTCGGTGTCCGAACCGGGCACCATCAGCGAGTCGTCCAGGACCAGGTCGACGGCGGCGCGCGCCATCGCGTCCCGGTCGGAGGCGACGGTCGTCAGCGGCGGGTCGGCGAGGGCGGCCTCGGGGACGTCGTCGAAGCCGGCCACCGCGAGGTCCTCCGGGACCTTCAGGCCGACCTCGCGGGCGGCCCGGAGCACGCCGATCGCCTGGTCGTCGGTGGAGCAGAAGATCGCCGGCGGCCGGTCGGCCGAGCGCAGCACGCCGAGCGCGACCTCGTACGCGCCGTAGCGGTGGAACGGCGCGTCGATCAGGTGCGGTTCGGTGGGCAGGCCGTGCGCGTCCATGGCCCGCTGCCAGCCCTCGACGTGGTCGATGACCGGGTCGCCGGGCGCGGGGGAGTCGACCGGGCCGCCGAAGCAGGCCACGTACGGGTGCCCGTGCACCTCCAGCAGGTGGCGCACGACGGCCTCGGCGCCGCCCACGTCGTCGGTGACCACCGCGACGTCGTCGATCGCCTCGGGGCGGCGGTGCAGCAGCACCACCTTCGCGCCCTCCATCGCGGCGAACTCCTCGGCGGCGCGCTGCGACGGGCCCTGGCTGACCAGGATCAGCCCGGAGACGCGCATGCCGAGGAAGGCGCGGACGTAGTGCACCTCGCGGTCGTCCACGTAGTCGGAGTTGCCGATCAGCACGAGCTTGCCGCGCTCGGAGGCGGCCCGTTCCACGGCGTGCGCCATCTCGGCGAAGAACGGCTGACGGGCGTCCGGGACGACCATGCCGATCAGGTTGGTGCGGCGGGAGGCCATCGCCTGGGCGACGCTGTTCGGCCGGTAGCCGAGCTGCTCGATCGCCGCGAGGACCTTCTCCTTGGTGGCGGGCGCGACCGGGCGCGGCCCGTTGTTGATCACGTAGCTGACGACCGCGGTCGAGGTACCAGCCAGTCGGGCTACATCGTCGCGCGTCACTTTGGCCACGGGTCGAGTCTACGCGTGTGGCGCCGGCGTCGGCAGTGGGACCTGGGGCTTCCGGCAGGTGGACGGGAGGCTGCGCGGGGGCGAACCGGACATGCCGGGCGGGATCACCCCCGCCCGGCGCGCGTCATGCCTCCAGGGGCGCTGCGGGGCGCGGGGCGAGCTCCGGGCGCTCCCCCTTCTCGGGCTTCTCCGGGACGACGAAGCGGTAGCCGACGTTGCGCACGGTGCCGATCAGCTGCTCGTGCTCGACGCCGAGCTTGGCGCGCAGGCGCCGGACGTGCACGTCCACCGTCCGGGTGCCGCCGAAGTAGTCGTAGCCCCAGACCTCCTGCAGCAGCTGCGCCCGGGTGAAGACCCGGCCGGGGTGCTGGGCGAGGTACTTGAGCAGCTCGAACTCCTTGAAGGTCAGGTCGAGCGCGCGGCCCTTGAGCTTCGCGGAGTAGGTGGCCTCGTCCACCGAGAGGTCGCCGTTGCGGATCTCCATCGGGCTGTCGTCGGCGACGACCTGGAGCCGGCCGAGCGCGAGCCGCAGCCGGGCCTCGACCTCGGCCGGGCCCGCGGTGTCCAACAGGACGTCGTCGATGCCCCACTCGGCGGTCACGGCCGCCAGGCCGCCCTCGGTGACCACGAGGATCAGCGGGGAGCCGATGCCGGTGGAGCGCAGCAGCTGGCACAGGCTGCGGATCTGCGGCAGGTCCCGGCGGCCGTCGACCAGGATGACGTCGGCGCTGGGGGTGTCCACCAGGGCGGAGCCCTCGGCGGGCGCCACCCGGACGTTGTGCAGCAGCAGGCCGAGCGCCGGCAGCACCTCCGCGGAGGGCTGCAGTGCGTTGGTGAGGAGGAGGAGAGAACTCATACCCGGTGGTCCCCTTTCCGGGTCGTCGCGGTCGCTTCACGGCTGCCGCCACAGCCGGATGGCGCACGTGCTGAGGGTTGGGGGAGGGGTTCGGACGCCCGGAGCACACCGGAGGACAGGCCGGCGTGCACGGCGCGACGGCGCACGGGCCGGGGGTCCCGCAACCCCTGGCGCACCGTTTCTGCCCTGCTCATCCCGCGAACCCTCCGGTCGTGGTCCCGCTCCGGGCGGCGGCCCGGCACCGGGGTGGCGTCACCCCGGCCGGACGGGGCACGTCGTCGTGCCGCGAGAGGCGGGGTGGTTCCCGCGCACCGCCGGGGGTGGGCCGACGATTCGCAAGAACGTCCGTACTGGCGTCCTGAAAGCACAAAAGGACCCGGGGGCGACTCTGCCCGGATCCCTCTTGGAGGTCGAGAATAGCCGACCGGCCCCCGCACCGGGAGGGCTCGAATCCGGCGGTTCGCCCAATCCGGGCGCGCGCCGGGTGAGCCTGGTCACGGCTTCGAGCGGCGCTCGCGGTCCGTCCGGCCAGGGCGATTGCCGGTCGCGGCGGCGGACACGCCATCATGGGACGCACATCGGCGGCACCGCGCACGTCCACCTTTCGGGTGGTCGGACGGCCGCCCCGGTGGCGAGCCGGACCGGGCCACCGGACCGGGCGAGGACGACGAGAAGGGGTTGCCATGGGCGCGACCACCGAGCCCGCGAGCGGCGCCCGGGTGCGCGGGACGATCCGCTACTGGGCGGCCGCGAAGTCCGAGGCCGGACTGGCCGAGGAGCCGTACGAGGCGGCGACCCTGGCCGAGGCGCTGGCGGCCGCCAAGGAGCGGCACGCCGACCGGCCGAAGCTCGTGCTGCTCCTCGGGCACTGCTCCTACCTGGTGGACGGCGCCCAGGTGGGCGGCCGGGACCACGCGACCGTCGAACTCACCGAAGGCGGAACGGTCGAGGTACTGCCGCCGTTCGCGGGAGGCTGAGCGGCGTGACGGACACGAACGACGCGAACAACGGCGGCTACGGCGGCTGGCAGCAGCCGCACCAGGGCCACCCGCAGCAGCCGCATCCCCAGCAGCCGCATTCTCAGCAGCCGCACCCGCAGCACGGGTACCAGCAGCAGTACGGCCACCCGGGGTACGGGCAGCCGGTGCAGCCGCCGATGGACGACGCGGCGACGGCCCTGCTGCCGCCCGTCCCGCCGATGGACGACGCCGCGGCCACGACGCTGCTCCCGCCCGTCCCCGCGATGGACGACGCGGCGACGACGCTGCTGCCCCCGGTGCCGCCGATGCACGACGCCGCGGCCACGACGCTGCTCCCGCCGGTGGTCGTCTCCGGCGCCATGCCCGTCGCGCCGCCGCAGCCCCAGCCCCTGGCGCAGCCGTATCCGCAGGCCCGGCCCCGGCACGCCGCGCCCGCTCCGGTTCCCACGCCCCAGGCACAGGCACCGGCCCAGGCGCCCGGCCTCGACCAGCCGACCATGACGCTCAAGCGGCCCACGGGCTCCGCCGCGCCCATGGCACCCACAGCACCTGGGGCGCCCGGCATGACGCCGTACCCGGCCGTCCCGCCGCAGCCCGGGATGCCGGGGATGCCCGCGATGCCGACGGCGCCCGCCGGCGTGCCGACCGGGCCCGCCGCGCCGAGCGCCCACCGCACCGGTTCGCCGATCATCGAGCCGGGCATCCAGCCCGCGCTGATCACCGCGGGCGTCGCCGCCCTGCTGGCCGGCGGCGCCGCGCTGGGGCAGGTGGCGCTGGCCCTCGTGGTCGCGCTGCTCCAGGTGCTGACGGCGGCCGGCTGGTTCCGCCTGAACGGGATGTGGCCGGCCCGGCAGGGCATCGCCCTGGCCGCGCTGGCCGGGTTCACGGCCGACGCGGCCGTGCTGCTGGCGAGCGAGGACGGCGGCATCGCGGCCGTCGTCGGCACCCTCGGCGGGTTCTTCCTGCTGGTCCTGGTGCTGCAGACGTTCCGCCCTTCGGACCCGAAGGAGCGGTTCTACGCGCTGACCGTGCTCGGCTCGGCCACCGTGGTGACGGCGCTCTGCACGGCGCTGCTGGTGGCCGACTGGGTGCCGGCCGGGGTCGGCGCGGTCGCGCTGGCGACCCTGCTGGCCGCGGCGCCGCTGCCCGGGCCGAAGGTGCTGGGCCCGGTGCTGGGTCTGGTGGCCGCGGTGGTGCTGGGCCTGCTGGTGGGCGCGCCGCTCGCGCTCGGCGCCCTGGCGGGCGTGGGCGCGCTGGTGGGTCGCCGGGTCGCGTCGTACGACTGGCCGTCCCGGTTCGTGCACATGACGGCGGGCGTGGCGCTGCCGCTGGCCGTGGCCGCGCCGCTGATCTGGCTGGCGACCGGGCTCCTGGCCTGACCCGGCGCCCCCGTACGACGTCCGGCCCCCGAACCCGGGTGCGGGGGCGGCCGTCGTACGGTCGTGGGGAGGC
>NZ_JBHYWI010000090.1:0-32091 GCF_042751525.1 Kitasatospora sp. NPDC059408
GCCGCTCCCGCACCCCGGGAGCGGCCCCGCCGGCGGACCACCGCGCACGATCGGAACCCGCATGCCCCGCACCACCCGCACCACCCGCCTGGCCGGCGCGGCCGCCGTCGCCCTGGCCGCCGCCCTCACGCTGACCGCCTGCGGGTCCTCCGGCGGCGGCTCGACCGCCGCCAAGGTGACGCAGCAGAAGGACGCGACGCCGTACGAGGGCACCAAGCTCGCCAAGAACTTCGAGAAGCCGGACCTGACGCTGACCGACACCTCCGGCCAGCCCTTCGACCTGCGCCAGCGCACCAGCGGCAAGAGCCTGCTGCTGTTCTTCGGCTACACCAGCTGCCCGGACGTCTGCCCGACCACCATGGGCGACATCGGCGTCGCCATGAAGGGCCTCTCCCCCGAGGAGCGGCAGAAGATCGACGTCGTGTTCGTCTCCACCGACCCGCAGCGCGACACTCCCAAGGTGCTGCGCACCTGGCTCGACTCGATGGGCAGCGACTTCATAGGCCTCACCGGCGACCTGGAGAAGGTCAAGACCGCCGCCAGGTCGCTCGGCATCATGATCGAGGACCCGGTGGTCAACGCCGACGGCACCGTGACCTCCACCCACGGCGCGCAGGTGCTGGCCTTCCTCCCCTCGGACGACAAGGCGCACGTGCTGTACATGAGCGGCACCGAGGTGAAGACCTACCAGCACGACCTGCCGCTGCTCGCCAAGGGGGTCGCGGCATGACGATGCTCGGCTTCCGCCGGACGGCGCTCACCGGCGCGGTGCTGGCGACGGCCCTGGGCGGCGGCGCCTTCCTGGCCGCCTGCGGGGCGGGCGGCCAGGACGGTGCCGCCGGCGGGGCGGCCAGGCTGAGCGTCGCCGACTCCTACATCCCGCTGCCCCCGGCGGGCGGGATGGCGGCCGGCTACCTGACCGTGCGCAACGACGGCGGCGAGGACCAGCTGGTCAAGGTGACCAGCCCGGGCGCCGGATCGGTCACCATGCACCAGTCGACGGCGTCGACCATGGAGCAGGTCGACCGCCTGGACGTGCCCGCGCACGGGGCGCTGCAGTTCACCCGGGGCGGCACCCATCTCATGATCATGGGTTGGCAGAAGGCCCCGGCCCTCGGGGACGAGCTGGAGCTCGACCTGACCTTCGCCAAGTCCGGCACCATCTCCGTCAAGGTGCCGGTCAAGGAGCTCACCTACCGTCCCGGCCAGAGTTAGGGTCCGCCAGCATGGAGAAGGCCTCGCACCGCCGGATCGCAGCCCCGCGCACCGCCCCCCGCCGCATCGCCGGCCTGCTCGGCCTGCTCGGCGCGCTGTTCGCGCTGATGCTCGCCGGCGCCGTCCCGGCCTCCGCGCACGCCACCCTGGAGTCCACCGACCCGCACCAGAACTCGGTGCTCGCCACCGCCCCGCAGGCGGTCACGCTGACCTTCAGCGAGGGCGTGTCGCTCTCCGGCGACTCGGTCCGGGTGCTCGACCCGGCCGGCAAGGCGGTCGACACCGGCAACCCGGGGCACGCCGACGGCAGGACCGACACGGCCCGGGTCGGGCTCAACCCCGGCCTCGCCAACGGCACGTACACGGTGGCCTGGCGGGCCGTCTCGGAGGACTCCCACCCCGTCGGCGGCGCGTTCACCTTCTCCATCGGCGCGCCCTCGGACACCTCGGTGTCCGCCACCGCGCTCCAGGGCGCCAAGGCGGACGACGTGGTCGCTGCGCTGTACGGCACCGGGCGCACCGTCGCGTACGTCGCGTTCGCACTGCTCGCCGGCGCCGCCGCGTTCACGCTGATCTGCTGGCCCGCCGGGGTGGCCCGGCGGGCGGTGCAGCGGCTGCTGATGACCGGCTGGGTGGCGCTGCTGGTGTCCACCGTCGCGGTGCTGATGCTGCGCGGGCCGTACGAGCGCGGCTCGGGGATCGGGCAGGCCCTCGACCTGTCGCTGGTGCGCACCACGCTGGACGAGCGGATCGGCACCGCGCTGGCCGCCCGGCTGCTGCTGCTCGCGGCGAGCGGGGTGTTCCTGTCGCTGCTGGTCGGCCAGTTGGGGCAGCCGGGGCCGGAGGGCGAGGACGAGCACGGCGACGGAGGCGACGACTCGAGCGCCGGGGCCCCCGGGGCCGCCGAGAACGCCGAGGCCGCCGAACTGCGCGAGCTGGAGCGGCGCGCCGCCCGGCGCCCGCAGCGGGAGGCCAGGATCGGGCTCGGCGTCGGCGGGCTGGTGCTGGCGGTCGCCCTCGCGGCGACCTGGGTCGGCGCGGACCACGCCTCGGTGGGCATCCAGGTCTGGCTGGCGCTGCCGCTCGGCCTGCTGCACCTGATCGCGATGGCGTTCTGGCTGGGCGGCCTCGCCTCGCTGCTGGTCGCGCTGCGCGAGGGCGTCGGCGCGGAGGTCGTCGACCGCTTCTCCAAGATCGCGTTCGGCTCGGTCGCGGTGCTCGTCGTCACCGGCGTCTACCAGTCCTGGCGCGGCCTCGGCAGCTGGGGCGCACTGACCGGCACCGAGTACGGGCGGCTGCTGCTGGTGAAGACCGGCTGCGTGGTCGCGATGCTCGGCGTCGCCTGGATCTCCCGCTCCTGGCTGGCCCGGCTGCGCTCGGCCCCGGTCGAGGCCGCCGAGGTCGAACCGGCCGAACTGCCGGAGCCGGTGGCCGTCGCGGCGCACTCCGAGGACCCGGTCCGCCGGGCCCAGCTGGAGCGCCAGCGGGCCGCCGTGGCGAGCGCCGGCCGGGCGCGCGGCCTGACCCCGACCCGGGCCGGGCTGCGCCGCTCGGTGCTGGTCGAGGCGGCGGTCGCGGTGGCCGTGCTGGTGGTCACCACGATGCTCACCAACTCCCCGCCCGGGCGGGTCGCGGGCGAGGTCCGGGCCGGGGGCGCCGCGGCGCCGGCGGCCGGCGAGGCCGCTCCCGCGCAGACCCAGCCGGGCCGCACCGTGGAGCTCAAGCTCCCGTACGACACCAAGGGCCGCACCCCGAACGCCAAGGGCACCGCGACGGTGACCGTCAACCCGGCGGGGACCGGCTCGAACGAGGTGAAGCTCGCGCTGGACGGCGCCGACGGCAAGCCGGTGGACGTCCCCGAGGTGCAGCTCGCCTTCACCCTGCCGGACCGCGACCTCGGCCCGCTGCCCGTGCCGCTGACCCCCGAGGGCACCGGCCGCTGGAGCGGCACCGCGCAGCTGCCGCTGGCCGGGGAGTGGGTGGTGTCGGTGCAGATCCGCTCCTCCGACATCGACCAGACCACCCCGACGAAGTCCCTGAAGATCGGCTGAGCATGACCGACAGCACCACCGGCAGCACCACCGGCAGCGCCACCGCACGGACCGGCTTCACCCGGCGCGCCCTGCTCGGCACCGCCGGCGCGGGGCTGGTCGTCGGCGCCGGCGCCGGGGTCGCCGGGGCCGTGGCCCTGGAGCGCCCGGCCGCCGGCGGCGGGCCGGGCGGCGGCCCGGCGCTCGGCGCGGCCCGGGTCCCGTTCTTCGGCGAGCACCAGGCCGGCATCCTCGAACCGCAGCAGGCCCGGGTCCAGCTCGCCGCCTTCGACCTGGCCGACGGCGCCGGGCGGGACGGGCTGCGCGGCCTGCTCCGGCGCTGGTCGCGCACGGCGGCCCGGCTGACCGCCGGGGAGCCGGCCGAGGAGTTCGAGAACCAGATCGCGCTGGACGCCGGCCCCTGCTCGCTGACGCTCACCTTCGGCTTCGGGGCCGCCCTGTTCGACAAGGCCGGGCTGGCCGACCACCGACCGGCCGCCCTCGAACCGCTGCCCGCCTTCCCCGGCGACGCGCTCGACCCGGCGCGCGGCGACGGCGACCTGTTCGTCCAGATCGGCGCCGACGACGCCCTCGTGGCCGTGCACGCCCTGCGGGTGCTCCAGCGCCAGGCGGCCGGGACGGCCTCGCTGCGCTGGCAGTGCGGCGGCTTCGCCCGCACCCCGGGCGCCACCCCGCACCCGATGACCGGCCGCAACCTGATGGGCCAGATCGACGGCAGCAACAATCCGAAGCCCGCCGACGACGGCTTCGCCGCCAAGGTGTTCGCCGCCGCCGGGGGCGACCAGCCGGCCTGGGCGGCCGGCGGCTCCTACCTGGTGTTCCGGCGGATCCGGATGCTGCTCGACCACTGGGAGGCGCTGCCGGTGGAGCGCCAGGAGCGGGTGATCGGGCGGCGCAAGTCGGACGGCGCGCCGCTCGGCACGCCCGCCGGGGCCGGGGAGCACGCCGCGGTGGACCTGTCCGCCCAGGACGGGGACGGCGCCCTGGCGATCCCCTCCGACGCGCACATCCGGGTCGCCGCACCGGCCTCCAACGGCGGCGCGGCCATGCTGCGGCGCGGATTCTCGTACCACGACGGCCTGTTGGCGGACGGTTCGCCGGACGCCGGACTGCTCTTCCTCGCCTTCCAGGCCGACCCGCGCAAGGGCTTCACCCCGGTGCAGCGCAAGCTGTCCCGCGGCGACGGCCTCTCCCGCTTCCTGCGGCACGAGGCGAGCGGCCTGTACGTCGTGCCGCCCGGCGCCCCGCAGGGCGGGTACGTGGGGCAGCAGCTGCTGGACGCCTGAACCCACCGCCCGCCGCCGGCGCCGGGCGGCGCGACCGCCGAACTGCTGGACGGCGGCGGCGGATCCCGCCCATCGGAACGCTTTCCTGGGCGGGGAACGGAGTGGCTATGGTGGCTACTTCGACCTGACGAGACGGAGACGGCATGTCGGCCACCCGCTACACCTACCTCGGCCCGGCGGGCACCTTCACCGAGGCGGCCCTGCGCACCCTGCCCGAGGCGGCGACCCGGGAGCTGGTGCCGCTGGCCTCGGTGCCGCTGGTGCTGGACGCGGTGCGCGGCGGCGAGGCCTCCGGCGCCTTCGTGCCGATCGAGAACTCCGTCGAGGGCGCCGTCACCGCGACCAGCGACGAACTCGCCTCCGGCACACCGCTCATGATCTACCGTGAGGTGCTGCTGCCGATCTCCTTCGCGCTGCTGGTGCGCCCCGGCACGGAGCTGTCGGAGGTCAAGACCGTCACCAGCCACCCGGTGGCCCAGCCGCAGGTGCGGCGCTGGATGGCGGCCAACCTGCCGGACGCGCGGTGGGAGGCGGCCGCGTCCAACGCGGACGGCGCCCGGCTGGTGGCCGAGGGCCGCTACGACGGCGCGTTCGCGGGCGAGTTCGCGGCGCCGATCTACGGGCTGGACCCGCTGGTCAAGGAGATCGCCGACGCGCAGAACGCGACCACCCGGTTCGTCCTGGTCGGCAAGCCGGGGCGGGTCTCGTCGCCGACCGGGGCGGACAAGACCTCGATGGTGGCCTGGCTGCCGGACGACCACCCCGGTGCGCTGCTGGAGCTGCTCCAGGAGTTCGCGGTGCGCGGGATCAACCTGATGCGGATCGAGTCCCGGCCGACCGGCGAGGGGCTGGGCAGCTACTGCTTCCTCATCGACTGCGAGGGCCACCTGTCCGAGCGGCGGGTGGGCGAGGCGCTGATGGGCCTCAAGCGGATCTGCCCGCAGGTGCGTTTCCTCGGCTCCTATCCCCGCGCCGACCGGCAGGAGTCCTCGCACCGGCGGCCCGGGACCTCGGACGAGGATTTCGCGGCGGCGGCCGACTGGCTCTCGCGCGCCCTCGACGGCCGCGGCGACATCTGAGCGCCACCCTTTGTCTTTCTGACCTTTTCCGACCGTTTTCGCCCGGACCCTCCGGGCGGGGCGGGTGACCGCACCCGTCGTCCACAGGCGCGTCCGGACCCGGAACCCGCTGTCCACAGGGCCACCCGCTATCCACAGCCGAAAGTTATCCACAGGCCTGGGGATGAGTCGACAAACCGGTATAGCCACTGCGCAGAACGGTCAGATCATCGGTTTGCTTCGCAGAGTTGACTAATCGGATCAGAGTCACCCGCCTGCCAGCAAATCACCCGTTCCAGTGCTTCAATTCCCTCGCCCGAGAAGGTCGAATGAGGTTTGAAACCTCAATTCCTTGGTTCGACCGCCCGGAGGGCTGCGTTCCACAAGGATCCACAGCCTCGGCCCCACGCCTGTGGATAACTCACGTCCGGCGGGTTCCCCACAGGAGTTATCCACAGGTGGAGGCGAGTTATCCCCAGGGGAAAACCGGTGCCGGTGGACGAGCCCCCGCCCGGTAGGCTTGGGCGCGTGATTGACCTTCGCCTGCTCCGTGAGGACCCTGACCGAGTGCGCGCCTCGCAGCGCGTCCGTGGCGAGGACGTCGACCTGGTCGACGCCCTCCTCTCCGCCGACGAGCGGCGCCGGTCCTCGGGCACCCGTTTCGACGAACTGCGCAGCGAGCAGCGACTGCTGGGCAAGCAGGTCGCCCAGGCCAAGGGCGACGAGAAGGCCGCCCTGCTGCAGCGCACCAAGGACCTGGCCGCCGAGGTCAAGGCCGCGGACGCCGAACAGGGCGCCGCCAAGGAGGAGGCCGACCGCCTGCTCCGCTCGCTGGCGAACCTCATCGACCCGGCCGCCCCGGTCGGCGGCGAGGAGGACTTCGTCACCCTGGAGGAGATCGGCACCCCGCGCGACTTCGCCGCCGAGGGCTTCGAGCCCCGCGACCACGTCGAGCTCGGCCAGATCCTGGGCGCGATCGACACCGAGCGCGGCGCCAAGGTCGCCGGCGCCCGCTCGTACTACCTGACCGGCGTCGGCGCGCTGCTGGAGCTCGCCCTGGTCAACATGGCCTTCGCGCAGGCCACCGCGGCCGGCTTCATCCCGATGATCACCCCGACCCTGGTCCGCCCGGCCGCCATGGACGGCACCGGCTTCCTGGGCCAGGCCGCCGAGAACGTGTACCACCTCAAGGAGGAGGACCGTTACCTCGTCGGCACCAGCGAGGTCCCGCTCGCGGCGTACCACATGGACGAGATCATCGAGGCCGAGAAGCTGCCGCTGCGCTACGCCGGCTACTCGTCCTGCTTCCGCCGCGAGGCCGGCACCTACGGCAAGGACACCCGCGGCATCATCCGCGTCCACCAGTTCGAGAAGGTGGAGATGTTCGTCTACACCACACCCGAGGACGCCGAGAACGAGCACCGCCGCCTGCTCCAGTGGGAGAAGGACTTCCTCAACGCGCTGGAGCTGCCCTACCGGGTGATCGACGTCGCCTCCGGCGACCTCGGCGCCTCGGCGGCCCGCAAGTTCGACATCGAGGCCTGGATCCCCACCCAGGGCAAGTACCGCGAGGTCACCTCGACCTCCAACACCACCGAGTACCAGTCCCGCCGACTGGCCATCCGGATGCGCGAGGAGGGCAAGACCCGCCCGCTCGCCACCCTGAACGGCACGCTGGTCGCCGTCCCGCGCACCATCGTGGCGATCCTGGAGAACCACCAGCAGGCCGACGGCTCGGTGGTCGTGCCGGAGGCGCTGCGGCCGTTCCTCGGTGGGCGCACCGTCCTCGAACCGGTCGCCAAGTAGCCCGCACCACCAGCAACTCCCGGGAGACGCACGGCCCATGAGCACCACCAGCCCCAGCCCCGTCTCCCTCGGCGACGACGCCCCGCGCGGTGGCGGCCTGCCCTTCCGGCTGGTCGCCACCGACCTCGACGGCACCCTGCTGACCGGCGAGGAGACCGTCTCCGCGCGCACCCGCGCCGCCCTGGCCACGGCCACCGGCGCGGGCGCGCTGCACATCGTCGTCACCGGCCGCTCCGCCGTCTGGGCCCGGCCGGTGTTCGACGAGATCGGCTACACCGGGATAGCGGTCTGCGGCCAGGGCGCCCAGGTCTACGACGCCGGCGCGCACAAGCTGCTCACCTCGCTCACCCTGGACCGCCGGCTCGCCGCGGTCGCCATCACCAAGATCGAGGCCGAGACCGGCCCGCTGGCGGTGGCCGCCAACCAGGACGGGCTGGACGGCCAGGTCCTCGCCGGGCCCGGCTACGAGCTGCTGATCGGCTCCGACCTGCCGGTGGTCCGGGTCGAGCGGGACGAACTGCTCACCACCCCGATCAGCAAGCTCTACATCCAGCACCCCGGCCTGACCGACGACGCCCTCGCCGAGGCCGCCCGCCGCGTCGCCGGGGACCTGGTCGGCGTCGTCATGGCCGGCGCCGGCGTGGTCGAGCTGCTGCCGCTCGGCCTGTCCAAGGCCACCGGGCTGGCCGTCGCCGCCCGTCGCCTCGGGGTGCGCGCCGCCGACACCATCGCCTTCGGCGACATGCCCAACGACGTGCCGATGTTCGGCTGGGCCGCGCACGGCGTCGCGATGGCCAACGCCCACGAGGAGCTCCTGGCCGTGGCCGACGAGGTCACCGCGAGCAACGACGAGGACGGCGTGGCCGTCGTCCTGGAGCGCCTCTACCCGGCCCGCTGAGCGGCCGGGGCCTTCCCCGTCCCGGACCCGTCGCCGAACCTTCACCCCCAGTTGTAGGATGACCGGGCAAGCGGTTGTAGGATGACCGACGACCGATGGTGAAGAGCAGCGGAGGGAGCACCGGCATGACCAGCGACGGCAACAGCCTGCAGGCGGCCGGACGGCGCTCCCTCGTGGACACCGCCATCGACCAGCTGCGCGAGCAACTCGCGGGCGGCGCCTGGCCGGTGGGTTCGAAGATCCCCACCGAGCACGAGCTCGCCGAGCGGCTGCAGGTCGGCCGCAACACCGTCCGGGAGGCGATCCGGGTGCTGGTGCACGCCGGCATGCTGGTCTCCCGGCAGGGCGAGGGCACCTTCGTCCGCAGCACCAGCGACCCGGCGGCCGTCCTGCGCGGCGTCCAGCGCTCGGGCATCCGGGACGTCCTGGAGGTCCGCGCGGCGCTGGAGACCGAGGGCGCGCGCCTGGCGGCCCTGCGGCACACCCCCGAGGACATCGCCCGGATGCGGGCCGCGCTGGCCCGCGAGGCCGAGGTGATCGCGGCGAGCCCGGAGCGGACCGGCCGCGAGGCCACCGTCGAGCACGACCTGGAGTTCCACACCGCCGTCGTCGAGGCCGCGCACAACCCCGCGCTGGCCGAGGTCTACCGCTACTTCGGCGCCTCGGTGCGCGAGTCGATGCGGACGGCCTTCGGCGACCACGACATGCCCGAGGTGGTCGTCGCCACCCACGCGGCCCTGGTGGACGCGATCGAGAGCGGCGACCCGGACCGCGCCGAGGCGGCGTGTCGGGCGCTGCTCGCCGAGCCGATCGCGGCCGTCGAGCAGCTCATCGCGGCCATCGCGGCCCGGAAGTAAGGCCGGGGGCAGGGCCCACTCGCCCTTCCGCCGTCCGCACCGTCTCTCACCCCCGAAAGAACAGCACCCCCATGGCCGTCACCCGTGCCCAGCAGCCGGTTGTCACCTCCTCCGCCCCGCTCCCCGTCCGGTCCCGGCTGGCCCACCCGGCCCTGCTGCTGACCGGCATCCTGCTGGTCGCGCTGAACATGCGCGCCTGCCTCGCGGCGATCTCCCCGATGGTCGGCGAGATCCAGCGCACCTTCGGGCTGTCCACGACCGCGAGCGGCCTGATCACCACCGTGCCGGTGCTGTTCCAGGGCGTCGGCGCGCCGCTCACCCCCCGGCTGACCCGGCGCTTCGGCACTGAGCGCGTCGTGCTCGGCGCGGTGCTGGTGCTCGGCGCGGGCGTGCTGCTGCGGGTGCTGCCCTCGGTGGTGGCGCTGTACGCGGGCTGCGTGGTCATCGGCGTGGCGATCGCGGTGCTGAACGTCTCCATGCCGGGCCTGGTCAAGCGGGAGTTCCCGGAGCGGGCGGCGGCGATGACCGGCGTCTACTCGACCACGATGCTGGTCGGCGCGACCCTCGCGGCCGGGCTCTCGGTGCCGCTGGAGCACGCGCTGGGCGGCGGTTGGGAGGCCTCGCTGGGCGCCTGGTCGGTGCTCGCGCTGGTGGCGGCGGTGGCCTGGCTGCCGCAGGTGCTGCGCTCGCGCGACGAGCGGGCGGCGGCCGGCGCGGCCCCGGCCGCCGGACGGGCCGGCGCGAGCAAGCCGATCGAGGGCATCTGGCGGTCCGGACTGGCCTGGCAGATCAGCTTGTTCATGGGCATCTCGTCGCTGCTGGTCTACACCCTGGTGGCGTGGATGCCGACCATCCTGGCCGAGCACGGGATGGACCGCGGCCAGGCCGGCCTGGTCTTCGCCTTCTCCAACCTGCTGCAGGTGGTCGGCGCCTTCCTGGTGCCGCTGATCGCCGGCCGGATGACCAGCCAGCGCGCCCTCGCGGTGGCCATGGCCGGGCTGAACGGCCTCGGCATCGCCGTGCTGCTGGTCGCGCCGGTGCCGGGTGCCTGGGTCGCGGCGGCGATCCTCGGTGTCGCGCAGGGCGGTTCGCTCGGCCTGGGCCTGGCGTTCATCGTGCTGCGGACCGGCAGCGCGGCCGGCGCCGCCCAGCTGGGCGGCATGTCCCAGGCGATCGGCTACCTCGTCGCGGCGGCCGGTCCGGTCGGCGCGGGTGCGCTGCACCAGCTGACCGGCGGGTGGAGCGCGACGCTCGCGCTGATGCTCGTCCTGGTCGCCGTGGTCGGCGCGGCCGGCTGGGGCGCGGGCCGCAACCGGACGCTCTGACCACCCGTTCGGACGTACGGGCCGGCCCCCGGCCGGCTCAGTCCTCGCCGGCCAGGGTCAGCCCGGCCAGCCGCACCGCGGCCAGCACGGTCGCGGCGACGGTGACCACCAGCAGCAGCGGCACGGCGACCCCGAAGGAGACGTCCGCGCCGATCGCGGTGTCCCCCGCCACCGTCTCGGCGACCGACCGGGCCCACTGCTGGACGCTCAGCGTGCGGGCGCCCGCGACGAAGTTGCCGACCAGCGACTCCCACACCAGCGCGTAGCCGAGTCCGGCGACCACCGCGTGCCGGGTGACGACGCCGAGCAGCAGGAAGATCGCGCTGTACGCGGCCCCCGCGACCAGCGCCGCGACGGTGTAGCCGAGCGTGACGCCGTCCTTCGTGCCGTACAGCATCAGGCCCGCGAGCATGGTCGGGACGGCGGCGAACACCCACGTGGTGCCGATCGCGACGAACAGCTTGGTGGTGACGATCTCCCAGCGCGGCAGCGGCTTGGCGAGCAGGTAGACGATCGAGCCGTCGTCGATCTCGGTGGCGATCACGCCGGTGCCGACGACCAGGCCGAGGATCGGCACCAGGGTGCCGAGGCCGAGCTGGCCGAGGATCTTGACGGTCAGGTCGTGCCCGTCCCCGCCGGACCCGCTCGCGAGCGCCGAGACGAGCAGCAGCAGGGCGGGGACCACCAGCAACAGGGCGCCGCGGCGGCGGCCCAGCAGGCCGCGCAGCGTCAGCCTGGCGACGGTCGGATTCATGGTCGGCCTTTCCCGATGGCGTGCTGAGGTCAGGCGGAGACGAGGTAGGAGAACACGCTCTCCAGCGACTCGTCCGCCGGGGCGACGGTGTACAGGGTGATGCCGGCCTGCCGGGCGACCCGGGGCAGCAGCGTCGTGAAGCCCTGGAAGTTCACCGCCTGGATCCGCAGGGCCCGTTCGCGCTCGTCCACCTCGATGCCCGCGGTGGAGCCGTCGGCGATCAGGGCGGCGGCCAGCCGGCGGTCGTCGCTGGAGCGGACCAGGTAGCGGTGCGGGCGGTCGGTCATCAGGCGGCGGATCCGGCGGAAGTCGCCCGAGGCGGCGTGCCGGCCGGCCACCACGACCTCGATGTGCCGGGCGAGCTGCTCGACCTCCTCCAGGATGTGCGAGGAGAACAGGACGGTCCGGCCGTCCGCGCCGAACCGGCGCAGCAGGTCCATCAGCTGGAGCCGCTGGCGCGGGTCCATGCCGTTGAACGGCTCGTCGAGCAGCAGCACGGCCGGGTCGTGGACGAGCGCGGAGGCCATCTTGACCCGCTGCTTCATGCCCTTGGAGTAGGTGCCGGTCCTGCGGTCCTGGGCGTACTCCATCTCGACCAGGCCGAGGGCGCGGCGGGCGGCGGCGCCCGGATCGGGCAGGCCGTGCAGCTCGGCGTTGGCCAGCACGAACTCCCAGCCGGTCAGGTAGTCGTACATCGACTCCCGCTCGGGGACCAGCCCGATCTTCCGGTACACCTCCTGGTTGCGCCAGATCGGCGAGCCGTCCAGGGTGACCGTGCCGGTGGAGGGCGAGAGGAAGCCGCTCATCATGTGGATGAGGGTGGACTTGCCCGCGCCGTTCGGGCCGAGCAGGCCGGTGATCCCCGGGCCGATGGCCATGCTGATGTCGTTGACGGCGACCACGTTGCCGAACCAGCGCGAGACCTTGTCGATGGTGATGGTGGCCATTGCGTGCCCCTCCTGGGCTCTGCGGTCGTCGGACGCCGCGGGTGGATCAGACGCTGCGGTAGCGGCGCAGCAGCAGCCCGTACGCCCCGGCCGCCATCCCGGCGGCGACGGCGAGGAACACGGCGGCGCCGAGCGCCCCGGGGGCGTGCATCCGGCCGACCGGGCCGCCGACGTCGAAGAGCTGGTTGGTCAGGCTCTCCACCAGGTCGTTCGGCGACAGCAGCGCGGCCCACTGGGCGGAGTCCGGGACGGTGACCTCGAAGCCGGTGCCGATCCGGGTCAGGATCGCCACGACCACCGAGCTGACCGCGAGGTAGCCCATGATCCCGGCCACCCCGAAGCCGCGGCGCGGGGTGGCGGCGGCGATCACCAGCGCGACCGAGGTCGGCACGAGCGCGTACAGCACGGCGGCCACCAGGCCGATCAGGAAGTGCTCGGTGTTGTGCGCGAAGTCCAGCCGGCCCAGCAGCGCGCCGACGTAGAGCACCACCAGGGGTGCCGCCATCAGCAGGAACTGGGCGCAGAACATCGCCGCGAACTTGGCCCGCACGTAGTCGCCGCGGGTGATCGGGCGGGAGAAGTACAGCGGGACGGTGTGGTACCTGAGGTCCCGGGAGAGGAGCACCGGCGTCTGCGAGGCCAGGAAGATCGAGACGATCAGACCGAAGGCCGACAGGTAGCGCGGGTAGTCCAGCGGCAGCTGCGCGGCGTTGGTGAACAGCGCGATCGCGACCATGATGACGGCGGGCACGGTGAGCACGCCGAGCACCAGCATCGGCAGCACCTTGGACTTGCCGGAGCGCCCGAGGCCGTACGCGGCGCGCAGGCTCTGGGTGAACAGCGAGCGGGTCGCGTAGGCCCGGCCGAGGCGGGGGCCGGCGTAGCCGCGGTAGCCGATGTCGTGGATGACGCCGGCGTCGGCGGGCCTGCTCTCAGGAGGCATCGTCCGGACCTCCCTTGGACTCGTCCGTGAAGAGTTCGGCGACCCGGTGCCGGCGCTGTTCCAGCCGGACCAGGCCGAGGCCGAGGTCCGCGACGGTGTCGCGGATGGTGTCGTAGGTGTCGTCGCCGGCCAGCCGGACGAGGAGCACGTGCGAGCCGTCCGGGGTGGCGGAAAGGCCCGCGGCGGTGAGGCGTTCGAGGACGGCGGCGCCGGGGTCGCGCACCAGGTCATCCGGGTGGTCGGTGACTTCGAGCGCGAGCAGGGCCGTCGCCTCGGTGAAGGAGGCGGTGGAGGAGGAGCGCAGCAGCTTGCCGCCGTCGATGACGACCAGGTGGTCGCAGGTGCGCTCCAGCTCGCCGAGCAGGTGGGTGGTGACCAGCACCGAGATGCCGAAGTCCCGGTGGACGCGGCGGATCAGTGCCAGCATCTCGTCCCGGCCGGCCGGGTCGAGGCCGTTGGTCGGCTCGTCCAGCAGCACCAGCTTCGGGTCGTGCACGAGTGCCTGGGCCAGCTTGACCCGCTGCTTCATGCCGGTCGAGTAGCCGCCCATCGGGCGGTAGCGCTCCTCGTACAGGCCGACGTGGCGGAGGGTGTCCGCCGTGCGCTCGCGGGCCGCGGCGGCGGGCAGTCCGGCCATCCGGGCCATGTGCACCACGAACTCGGTGGCCGACACGTCGGGCGGCAGGCAGTCGTGCTCCGGCATGTAGCCGACGCGCTCGCGGATCTCCGGGCCCTGGGTGGCGATGTCCAGGCCGAGGACCCGGCCGGTGCCGGAGGTCGCCGGGGCGAGCCCGAGCAGGATCTTGATGAGGGTGGACTTGCCCGCCCCGTTGGCGCCGACCAGGCCGACGACCCCCGGGTGCACCTCGACGGTGAGCCGGTCGAGCGCCGTTACCCGGGGGAACCTCTTGGAGAGGTCGTCCGTCTTGATGACAGGAGTGGACACGCCCCCAACGTAACGGGCCCGCGCCGCAAGGACCATGAGCTGGAATGACGAACCGCGGATGATGCTGCGGTATGACGCCGGCGGGCTCTCCCCTAGGGGTCGGACGGAAGCGGCCGGGCCGACCGGTCGTGACGCGGTCGGCCCGGCGCTCGCATGACGTTCCGTCAGTTCAGCAGGTCGGACTGCAGGGTGGCCACCTGGCGGAACGGCGCGACCGGCACGCCCTTCGGGTTGGTCATCGTGATGACGGCGAGGACGTCGCTCGCCCCGAGGTACGCCACGCGGGCCGTCGGGTCGCCCTTGGCGCCCTGCACCGAGGACTCCTTGACCGCGAGGTCGACGTTCGGGAGGGCGTCCCATCCGTCGTGCGAGCCGGACTTCGCCCCGGGCAGGGCCTTCGGCAGGCTGTTCGCGCGCAGGGCCGAGAAGACCTCCCCGCCCTCGAAGGAGGAGCCGAAGCGCAGCAGCCGGATCTGGGTGCGGGTGCCGTCGGAGGCGGTCCACTCCCGGACGGCGGCCGCGCGGCACGCGTTCTGCAGCAGCAGGGCGCGCAGGTCGTCCGGGTTCTGCTGCTCGTCGAGGACGGCGTCGCAGGGGGCCCAGTCGGCGGTGGCCGCACCGGCCTTGGCGGAGGCCGCCGGGCTCGCCGTCCCGGACGGGGACCCGCTCGCGGACGGGCTCGCGGACGCGGTGGCGGACGGGCTCGCCGAGCCGGACGCCGAGGGCGTCGCGGTCGGGCTCGGGAAGACGACCGGCCCGAGCGGACCGCCGGCCTCCTTGGGCGCGGGCAGCACGAGGTTGCGGAGGTCCGCGCGGTGCGGCTCCTTGCGCACCGACGGGCCCTTCGCCGGGGGCTGCGGCGGCAACGCGAGCGCGGGGAAGGTGTAGCGGCCGTCGCTCTTGGTCGCCAGGCCCGGGATGTCCGTGCGCTCGGGAACGGTCAGGGCCATCGCCGTCCCGGTGCCGGCGAGCGCGCACACCAGGGTGGCGGCGGCCCAGCGCACCACCGCCTTGCGGCGGCGGGTCCGGCGGGCGAGGCGGGCCTCGCGCTCCTCGGGCGTCTCGGGCGCGGCCGGCGGGGGCGGCACCAGCTCCACCTCGGAGAGCGCCGGGCCGGCCGGCGCCGCGGGCGCGGGCGGGGCGGTCGGCGCGGGCGCGGGCGGAGCGGTCGGCGCGGGCGGGGGGACGGGGGTGCCCGCGGGGTCCTGCGGGGTGACGTGGTCGGTCATACGGACGCTCCCGGGCGGGCGAGGCGGTCGAGCTGCGCGGTGAAGAGGGCGACGATCTTGTCCTTGGGCAGCGGCGCCACGCCCTCGACGTTCATGACCACGAGGAGGTCGCCCTCGGCGGCCGAGCACTCCAGGTAGTCGAGCGGGGCGGACGGCGGCGCCGGCATCAGGTAGCAGTGCGCCTCCGGGTGGCCGGGGATCTCCGGGCCGAGCCGGAACAGGCCGGTGTCGCTGAAGACCGCCGTGTACTCGTTGAGCTTCTGCACCTCCTGCTGGTTGAACTGGCGCAGCTTCAGGCCGGCCACCAGGTCGTCGCCCTGGGCCCGGTACGTCCGCACACCGGTGGCCTTGACGTGCAGGCCCTCCCAGTAGGCGCGGAGCTTGTCCCGCTTGTCCTTGGGGATCTGCTGGAGCTCCTCGTCCAGTTCGGCGCTGAGCCGCTCGGCGCCGATCTCGTCGTCGTTGCCGTAGCCGCCCTCGTCCGGGCCGAGTTCGAAACCGGCCGGGACGGGCAGCAGCAGGTCGCGCAGCGAACCGAAGTGGTTGCCGTTGGACCTGGCGCCGAACGGCGTGGCGGTCGCGGTTGGCGCCGGCGCGGCGGACGGGCCGGCGGCGACCGGGGCGGGGTCGTCGTACTGCGTCTTGATGATGCCGATGCCGATGACCACGCCGACCAGCGCCGCGGCGACCGTGGCGGCACCCGCGCGCAACAGACGGCCGGAGGCCGGGCGGGGGCGCGGGGCGACGGGGGCCGGCTGCTCGGGCGTGAACGGCCCGGGCGCGAACCGCCCGGCGACGGGCTGCTGTTCCGGGGCGAGCTGCTCGGCGGCGGGCTGCTGCTCGGCGGCGGGCTGCTGCTCGGCGGCGGGCTGCACGGGGGTGGTGTGCGGCTGCTCGGGGGTCTCGGCCCCGGTCACGGTGCTGTCGCTCATATCAGCCGCTCCCACTGCTGCTTGGCGAGGTCTTCCACGGCGTTCGACGTCACCGGCTTGGCACCGAAGATCTCGACCTCCATCACGACGGTGCCGCGCTGGGCCACGGCGTGGCCGTAGTAGTACGGATCCTTGCTGTCCGACCAGTAATTGGGCTGGTCGAACACCTTGTAACCGCCGTTGGCGCCCTTCTCGAAGGGCTGCGTGCGGAAGACGGTGGCGCGCGACTTCGCCTCGCCGGCGTGCTCGGGCGCGTACTGGATCAACGACACGCGGTACTTGACGTCGTCCTTCTGCCAGTCGACCTCCACCGCGCGCCGGAAACCGCGCGAGTTCAGGTCCTTGAACTCGCGGACCGCGTCGCCGGTGTGCTCGGCGAGGTCGCCGGCCGACACCCAGGAGGGCTTGTCCGGGTTCTCGCCCCAGGGCTTGCTGCCCTCCGGCGCGGTGAGGAGGAGCTTGCGCAGGTCGCCGTCGATGGCGAGCGGCTGCGGCTGCTCGGCGGCGAAGGCGGTCGGGTCGACCGTCGCGGCCGGGTAGGACGGCAGTGCGACCTGCAGCGGCGGGAGCGGCGTCGGCGGGCGCTGCGCCTGGATGGCGTAGCCCACGCCGCCACCGCCGAGGACGCCGAGCACCAGGCCGCACACGGCCAGCAGCACCGGCCGGGGCCGGCGCGGGACGCGCGGCGCGGGCTCGGGACCGACGGCCAGGAGGTCGGGCACGAAGGCACCGGGCGGACCGGTCACGACGGCGTCGGGAGCGACGGCTTCGGGAGCGATGGCGTCCGACGCGGCGACGGGCTGCGGCGGCACCGGCGGGGCAGGCGGGGCAGGCGGCGCGGCGGGGGCCGCGGGCTGCGGAGGAGCGTCGCCGGGCGACGGCTCCACGGGTTCGGTGGTCACGAAGTGGCTCCAGGAGAAGGAAGGACGACGGCGGGCGGGCGGCGGTGCGGGCTCAGCCGCCGGAGGCGAGCCACTCGCGCTGCCGCTTCATCAGCTCGCTGAGCAGCGCCTTGTCCGGCGTCCCCTTCACCTCGACGTCGATCGTGTACTGGACGTCGCCCTGGCTGGAGATGCCGGTCATCGAGCCGGTGTAGGCCTGCTGCTTGGGCTTGTGGACGTAGCCGTGGGCGTTCGGGTCGCCGTCGATGTCGATCGGGTCCTGCGACTTGACGGTGTAGCCCTTGACGAACTCGGTCGCCATCGCGGTGGAACCGAAGTGCAGGAGGGTGACGGTGACTTCGGCCTTGCCGTCGGCGGTGCGGTACATCCGGGTGGCGCCCTCCTTGTACCCGTACGAGCCGAGGATGCCCATGATCCCGTCCTGCTTGCCGAACAGTTCGGCGACGTCGTCGTCGCTCAGCTTCGCCCCGTCCACGGGCCCGTACGACTCGCCGCCGTCGGGGATCGGGAGCAGGAAGTAGCGCAGGTCGCCGTCGTGCTTGCCGCCACTGACGGTGCCCTTGACGGTGCTGGCCGGCTTGGGCGTGGTCGGGACGGCGGTCGGCGTCGGGAGCGGCACGGCGGTGGGCGTCGGACTCGCGGAGGCCGTCCCGGACGCGGACGCGGCGGCCGTCGGCGCGGGTGCGGCGGCGGCCGGGCGGGCGTCCGGCTTGCCGACGGCGACGGTCACGGCGGCGCTGGTCGCCGTGACGGCGAGCAGCCCGGCGGTGGCGAGCGCAATGCCGACGGCGCGCGGCAGTCGGCGCGCGGGCGCCTCGGCGGGCGCCCCGACGACGGGCTCGGCCGTCAGCTCAGCCATCGGCGAGGCAATCGGCTCGGCCATCGGTGCGGCGGGCAACTCGGCACCGGGAACAGCGGGTTGAGCAGCTACCGGCTGCTCCGCGGGGTGCTCGTTTTCGGGCGCGGACAAGGAACTCCCCCAGGGAAACGTGGAATGTCGCGCGCGGGCCCCTCGCACACCGCCCCCCAGCGGCTCTCCGGACCGTCCGGCACGCGTCTCAGCAGGAAGTATGAGAGGCCGGTGAGAAATCCGCCAACAAAATCATCACCACGTTCCCTCCCAATTCCCGATGAATCGGGCACGCCGTGATCCAAACGCAATGGGCGGACCGGCGTCGACCGCCGATCCGCCCCGTCCGCCCTGCGCCGCCCGCCTACCGGCGCGGGCGGCCGCGCCTCAGGAAACCGCCTTCTCCCACATCTCGACGACCTTGCCGGAGGCGTCGAGCGTCACCTTGAAGACGTTGTTCTGGCAGGGGTAGACGCCCTTGTCGCTGCCCGGCGTCGCGATGCACTCGTTGACGTGCTTGGCGAGGGTCTCCGCGTTGGCGTCCATCGGCGGCTTCACCACCGACCGCAGCTGGGCCTTGAAGGCGGGCGCGAACTGCGCGGTCTTGTCGGGCCCGGTCGGTTCGAGGGCGACGTCGTCGACCCCGCAGGCGTCCTTGGTGTCCTTGTAGACCAGGGTGGTCCCGTTGGTGCCCTTCACCGGGACGATCCACTTCTGCCCGGCCGGCAGCGGGTCGTGGGTGCAGATGCCCTCCGGGCCTGCGTCGGTGGCGCCGGCGGACGGCTTGCCGGTGGGCTTGGCCTTCCCGGTCGGCGACGCGGCGCCGGTGGGCGCGGCGGTGGGCGCGGCGGTGGCGGGCGCGCCGGTGGGCGCGGCGGCGGCGGTGCTGGAGCCGCCGCCGGCCTGGTCGGACGAGTTGTCCGGGCCGCAGGCGGCCAGGCCGAACGCGGCCGTGGCGACCAGGGCGGCGGAGAGCAGTTTCCTGGAAACGAGCATGACGACTAACCCCCGTGTGACGCATGATCAGGTTATCGGTGCGGCCGACAGACTAGCGCCTCCCACCGTCGCTCCACGCACACCCGCACCTGCACCCCCGCGCCCCTGGGCGCCCCCTGCGCCACCGGACACCGGCGCACGGGCGACGTAGGGTCGGACCCATGCGACTGAGCACCGTGATCCTCCCCATCCACCGGTGGGGCGAGGGGCAGAAGATCTGGCGGCGGGCCGAGGAGCTCGGTTTCCACGCCGCGTACACGTACGACCACCTCTCCTGGCGGTCGTTCCGGGACGAGCCGTGGTTCGGGTCCGTCCCGACCCTGACCGCGGCCGCGACGGCCACCGAGCGGCTGCGCCTCGGCACCCTCGTCACCTCGCCGAACTTCCGGCACCCGGTGACGCTGGCCAAGGAGCTGATCACGCTGGACGACGTGTCCGGCGGGCGGCTGACGCTCGGCATCGGCGCCGGCGGCGTCGGCTACGACGCGACGGCGATGGGCCAGGAGGCGTGGTCGCCGAAGGAGCGGGCGGACCGCTTCGGCGAGTTCCTGCCGCTGCTGGACAAGCTGCTGCGCGAGGACGCCACGACCGAGGCCGACACGTACTACTCGGCCGTCGAGGCGCGGAACATCCCCGGCTGCGTGCAGACGCCGCGGGTCCCGTTCTACGTGGCCGCGACCGGCCCCCGCGGCCTGAGGCTGGCCGCCGAGCACGGGCAGGGCTGGGTCACCTACGGCGACCCGCGCGGGCCGGCGGACGTGCCGGTGGAGCAGGCGCCCGAGGTCATCACGCGGCAGATCGCGAAGCTCACCACGGCCTGCGAGGCCGTCGGCCGGGACGTCGCGACACTGGAGAAGGTGCTGCTCCAGGGCTCGACGGCGGAGAAGCCCCTGCAGTCGCTGGGCGCCTTCGTCGACTGGGCGGGCACCTACCGCGAGCTGGGCATCACCGAGCTGGTGATCCACTGGCCGGTGCCGGGCTCGATCTTCGAGAACGACCTCGCCGTCTTCGAGGAGATCGCCGCCGAGGGCCTCGCCCAGCTCGGCGAGGGCTAGCGACTCAGGGCACCGACGGCCGGATCACGGGTGCGGACGGGTGCGCTGGGCGGGGAGCTTCGGCTCCGGCCCGGCGGGCCCGTCCGGGGCTCCCCGGCGGGCGATCTCGGCGAGGGCGTGGAACAGCACGTCGCCGAGGAGGACGGGCTCGCGCGGGGCGGCGCGGGCCGCGGGAGGGGCGGTCGGGAGCGTCTCGTCCCGGAGCTGGCGAGTGGGCATGGCTCTTCCTGCCGACGGGGAGGCGGTCTGCTCGGCCATGCGGGTCCTGCCCGGAGGGCGGAAGCCGGACACCCCCGCCCCGGGCGAATCGGCCGGAAACGGCGCTTCCGGGGCCGAAAGAAGGCCGACCGGGGTCGGAGGACGGGTGGCGGTCCCGCCGATGACCGGTACCCCGCCGATGGGCGAAGATGGACCGGTGACCGAACCCCGCGCCCCCCGCCTGATCGCCACCGACCTGGACGGCACCCTGCTGTGCAGCGGCGGCACCGTCACCGACCGCACCGCCGCCGCCCTCGCCGCGGCCGAGGCGGCCGGGGTGCGGGTGGTGTTCGTGACCGGGCGCCCGCCGCGCTGGATGCAGCAGGTCAGCCCGCACATCGGCGGGCACGGGGTGGCGATCTGCTCCAACGGCGGCGCGGTCGTCGACGTGCGGCGCGGCGAGCTGCTGGAGTCCTTCCCGCTGCCGGAGGAGACCGCGCTGGCCGTGGTCGAGATCCTGCGCGCCAAGCTGCCCGGCACGTCCTTCGCCTTCGAGTACCCGGCCGGGTTCGCCCGCGAGCCCGGGTACGAGGTGCCGATGTGGGGCGAGGACGTGGACCACCCGATCGGCCCGGCCGAGCTGCTGCTGGGGCCGGACGGGCCGGTGCGCGGCCTGTTCAAGCTGCTGGCCAAGCACCCGGACCTCGACCCGGACAAGCTGCTGGGCGAGGCCCGCGAGGCCGCCGGGCACCTGGCCGAGATCACCCGCTCCGCGCCGATCCCGCTGCTGGAGATCAGCGCGCCCGGCGTCACCAAGGCCAGCACGCTGGCCCGCTGGTGCGCCGGGCACGGCATCGACCGCACCGAGGTGGTCGCCTTCGGCGACATGCCGAACGACCTGGAGATGCTGGACTGGGCCGGCACCGCGTACGCCGTCGCCAACGCGCACCCGCAGGTGCTGGCGGCGGTGGCGCTGCACACCGTGAGCAACGAGCAGGACGGCGTCGCGGCGGTACTGGAGCGGATCCTCGGGCTCCCTCAGCCGAAGCGGCCGTTGACGTAGTCCGAGGTGCGCCGGTCGCGCGGGCTGCCGAAGACCTGCTCGGTCGGCCCGGCCTCGATGATCCGGCCCGGGGTGTCGTGGGTGGCCAGGAAGAACGCGCAGGTCTGCGAAACCCGCTGGGCCTGCTGCATGTTGTGGGTGACGATCACGATGGTGAGCCGCCCGCGCAGCTCGGCGATGGTCTCCTCGACCCGCCGGGTGGAGGTCGGGTCGAGCGCCGAGCACGGCTCGTCCATCAGCAGGATGTCCGGCGAGACGGCCAACGACCGCGCGATGCACAGGCGTTGCTGCTGACCGCCGGAGAGCGCGCCGCCGGGCGTGTGCAGCCGGGTTGCCACCTCGTCCCAGAGCCCGGCCCGGCGCAGGCTGGTCTCCACGAGGTGCCGGCGCTCCTCCTTGGACACCTTGATCCCGGCCAGCTTGAGCCCGCTCGCGACGTTGTCCTGGACGGACATCGCCGGGAACGGGTTGGGCCGCTGGAACACCATGCCGATCCGGCGGCGCACCTCGGCCGGCCGCCGGTCGAGGTGGTAGACGTCCTCGCCGTCCAGCAGGACCTCGCCGGCCAGCGCGGCGCCGCGCACCATCTCGTGCATCCGGTTGAGGATCCGCAGGTAGGTGGACTTGCCGCAGCCCGACGGGCCGATCAGCGCGGTGACCTCGCCGGCCGGCATCGCCAGCGAGACCCGCTCCAGCACCTTGCGCGAGCCGAACCAGGCGGAGACGTCCCGGGTCTCCAGGGCGGCGAGCGCCCCGCCGCCGGCCCCGGTGCCGTACCGCGGCACCGGCTGGACGGGCGGCAGGGTGAGCGTGTCGGCGGCCGGGTCCGCCTCCGGGTGCGGCGCGTCGGTCGGCCGGGCCGGGGTCGGCGGGTGGTCGGTCATCGGTGCATCCGTCATCGGTACGGTCCTCCGGGCGCGCGTCAGTAGAGGTTGGGCAGCAGGGCGGCGGCGTTCTCGTAGACCGCCCAGAGCGCCGCGCCGACCACCGGCGCGAGGCTCAGGTAGGCGGTCGAGCGGCGCCAGTACCGGGCCAGCAGCAGGGCGGCGACCACCGCGCCGAGCAGGCCGAGCGACCACAGCTGCAGCGTGGCCAGCGCGCCCTTGTCCGCGGCCAGCGCCTTGTCGTACGGGACGGTGGCGGGCCGGCCGCCCGGGTTCAGCTGGGGGTCGCCGTCCAGCCGGGCGCCGATCATCACGGTGGAGCCGGGGATCCAGTCGGAGTCCCCGGTGACCAGGACGAGCCGGTCGGGGGCCGGGTCGGTGATCGGGGCGTCGCCGTCGCCGTACGCGTTGACGGTGTAGCTGGCCGTGCCCTGCCCGGTGGTCGTCTCGATCCGGTCGCCGACCCGCAGCTTGGACAGTTCGGCGAACGGCGCCCCGAAGGTGGCCCCGCGGCCGAAGACCACCGCCACCCCGCTCTGGCCGGGCAGCGCGGTGTCCCGCCGGTGGCCGGGCCCGCGCATGAGGTCCCGGCCGGTGGTGCCCTCGACGACGACGGCCTGGTGCAGGCCGATCGCCGGGATGTCCAGCAGCGCCACCGGTTCGCCGTCCGGCGCGGAGCCGGTCGGGGCGACCGCGCGGGCGAGCTGGTCCCGGAAGGTCTTGTGCGCGGTGGACTGGTAGTGCCGCTCCTGGATGTCCGAGAGCGTGAACAGGAAGCCGACGAAGCCCAGGACCAGCGCGGCCAGCAGGCTGACCGCCCAGGCCGCCTGGAGGAACCATCGCCGCCCCGGCGTCACCGCGGGCCGCCCGGCCGGACCGGCCGGCTCCGGGACGCCCGGGGCGGGGGCGGCCGGCTTCTCCAGCACGGGGGCCGTCACGACGCGCCGCCCGACGTGCGGCGGCGCAGGAGCCGGCGGCCGAGCAGCGGCGGGACGAGGACGACGGCGATCAGCTCGATCGCGGTGAGCGTGCTGAGCATCCAGTCGTCCGGCTTTCCGGCCACGTCGACCACGTTCGCCGCGACCTCCCCGGCACCGCCGCGGCCGCGGGCCACCACCTGGCCGGTCTGCGGGTCGACGACGTCGTCGGCGGGCTGGTCGCCGGGGGTGCCGGCGGCCGCGTTCGGGTCGGCGGCCGCGCCCTGGGCGTTCGGGTCGCCGGTGCCGCCGGCCGCCGCCGCACCGCCGGCGCCGCCCGCGGTGCCACCGCCCGTGCCCTTGTTCCCGGCCTTGCCGGTGCCGCCGCCGCTGCCCGTACCGCCGGTGCCGCCGGCCGCGCCGCCGCCGCTGCCGCCCGGGCCGCTGCCCGGGCCCGAACCGCCGCTGACCGCCTGGCCGTTCTGCACGGTGCAGTCGAGCGCCTGGCCCTGCTTGTCGCAGGGGCTGGGCATCGGGGCGTTCTTGAGGAGCGTCAGCTCGCCGGCCTGGTTGATGGTCGGGTTGGCGCAGCCCGCCAGGCTGTCCGCGTTGACCTTGCTGGCGTTGCCCGGGATGTGCTTGCTCTGCTTCAGCCCGCCCTTGACCAGGCCGTACGGGATCGGCGAGTAGCCGAGCTGATCGGCTTCGCCCTGTCCCTCGCACAGCACGTAGTCGAGGAACCGGCTGAGGGCGGCGCCCTTGTCGTCGTTGAACCGGGGCAGCGGCTTGAGGAAGTCGGAGCGCGGCACGATCAGGTAGCTGTAGCTGGAGATCGGGTACGCGCGCGGGTCGTCCATGGTGTAGACGCCGTCGAGGTTCTGCTGGAGGTAATTGGGGTCGGACTCCGGGGTGTCGTCGTCGACGCCCCGGATCTTCGCCGCGGTGAGCGACACCGCCACGTTGGAGGCGGTCGGCAGCGAGAAGTAGCCGGCCTTGTTGAGCACCTTCACCACGGGCCAGTTGGCCTTCTTGGCGAACGCGTACTCGTCGTAGCCGATGGTGCCCTGGTTGGTGGGAGCCATGATGTAGCTGGCGACGGTGTCGGAGCTGCTCTGCGCGACCATCGGGCTGGACGCCGGGAAGAACTCGGTGTACTCACCGCAGCTGACGGAGTTGACCGCCTTGCAGTAGTCGTCCCACTGGGCGCCGTAGGTGTGCGACATCCAGCGGGTGAACTGCGCGGTGGCGCCCGAGCCGTCGGAGCGGACGACCGGGAAGATCTTCAGGCTGGGCAGCTGCCTGCCGTAGTCCTGGGTGATCTTCGGATCGTTCCAGTTGGTGATCTTGTTGGTGAAGATGTCCACGATGGTCTGCGGGGAGAGCCGCAGGTCACGGACCTGCTTCCCGCCGATCTGCAGGTTGTACATGAAGGTGGTGCCGCCCGCGGTGATCGGCACGTACGAGTAGCCGTACGTCGGCTGTTCGGCGCCACCGCCGCCGCCGCGCCGGCCCGCCTCGTTCAGGCCGGTGTCCTCCTTGGAGCGGAACGGCACGTCCGAGGCGGTGAAGTCGGTCTGGTTGTTGCGCCACGAGGCGCGGCCGTTCGCCGAGCCGGTCGCGGCGAAGTCGATGCCGATGCCCTGCGTCCGGACGTCCTGGCGCCACTGGTCCAGGGCCGGTGCGGCCCAGCTGGAACCCTCGCCGCTCAGCACCACGCCCGCGTGCGCCGGAGTGCTGCGCGCCAGCATGGTCCCCGAGGCGAGCAGGAGGGACAGCAGTACGGCCACCGTGCGGGCCACGGGGCGCCTTGCGGCCTCCCACGACATGAGAACTCCTCTGGTACTGCGGTTGGTTGAGTGCGACATCAGCGACTCCTCGGCACGGCGACGACCGGACGGGAGACGGCGGCCAGCGCGGCGGCCTCGGCGCGGCGCGCGTCCCGGCTGATCCGGCGCTTCTGTGCCCCGGTCAGCTGACCGGGCCGGCGGCCACCGAGCAGACGCGCGGTGACGAACAGGACCAGCACCACGCCCATCAGGGTCAGACCGGCGGCGAAGCCCCGTGCGATCATGGGGTCGTAGGGCTGTTTGACGTAGTTCCAGATGTACAGCGGCAGCGACACCTGGTGCCCTTCGAACGGGTTGCCGTTGAACTGTGCGGTGAAGCCGGCGGTCAGCAGCACCGGCGAGGTCTCGCCGACGCCGCGCGCCATCCCGAGCACGACGGCCGTCACCAGTCCCGGGCGGGCGGTGGGCAGCACGACGTTCCACACCGTCCGCCACTGGCTGCCGCCGAGCGCGTACGAGGCCTCGCGCAGGGTGCCCGGCACCAGCCGGATGACCACTTCGGCGGCCCGGGTGACGATCGGCATCATCATCACGGTCAGCGCCAGGGAGGCGGCGAAGCCACTCTTCTCGAACCCGAAGGTGAGGATCACGACGCCGAAGACGAACAGGCCGGCGACGATCGACGGCAGCGCCGTCATCGCCTCGACCAGCGTCCGTACGGGCCGGGCCATCCGGCCGCCGACCTCGGACATGAAGACGGCCGCGCCGATCCCCAGCGGCACCGCGAACAACGTCGCCAGGCCCAGCTGTTCGAGCGATCCGACGATCGCGTTGAGCGCACCGCCGGAGGTGATCGGGCTGAGCGGGCCGGTGCTCTCCATCGACTCGGTGAAGAAGTTGAGGTGCTGCGCCGCGTCCATCCCACGGCTCGTCACGTAGCCGATCTGGTCGGCGATCAGTCCGACGATGAGCAGCCCGGCGCTCCAGGCGACCACCGCCACCAAGCGGTCGCGCACCATCATCGGACCCCACTGGAGACGGCCGAGCGCGTAGTAGCCGGCCAGGAAGAGCACGTACCAGCAGATCAGGAAGCCGAGCACGCCGCTGAACGGCAGGACCCGCTCGTACAGCATCCAGTCCAGGCCCAGCGAGCCGGCCGACGCGCCGGCCAGGGTGAAGACGTCGTCCCGGGTGATGCCGCCGAGCTTCACCCGCTTTTCGGGTCGCGGCCGTCCGTCGGGCGCGGGAGCGGCTGCGGGCCCGGACGCCGCGACCGGCGGCAGGTCGAGCGTGGTCATCGGATCGTCCCTTCGGGGTTCGTCATGGTCAGTCCGCCGTCGCGGAGCCGGAACGGGACCGGTTGATCACGAAGCCGGCCGCCACGTTGACCAGCAGGGTCAGCGCGAACAGCACCAGACCGGCCGCCATCAGCGCGGAGAGCGACAGCGAGTCCGACTCGCCGAACCGCAGTGCGATCAGCGCCGGGATCGAGTTGGCGCCGTTCTCCAGGACGTGCGTGATGGTCTGGAAGCTCGGCGAGATGATCAGCGCGACGGCGATCGTCTCGCCCATCGCGCGGCCGAAGCCCAGCATCACCGCGCCGATCACACCGCCGCGTCCGAACGGCAGCACCACGGTCCGGACCATCCCCCAGCGCGTCGAGCCCAGCGCGTAGGCGCCCTCCCGCTCGCCCTGCGGTGCCTGGGAGAACACCTCGCGGGAGAGCGAGGTGACGATCGGAATGATCATCAGCGACACCACCACGCCCGCGATGAAGGTCGAGGAGGTGTAGGACGGTCCGACGTCGCCGGTGCGCACCTTCAGGAACGGGAGCACGTCACCGAGGTGGTTGGCCATCCAGCGCACCAGGCCGAGGATGCGCGGCTGGAGGAAGAACAGCCCCCAGAGGCCGTAGACGATGCTGGGGATGGCCGCCATCAGGTCGACCAGGGTGATCAGCAGTGCGCGCAGCCGCAGGGGCGCGTACTCGGAGATGAAGATCGCGGTGCCGAGCGCCACCGGGACGGCGATCGTCAGCGCGATGACGGCGATCAGCAGACCGTCCGGGAGCACCGCCGCGATGCCGAAGCTGTGCGCGCCGGTCTGCCACTTCCGCTCGGTCAGGAAGGACCAGCCGACGATGCGCAGCGCGTCGGCGCCGCGCAGCACGAGGAAGAAGGCGATCAGCCCCATGATCGCGAAGACCGAGAGCCCGGCGAGCCGCAGCACGCCGCGGAACACCCGGTCGCCGGCGGTCGCGGGGGCGGTGATGATGCGCGGGACGTCCTCGTCCGGCCCGCGGTCGGGCTGGCCCGGTGCCCCGGCGTACGGTGCCGCGGGTTCGGCGGCGGCTGTCATGGTCTGCTCTCCGTGCTCGGGGACGGCTGCGGGGGAACGGCTGCGTGGGAACGGCTGCATGGAACGGCTGCGGGGGAACGGGCAGGGAGCGTGCGCCCGCCGGAAGGGGCTCGGCGGGGCCGGGACGGCGGCCCCGCCGAGTCGTTCGCCGCGTCGGCGTCAGGGCCTGCGGCGCAGCCGCGACCAGCCCCGGCGCACTGCGGCCACCGCCTTGTCGCCGGCCGGGGTGCCGCCGAGGAGCAGCGCGGCCGGCCCGCCGACCACCAGCACCAGGCCGGCGATCAGGGCGACGGGCAGCAGCAGCCGCGCCAGGCCCGATCGGTCGGCCAGCGGGGTGCCGGCCGCCACCGGGGCGGCGGACAGCGGGCCCTTGGCGGTCGGCGTCCCGGTGGGCTTGGCACCCGCGGCCGGCGGTGCCGCGGCAGCGGGCGCACCGGCGCCCGTACCGGCCGCGGTGGACCCGTCGGTGGCGGTGCCGTTCCGGTCGGAGCCCGTCCCGGTGCCGTCGGGGGCGGTGCCGCCCGCCGAGCCGTTGTCGCTCACCGGGCTGGAGCCTCCGCTGCCGCCCGCCGGGGCGGAGGTGGCGCCGCCCCCGGAGGTGCCGCCCGCGACGGCCGGCGGGTTCGGCGGGGCGGCCTGGTTCCCGGGCAGCTTGCCGTCCTGCGCGGCCACGTGCGCGGCCGCGTCCTGGGCCTGGGCGCGCTGAGCGGCGGTCAGGGCGAGGAAGCCCGGGGCGAGCTGGCCGGGCTCGATGCCGTACACCTGGCCGCCGTTGGTGACCGACTTGAGGAAGTTCGCGATCGCACCGGCCTTGGCCTCCGGCACTCCGCTCGTCGGGACCATCGCGTACTGCACGGTGGTCAGCGGGTAGGCCTTCTGGTCCCGCGAGTACGCGGTGTCCGCGGCGCCGTAGGGCAGCTGCTGCACGCCGGTGGCGGCATCGACCGTCATGTCGGCGACGGCGGCCTGGAAGCCGGACCGCTCGGGGGCGACGAAGGCGCCCGCCGGGTTGAGCAGGGCCGCCTCGGGCATCGAGAACGCCTTGGCCTGGCCGGCGTCCATGATGGCGAGCAGGGCCCGTTCACCCGGGGCCTGGACGGGGCAGTCCAGGTGCCGGCCGTCCGATTCGGAGTTCGGCTGCTGGCAGGTCGGCTTGCCCTCCAGGATGTTGCGGGCCACCCGGCTCAGGCCGAGCAGGGAGGGGTTCCACTCGTACTGCTTCCAGTGGGCGAGGTCCACGGTGGTGGTCGACACGCCCGGGCCGGTGAAGTCCTGCGGCTGGAAGGCCTCGACGGGGTACCCGGGGAACTGCGGCCGCAGGTAGAAGGTGTCGATCCGCATGCCCCACGGATCGGGCTCGCCGTCGAGGAAACGGGCCGCCTCGGGGTCGCTCGCGATCCACGAGGTCACCTGGTAAGTGAGGTCGGTGGTACCGCCGGCGACGGACGGGAAGACGGTCAGGATCCCGCCGCAGCTGGTCGGCCAGTGGATTCCGTTCGCTTCCGTCTGCGGGTTCAGCTTGATGAACTCCGGGTCGGTGAACAGGCACGTCGGGTTGCCCGCCACCGACTTGATCGGATCGCCCGGCGAGTCGTAGGACTGGGTCAGGAGCTTGGCCAGCAGCCGGGCGTTCAGCCGCAGGTCGCGGATCTGGCGCCCGGTCGTCCTGTCGTCGATCGCGAACACCACGGAGATGCCGGTCGTGGTCAGGGGCGCGTAGACGTACGGCCGGGCCGGCGGCGACTGGTCCGGCCTGGCCGTGAGCGCGACGTCGGTGGTCCCGCCGAAGAACGCCGTCCGCGCCTGCGGTTCACCGCCGGCCGAGGCGTACTGGACGGTCAGCGGGGAGCTGCCGAGGCACAGACCGGACCGCCACTGCTGCATGGCGCGGTTCGCCATCTCCAGGCCCTGGGCCCGGAGGTCGGCGGCGGCCGCCGCGCAGTCGTCCGGGGTGGGGGCGAAGTGCAGGGGGACGACCACGTGATGGCCCCAGGCGCACTGCTCGCTGCTGCGGTTCCTGGTCTTCCAGTTCTCCATGCCGGGGCGCAGGGTGGAGTCCGTCGCGGCCTTGAAGATCTGCGAGCCGACGTCCATCCGGTGGTCTTCGCAGTCGGCCTGGCCCTTGCGGAGCTTGTAGTAGTCGATCGGGTCGCCGCCGTAGTTCGGCTCGACCACGAGGGAGCAGGGGTTCGCCGCGTCACACCCGAGTCCGACGCTCTGCTGCTTGTTCCAGACCTCGATGGAGGCCGCGCCGGAGCCGTCCTGGCCGGTCGCGGCGATCACCATGTTGGACCGGAGTTCGGGCGCCTCCAGACCCGAGGGACGCGCCTTCTGCTCGAAGCCGAGCGAAGCCTCCCCTCCGTAGAGCGTGCTTCCGTAGCAGTCCGTGATGAGGGGGTTCTCGCCCTTGCACTCGTAGATCCGCACCGCGTAGGCGATGTCCTCGGAATCCTTGATCGCCTTGATCACCGGCTTGCCGGTGACGGACCGGGTCGGCGTGAACCCGCTCCAGGAGACCTGTAGCACCTGGTTGGTCAGGTTCTCCGTCTGGGAGACCGTCACGCTCCCCTCGGGCCCGTACCCCTTCTTCTCCGGGATCCAGACCTTCGGTCCCTGCACCGTCTTCACGGAGTCCGCCCGCGCCTCGGGCACCGCCCCCAGGCCCACCGGGACCACCGCGAGTGCCGCCACCACGGCCCAGACGAGCGCCAGGGCCGGCAGTCGCCGGTGCCACCACCCTCGGTCTCCCGGGTCGGGTTCGCGGATTCTCATGGCGGGGACCTCCGGTGGGTGCGAGCCGCCGGTGGGCGGCGCGGGGCGTCGATGGCGCTGGGCCGGATGGCTCCGGTGCGTACCATTCGGCCAGCCGGACATGGCCGGATCCGGTCGGCCAGATGTACGAGGCCACAACGCGACTCCCCTGTAACGGAGTTGGCCACCCCCAAGGCGGGCGGGCCCGCGCCGGAGCGCGGACCCGCCGAGCTGCCCCGGTGGCGTCCACCGGGCCGAGACGTCAGCTGCCGGGCGTGTAGGTCACCGCGAGCGAACCGATCGACTGGCCGGCCGTGAAGAAGGTCGTGCCGAGGTTGGTGTCGAGGTACTGCGCGGCGGCCGCGTCCACCTTCAGACCGGTGGTGTTGAGCGTCTGGGCGGTGCCGTTGCGGCCGACCGAGACCCGGCCCGCCGGGTCCAGCAGGGCCACCGGGGCCGTCGCGCCGTCCGGCACGGCGAAGAACTTGCCCTTGTTGATCACGAGGTCGAGCTGCTTGAAGATCACGGTCTTGCCCGTGGCGATGTTGACGAACAGCAGGTCGCCGCCGAACTGGATGTCACCGTTGAACGCCGGGATGTTCGCGACGCCGCCCGAGACCGGGAGGGTCGTGGTGAGGCCGGTGGTGTCGGCGTAGGCCGGGGTCGCCGGCGGGAGCGGGACGATCACGATGCCGTTTGTCACCGCGTTCTGAAGGAACGTCAGGTCGGAGGTGATGACGGCCTGCCCGGTGGGCGGCGTGGTCGTGACCGTGGTGTCGGCCGCGGCGGCGCCGCTCAGGCCGGTCACGGCGAGGACGACGGCGGCACCGGTGGCGGCGAGCCGGACACGGGTTCTTGACATGGTGAACTCCTTGGGAGAGGTGGGTTCCACTGGTGCGGAGAGGAGCCGGTCAGGAGTGGATGACAGCGCCGCAGTCGAAGCCCTGCAGCGGCAGGAGGCCGAAGCTCTGCAGGTCGCCGGCCGCCGTCGGGCTGGTGCAGATCCAGCCGGTGGGGCCGAAGACGCCCTGGATCGCCTGGCCGTGCGCGTCGGTCGCGGTCCAGTCGGCGTCCCGGACGACGTTGTAGAGGATGTGGCTGTAGACGGTCCCGGCGAACGCGTCGCCGATCCTCCGGTTCGCCGTGTCGACGGGCGCGACACCGTCGATGCTGCGCAGGGTCAACGGGCCGGGAACGTCCGAGCCGCCGCCGCGGCCGTAGAGCACCTGCCGGATGTAGTGGCTGACCGAGTACGGGACGATCGCGTCGGGATCGCTCAGCGCCGGGTCGGATCCCTGGTTCTCCTGGGTGCCCTGGATGACGCAGCTGCCCGGGATGACCGGGCTGCCGCCACCGATGGTCTTCAGGAAGAAGGCCCTGACGTTGGAGTCGTACGCCGGGAGGAAGGGCTTGGCCGTGGAGTCGGAGTACGCCGGGTCGATCTGCTGCCAGTTGGTGACGTTGCAGGTGTAGAGGTCCCTGAGGTTCTGCGTCGTCAGGTTCACCGGCACCCGTGATCCTCCGGCCACCGCGACCGCCTCCTTGGCGAACGCCACGAAGTCGTCGCTCACCTGGTCGCCGCTCTGCGGGTCGCGGGCGGCGCCGGCGCAGTCGACGCCGCTGCCCGGCAAGTCGAGTGCTCTCAGTCCCCCGGTGGTGTTGCTCGGCCGGGTGATCGGGTTCGCTCCCGCCTTCGCCGTGATCGGCGACGGTCCCTGCGGACCCCAGACGTACCAGCGCGGAGCGCCGGGGTCGGTCAGCGAGGCGTTGTAGTCGCCGCTGAGCTGGTTCAGCACGTCGGAGGCGCCCTGCGGCGCCGTACACACGATGTCCTGGGCGCCCGGGGTCACCCCGGGCGGTGGATCGGCGGCGGCCGGGGCGCCGACGCCCGCGGCGAGTGCCGCGACGACGGCCGCCGTGAACAGCGGAGCCGGAGTCCTGCGCATGGTCCCGTCCCTCTCATCAGGGGCGGGGGGGGCGGGGGGGGGGCGCGGCGCCCGCCGCCCGCAAGCGCCGCGGGGCGCGGCCGCCCCCTACCCCGGCGCCGCCCCCCCCCCCGAGCCCCCCCCCGCCCACCGGCGCG